>RGSB01000137.1 GCA_010032875.1 Actinomycetota bacterium | reverse complement strand
AGATCAGGAGAAGCTGATTTAATCGTGGCAAAGCATCGAAATGGACCAACTCGAACTATTACCGTTTCAGCTCAACTTCACTTGGCACGCTTTACTGATATGGCAGCTAACTTTGCGCCAAAAGAGTTTGTTAAAGATAACTAAATCTTTCTTAACTCACCTGTCTTAACATTATAAATAGCACCAATAACTTCTATATTTTTTGGCAGAAGTGGGAACTTTTCAATTCTTACCAAATCAGATTTCAAGGCAGAGATTTGATCGCTAACTGTTCTAATCTCAACACTTCTAGTATCTATGCCACTTCTTTCTAGAATCGTTGCATGAATTTGCTCTTCCGTCCCACTTGCCATTCTGCAATCAGTGTGTGGCATAACTAAAATCCTGCTTACATTTAGCAAGGTAGTTGCAAGAATTAAGGTTCGAAGCACATCTTCTGTGACTCTTGCTCCAGCATTTCTTAATATCTTGGCATCACCTGCACTCATGCCAACGATTCGAAGCGGATCTATCCGAGAATCCATGCAGGTGACAATTGCTAAACCTTTTTTAGCTTCACCAGTTAGATCTTGGGATTTAAACCCTTTAATAAACTCTGTATTTGCTGCAAATAAATCATCAAAGCCGCTCATTACTCTTTAACCTGCGACCTTGCCTTATCAGCTAGATAAATTCCAGCTAGCAGTACTGCACATCCAATCAACTGTGTTGTGTTAAATGCCTCATTTAATAACCACCAAGCGATTGCACCAGCAAAGAGTGGTTCAATCATGCCGATCACACTGCCAGTGCTGGCAGATAACTCACGGATGCCGGTCACAGTTAAAAGATAAGGAATAACTGTGCCAATAATTATTATCCAGAGAACTAATGCCCAACCAGGTGCACTGTAGTTAGAAAGGTTGCCTTCTAAGCGATAGGTATTGGATAGGAATTCAAATGGGAAGTTCCACCACGGCAAAACCAACGCCCAAAAAATAGCTGAGATGCCGATTCCCCAAGTCATTAAAGAGAGCGAGGTTCTAGTTTGAGAGAGGCGATCGGCAAGTAAAAAGTAGAGGGCAAGGGCAAAAGCATCTGCAAAGGCCACCGCAACCCCAAGTGGGTGAAGTGTTGTGCCGGACGTTAGATCAGTCCTTCCACATATCTCAGTTGAAAGAGCTGTGGTTGAGTCTGAAACTGGTGAAATTATGAACATTGCTGAAAGTGCCTTTTAAATTTAATTAAATAACTCTCTTAATGTAGGGTGCTTCTTGTGAAACACCGCGCCGAATTCTTAATGATCACCGCTGCAATGGGATTTGCACTTGGCGGTGTAGCAGCGAAAGTGCTTCGTGAAGCCGATATGGATGCTTTCCGATTAACTCAAATCAGAATTACTGGCGCAGCCATTCTCCTTCTTTCATTTGCCCTCTATAAAGGTAAGAAGCAGTTGCATGCTAGAAAAGATGAGTTAAAGGACTTACTTTTATTTGGAATTGTCGGTGTATCAGCTGTTACCTCCTTTTACTTCTTTGCCATTAAATATCTTTATGTATCAGTTGCATTAGTAATTGAGTTCACTGCATCGATTTGGATTGTTCTTTACT
>RGSB01000136.1 GCA_010032875.1 Actinomycetota bacterium | reverse complement strand
ACGGCGGTGATTTTCTGAATAATGTTCATGGTTATCCTCGTGGGTAGGTGTTGAAAACAGTGGTGCTGCCATCGCGCTGAATCAACAGCACCTGATACGCATCGCGCCGGTTGTCGTAAGCAGGCCCATCCATGCCTGGCGACCCAATCGGCATGCCTGGCACTGCCAGTCCCAAGGCTTTGGGTTTTTCTTTGAGTAGGCGTTGGATGTCTGCAGCGGGCACGTGACCCTCAATCACGTAGCCTTGGATCAATGCCGTGTGGCAAGAGCCAAATTTCTGCGGCATACCAAGGCGTGCGCGTGCGGCGTTGTTGCCTTGGTCAATCACAGTGGTCGCAAAACCATTCTTTTCGAGGTGCGCAATCCAGTCTTTGCAGCAGCCGCAGTTGGGATCTTTCCAGACCTGCAAGATTGCCGGTGCGGCGTAGGCGACCATGGTCGAAGGTGCCAGCGCCAGCACTCCGATACCGGCAAGCCAAATGCGTCGGGTGGTACATGCCATTGAGTGCAGTCGTGACATGGGGCGCTCCTTGTTTGACCCTTCATACCGGCCTCGTAATGACCTGGCATCAGGCAGGCAAAATTCACAGCTCCTGCTTTTGTGAACTGCCAGACGATTTCCCCCTGCTTTCCAGGAGCCAGCGTGACTTTGCTGGGTTCATCGTGTTCCATATCTGGAAACTTGCGCATCTGCTCCAGGTGTTCCAGCAATTCCTGCTGGGTACCCAAACTCAATTCATGTTTGACCTTGCCTTTGTTTTTGACGATGAAGCGCACCGTCTCGCCCTGCTTGACTTGAATATCGGCTGGCGTGTAGCGCATGTTGTCCGTCATCTCGATGGTGACGGTTCGGCTGGCCTTGCTGGCCACGCCGGGTTTTCCAATTGCCGTCTCGTCGCTACCGTGTCCGTGGCCACCAGCATGGGTGCCACCGGCAAACGCGGCACTGGACATAGCCAGCGCGGCGATCAAGGTCAAGGGCCAAAGGGTGCGGGTCATCTGGGTCATTGCAATTTCTCCTGGGTTAAATGAAAGCGGATCAGTGGTTCTCATGGCCACTGCTGGGTTTGCGCACCTTCACTTCCGTTGGGGTGGGCGGTTTCTGGATACGTGGCATGGATTGCCCGCCTTCCGACTTGAAACGAGCAGGTTCGGCGAGCGGCCCGGTGTATTCGTGCGCCACCGTGCCCTCCGGGTGCTTGAACCACCCCGGATTGCTGTAGTCACCAGGCTTTTGGTCACGACGTACCTTAAGCACGCTGAACATGCCGCCCATCTCGACCGATCCGAACGGGCCCTCGCCGGTCATCATGGGCGCGGTGTTGTCAGGAATGGGCATTTCCATCTCGGTCATGTCGGCCATGCCACGCTCGCCCATCACCATGTAGTCAGGAATCAAGGAATTAATCTTCTTGGCGATCCCACGATGATCAACTCCGATGAGCGTGGGCACGTTGTGGCCCATGGCATTCATGGTGTGGTGGCTCTTGTGGCAGTGGAAGGCCCAGTCGCCTTCCTCGTCGGCGAGAAACTCGATCTGCCGCATTTGGCCGACCGCGACATCGGTGGTGACCTCGTACCAGCGGGTGC
>RGSB01000135.1 GCA_010032875.1 Actinomycetota bacterium | reverse complement strand
CTTTGTTTCACCTAATTCGGCACCAACAAATGTTGCCTGATCTTTAGTAGCACCACTTAGGGTATTGGTAACTGTTACAGCCTTACCATCACCAACTTGTCCTGGAATAGCAACCAATAACATACAATGAACTTCATCTGTGTAAGCACCGTCATCGGTTTGAATCCAGCATAGACCAGTGGCCTTGCTGAACCATAAACCATCTGGGCTACTGAATGAGTTTTTAGCAGTGAGTTTACTGATGTTACTGGCAGCGTTATCTTCTTCAGAACCGAATAAGAAAATATCAAACTGGAATGTTAGTCCTGTTGAACTTTCCTTAAAACGAATAATATGTCCGTTAGGATTGCCTGAACCCATTTTTCCATCTGGATCAGCATAACTTCTTGGGTTGGCTGCGTCAGTGGTATTTGGATTTCTGTTTGTAGAATTATTATTTGTAAGTGCGAAATAAATCTCGCCATTGGCAGGATTCACAGCACCCCACTCAGGACGATCCATTTTTGTAGCACCTACAGCATCAGCCGCCAATCTTGTGAACACATAAATTTCTGCTTGATTGTTAAACTTGAATGTTGCATAGTTAGCAATAGCAGGATTAGTGATTGAAAGTTCTAACCACATGCCTGTGCCATCAGCAGCGAACTTGGCCACATACAATTTACCATCATTGAGATACTTGTCGCCAGCAGCAGTGCCGCCACCGAAATCAGCAGGATCCCAAGTTTTTGTGCTTACCCATTTGTAAATGTACTCATTGCGACTATCACAACCCATGTAAAATGTCACTGGCTTGCCTGCTTCCAACTTGCCGAACACACAGGCTTCGTGAGCGGTCCTTCCCATGGCCACTCGTTTAACAGGTTGACTGTTTGGCTGGGTAGGATCAATCTCAACAATATATCCGAAGGTCTGTGGTTCGTTCCGAAAGTCGTCACGCTCTGTAGCACCTTTAATGCTGACATCCCAACGACTAAATCTAAATTGTGTGTCTGGTTGATCTGTAACTGTGTGCCATCCCTGTGTGTTTGATGTTGTAGCAGTGGCAGCAGTTGCTGAGTTACGAACACCATATCTTGCTCTGGTCTGCGTCATGCGGGCATCTGGTGCTTGACTGCCTTTGGGCATGGCGAAATAGGTAGCCCAGTTTTCTTCACAGGTTAAGAATGTTCCCCAAGGAGTATATCCTGTGCCGCAGTTGTTTATGGTTCCACGAGCAGTAGCACCAGTGGTGTCAAATCGTGTAGTAAACAAGGCCTTGATACTGTTTAGTTCTGCTGCTGGTCCTGCCACACGACAAACAGTTTGTGGGTTTATTCTACGATTGAAGGCACTATCTAACTTGTAGGTCCAGCCAGCGCTGCCTCGGTTGATCTCTACAATACTAACACCATGGTGATTGATTTCTTTAAGTGCTTCTAATCCTGGGCGTGTGCCTAAGTCCCATTGACCGAATTGATCATATTTTTTTCCACTGACGCCATTACTGGTCTGTCCGTTAGGATGAAAGAAATGTGCGTCTGCTGAACTTTCATGGTTCATACACAGTAGAGCACGGTCAGTCATATTTTTAGTATATTTGCCAGCACT
>RGSB01000134.1 GCA_010032875.1 Actinomycetota bacterium | reverse complement strand
CTGAAGTTGTAGAAGCTCGCAATATGCGCGCGCAATATCTGGATCGCATGGATATCGAACGCGAACGTGGAATTACAATCAAATCTCAGGCTGTGCGACTTCCATGGCGTAGCGGTATCGATGGCCAGGAATACATCTTGAACATGATTGATACCCCAGGTCACGTTGACTTTACATATGAAGTATCGCGCTCGCTGGCTGCCTGCGAAGGTGCTGTGTTATTAGTTGATTGCGCACAAGGAATCGAAGCGCAGACTCTTGCCAACTTGTACTTGGCGATGGAGAACAACCTGACCATCATTCCAGTGCTTAACAAGATTGATTTGCCGAATGCACAACCTGAAAAATTCGCAGCAGAGTTAGCAAAACTTATTGGTTGCGAACCTGAAGATTGCTTACGTGTTTCAGGAAAAACCGGCGAAGGTGTAGCAGAGTTATTGGATCAAATCGTTGCACAAATTCCGGCACCAGTTGGCACTTATCTTTGACTCTGTTTATGACTCTTATCGCGGCGTTGTTACATATGTTCGAGTTGTAGATGGACACTTGTCGCCACGCGATCAAATTCAAATGTTTTCAACTGGCGTGCGCCACGAAATGCTCGAAGTCGGAGTGATTTCTCCAGAACCAATGCCTAGCAAAGGTTTAGGAGTTGGTGAAGTAGGTTATTTAATTACGGGTGTTAAAGATGTTCGCCAATCACGCGTGGGCGACACAGTTACAACGTATAACAACCCAACAAAGTCAGCGCTCTCTGGATACAAAGATCCAAAGCCCATGGTGTTCTCTGGACTTTATCCATTAGATGGCGCAGATTATCCAGCGCTTCGCGAAGCACTCGATAAGTTACAACTCAACGATGCTGCTTTGGTTTACGAACCAGAATCTTCTGCAGCTCTTGGCTTTGGTTTCCGATGCGGCTTCTTAGGATTGCTTCACATGGAAATTGTGCGTGAACGTCTGGAACGTGAATCAAAACTTAACTTGATTTCAACAGCGCCAAACGTTGTGTATCAAGTGACTTTAGATGATGGAAAAGAAGTCCGCGTAACAAATCCATCCGAGTTTCCAGATGGAAAAATCGCAATGGTTCGCGAACCGATTGTGAAAGCAACAATTCTTGCTCCATCAGAATTCATCGGAACAATCATGGAACTCTGCCAAGAGCGTCGTGGTTTGTTACTCGGTATGGATTATTTATCTGAAGATCGTGTTGAAATTCGTTACACACTACCGCTTGCAGAAATCGTCTTTGATTTCTTCGATCAGCTGAAATCTCGCACACGCGGATATGCATCTCTTGATTATGAAGAAAAGGGCGATGAAGAAGGCAATCTCGTTAAGGTAGATATTTTGTTGCAGGGTGAAGCAGTAGATGCATTTAGCGCTGTTGTTCACCGTGATAAGGCTTATGCCTATGGTGTGATGATGACGAGCAAATTGCGCGAATTAATTCCGCGCCAACAATTCGAAGTTCCAATTCAGGCAGCAATTGGTGCACGCATTATCGCTCGCGAAAATATTAGAGCGATTCGTAAAGACGTTCTCGCCAAGTGTTACGGTGGAGATATTTCACGTAAGCGCAAACTCCTTGAAAAGCAGAAAGAAGGAAAGAAGCGC
>RGSB01000133.1 GCA_010032875.1 Actinomycetota bacterium | reverse complement strand
ACAGGAAGACGGCCAATAAATTCGGGAATCATTCCAAATTTCAGAAGATCTTCTGGCATTACATCAGCAAAAATATCGCGGCGATTTTTCTCAGCTTCGCTCTGCAGAGTTGCATTAAATCCAACTCCAGCAGATCCACTACGGCTTTCGATAATTTTTTCAAGTCCAGCAAATGCTCCACCCACAATAAAGAGAACATTAGTTGTATCAATTTGAATGAACTCTTGGTGTGGGTGCTTACGGCCACCTTGTGGTGGAACTGATGCAACTGTGCCTTCAAGAATTTTTAAGAGTGCCTGTTGAACACCTTCGCCCGAAACATCGCGAGTGATTGATGGGTTTTCGGATTTGCGTGCAACTTTATCGATTTCATCGATGTAAATAATTCCAGTTTCGGCTTTCTTGACATCGTAATCTGCAGCCTGCAAAAGCTTAAGCAAAATGTTTTCTACGTCTTCGCCGACATAACCTGCTTCTGTTAGCGCGGTTGCATCTGCAATTGCGAAGGGAACATTGAGCATGCGCGCCAAAGTCTGCGCCATAAGAGTTTTACCGCAACCAGTTGGACCTAGAAGCAAAATATTGCTCTTTGCTAATTCAATAGAATCTTCACGCTTTGTATCCCCTGATTGAACGCGCTTGTAATGGTTGTACACGGCAACCGAAAGTGACTTCTTTGCACGGTCTTGCCCGATTACATATTGATCAAGGAATTCAAAAATTTCGGCAGGTTTTGGAAGTTCGGTAAGTCCGAGAGTTCCTGCTTCTGCAAGCTCTTCGATAATGATTTCATTACAGAGTTCAATGCACTCATCGCAGATATAAACACCAGGACCGGCAATTAATTTCTTGACTTGCTTCTGAGTCTTACCGCAGAAGGAACATTTCAGCAGATCGCTAGTCTCGCCGATGCGTGTCATCTCACTCCTTTGTTCCCAATGGGGGAAATTTTTGGGAACGTCTAGTAGATAAGAATAGATTGAAGGCGTGCAAATACGCGGGATAAAGAAGCCTTGCGTTGTTCGCCGAGAGAGTAATTAAGCGAAAAAGTTGTGACTACGCCTTTGCTTTGCGGCTGGCCAGAACTTGATCAATTAATCCGTACTCGACAGCTTCTGCGGCTGTAAGAATCTTGTCATTTCGCGTGCTTGGATTTCGATATCCGAAGCTTGACCGCCACCTTCTGATGAAGGTTGGTGAATCATGATGCGCGAGTTTTCTAGTGCATATCGCTTGCCCTTTGCGCCACCTGCAAGAAGTACGGCTGCTGCAGATGCTGCTTGGCCTAAACATATTGTCATTACATCTGGGCGAACAAATTGCATGGTGTCATAAATTGCAGTTAGCGCAGTAAATGAACCGCCAGGTGAGTTGATGTACATCATGATGTCGCGATCGGGATCCATTGATTCAAGCGTCAATAGCTGCGCCATTACATCGTTTGCAACGGTGTCATCAATTGCTTGACCCAAGAAAATAATGCGCTCTTCAAATAACTTTGTATATGGATCTAAACGCTTAAAACCATATGAAGTCTTCTCTTCGATTGTTGGAAGAACGTAACGATTATTAATTTCAAGATTCTTATTCATTACTACTTTCCAATCTGTGAAGCGGTCTTAACAACGTGATCAACAAAACCATATTCC
>RGSB01000132.1 GCA_010032875.1 Actinomycetota bacterium | reverse complement strand
GCCCCCGAATCTCCTATGGCGTAAAGAATAGGCTCTGAGGGCTCGAAAAAAATCGACACGACGAAAGTCCGGCCAATAAGCTTCACAAAAATAGTATTCAGAGAGTGCGCTCTGCCA
Source organism: Actinomycetota bacterium (assembly GCA_010032875.1). Taxonomy (GTDB): domain Bacteria; phylum Actinomycetota; class Actinomycetes; order Nanopelagicales; family Nanopelagicaceae; genus Planktophila. The sequence goes on along the minus strand of RGSB01000132.1, from coordinate 1,533 downwards.
CAACAAAAAGCCGCCGAGACGTTGTTCACCAGATGTTCTTATTATCAATTCAGGATCTGGTTGGCCTGCGGTGTATAAGTATTTTGAAATTTCATCGGCATCCAGATCTGCGGCCGCATCATTTAAACTCTTTCCCTTATCGGCACTCGTGGTGAGATAACTCTTGACCGCATCAACAATCTCTCGGCGTCCGCCATAGCTAATGGCCACATTTACTTCTACGCCATCATCTCTAAAGGGTTTGAGATCGCTCAACTTCGTTGCAAGCCATTCTGGCAATAAATCCAGCGCACCCACGGCCTTAATATTCCAACGCCTTGTGGCAGCGAGTGCATCAACAGTTTCTCCAATAATGCGAAGTAGTGCGTCAAGTTCTTCCTGTGATCGTTTGAAATTATCTGTCGAGAGCAACCACAGCGTTACAACTCGAACATCGGCTTCCTCACACCAGCCAAGAAATTCGATAATTTTTTCAGCCCCTGCGCGATGACCGCGTGACGAGTTTGAAACACCAACATCGTGTTGATCTACTTGATTAGCTTTTGCCCAACGCCGATTGCCATCAAGAATTACACCGACGTGGTGAGGCGTTTGCGAAAAATCTAATGCCCGGACAAGTCTCCACTCATACAGTGGATACAGCGCAGATTTAATTAATTTACGAATACTGCTTAACAACACGGCGCTCCGCAATCAGTGAAGCAACTGGAAGTGTTCCTGCGAGAATGAAACCGATCATCCGTTTCAAGGGAAAACGTTGAACGGCTGCAAATTGAATTGCCGTCAGAATATAAATTGGATAGAGGTAACCGTGCACCAATGGGACCCAGCGGACCATGTCAAGCAATGAAGGATTGTCGATCAGGTATTTGGCGGGCATATATCCAAACCACAAAAGAAGGGACATCACTCCAGCGATAATCGCCATCACTCTGAATCTCATCAATACGCCGCTCATATTTTCCCCCTTAGGACTTAACTCTACGACGATAAATTGGAAGGTAAAGAACCACCGCCGCCATGAGCCACCAAACTACAACATATGAAATGTGTTGCCAATAAAAACCTGGAATTCGTGCAGTTCTTAACTCGGGCGTGACTCTGGTCCGAAGTATTTCCCCATCACGAATCTTTTCTTCTAAAGCAATTACATATCCGTCATACAAATCTAGATCTGTCAGTCCAACAATGACGCTGCTATCTAGACGCGAAATTACTCCTGGTGAATTGAGAGCTCGATCTTCATTTTGATGGGCGCGCAGCGTGCCAACAACTTCGACGCGATTAGACATTGCGAGTTGCGGTTCTTTCAAGCGCTCGGACCAGAGTCCACGAACAACAAGTATCCCGGCGTTGGTGTCTACTTGAAGAAGAGCAACTTCCCAATCTTTAACAATCCCGGCTCCATCTTTTTGATTTGGAGCCCTGAAGTTAGCAACATAAAAACCTGATGCGCTTACAGACTTGCTATCAACTTTTGTATCAAGTGGTGCTCTAGGAACTGCTAGTTCTTGAAGTGCCACAGGAGCAGAA
>RGSB01000131.1 GCA_010032875.1 Actinomycetota bacterium | reverse complement strand
GCATGGCTCAAGAGAACATTGGAAACCAGTAAGGCTAAATATAAATTTGTTTTTGCACACCACGTCATGGGTACCGGCCGTGGTGCTGTTGAAGTATCAACCAATTATGAATGGGGCGGAAAAGACCCTAAAGGTCATTCAACATTTGCCAAGGAACGTCCTAATTGGGAGCTACCGATACATGACCTAATGGTTAAGAATAAGGTTTCCATTTTCTTCCAAGGCCATGACCATATCTTCTGTACTCAAGAGCGTGATGGGTTGATCTATCAATCAATGCCAAATCCTGCAGATGACACATTCTCAATGTTTAACGATGATGCATACAAGAGTGGAACGAAAGCTCCTAATTCTGGACACGTACGAGTAACGGTGGCACCGTCACAAGCAAAAGTTGAATATTTCCTAGCGGCTCGTAGCAAAGATACAAATCGCAAGAACTTAAGCGTTGCCCACAGTTATGTAGTGAAGCCGAAGGGATAGAAATGAGCCATGAACATGAAGTTAGTCATTTATCTGAAGTAGATCGACGCAAATTTCTTCAATTATCAAGCTTCGCAACTGGCCTTGTATTTGCCAACTCAATTCTCTCGCTTGATTCAGCTACAGCTCTTCCGACTGCAAAACTTCCTGGCTTTACCGCCTTTGCAAAATCTGTAAAGGTTTTTAAGAGCGGTAAGTATTATCTTGTTGAAAGTAATGGAATACCTGCCCATCAAATGATGGTTGGCATAAAGAGTTGGCAGCAACAGGTGCCCACTATGCAAAATTATGCAGGAACAAATGCTTGGTCCATACCAATTAAGCCGGTTATTGCAGCAAATCCAATTTCAGCAAAAGATCACTTTTTACGAGGGGCAATTGCGATTGCGGTTAATGGTGTTCCGATCTTTAATGCACTAAATAATCGTGGGGATGACGCACTTCTTGCCGGGGAACTCGATGATTGGGGAGGCCACTGTGGTCGTGCAGATGACTATCACTATCACATAGCTCCAACACATCTTCAGGGCATTTTGGGAAAGAAAGTTCCAATCGCCTATGCGCTGGATGGATTTCCTATTTACGGTGAAACCGAAATAGATGGAAAGAAAGTGACTGGGTTAGATGGTTTTAATGGTCACTTCGATTCTAAGAAGAATTATCACTATCACGCAACGAAAAATTATCCATATATCAATGGAGGATTCAAGGGCGTAGTGACAGAGTTAGAAGGACAAGTAGATCCACAAGCTGTAACTAAAGCATTTAGACCTGCTGGAGAGCCGCTTCGAGGGGCCACCATTACTGGATTAGAGCGAGTCGGAGATTCAACTTTTGACTTGAAATACACATTGAATGGCGGCGATTATCACGTGAAATACACAGCCTCCCTCACAGAGGTAAGTATGCAGTTCGTCGACTCGACCGGATCTATTAGGACTGAGGTCTATAAGCGCAAATGAGCAATCCATTTAATTTCATGAACCGTCGAGGCTTCTTGAAGGCCTCACTCCTAGGAATCCTTGCGACTACTCCAATTGGAAGAGCCATGGCGGCGGTACCAGTAACTGCCAAATTGACCGGTACTGCGAGCTCTAGTTCATTTTCTGTCGCAATATCTACAACTTCGGCCGTACAGGCTTATATTGAATATGGCTATAGTAAAAA
>RGSB01000014.1 GCA_010032875.1 Actinomycetota bacterium | reverse complement strand
AAATTTGTGCAGGTCTTTTTTCGCCACGGATATCTTCAAGCATCGTGGTTAATTCTCCCATGATGTGAGCAGTTGCTTCGGCAAGTGCTTTTGGATCGTCTTGTTTTCCATACCAAGGTGACATATCTATGGCTTTGCCTGCACGCAGAGTTATCTTTGATCGCTTCCAAATATGTGGCACCTTGTTATAACGTGGCAAAACATCGGCGATACCCCATGCTGCAACGGGAATAATCGGTAATTGAGTGACGATTGCCAGGCGGGCAGCTCCCGTTTTCGCAACCATCGGCCATAGATTCTCATCTCGAGTCAAAGTTCCTTCAGGATAAATTCCAATTAAGTGTCCAGCTTTAAGGGCAGCAACTGCGTGATCTAAAGCCTTGCTTGCGTGAGTACTCTCTCTTTCAACTGGAATTTGTCCTGCAGCAAGCAAGATTCGACCAATAACTGGAACATCGAAGACTGAACGCTTGCCAATAAAACGTGGAGCTCTTCCATTCTTAAACAAAAATTGTGCAAAGAAAAGAACATCTGCATAGGACATGTGATTGCTGATAATTATTGCTGGCCCAGATTTCGGGATATTTTCGGCGCCCTGCCATGTGCGTTTTGTTATCGCATTGAGCAGAGGAATTAAAACTCGAGCACAAAAATCAAATGTTGCATTAGTTCCAAGGGGACTGCCGGTAGGCGGTGCGTAGGTAATCTGCGCGCTATCCATAGGCTCTAATCTAATAGCAAAAGCGCGGGACCACCGTGTTGGTGAGCCCGCGCTTTTGTAAAAAAGCTAATTACTTACGCTTCTTAGCCTTCTTTGTTGACTTCTTTGCAACTTTCTTGGCGCTCTTCTTAGCCTTCTTTTTTGGAGCTGCCTTCTTTGCTGACTTCTTAGCTGCTTTCTTTGGGGCAGCTTTTGCTACTGCCTTTGGCTCGATCTTTGGAGCAGGTCCAAGTTTACGTTCGCCAGAAATAACTTCCTTAAGTCCCTTTGCAGGTAGGAAGCGAGCCTTCTTTGAAGCCTTGATTTTGATTGTTTCGCCAGTGAATGGGTTACGTCCCATGCGAGCCTTGCGATCAACCTTCTTAAACTTTCCAAAATCATTGATCATGACATCTTCGCCACGTGACATTGCACGAACGATTGTGTCAAAAACAACGTCTACAGCGTGAGCTGCTTCCTTCTTGCTGTCGTTGAAGTGTGGGGCCAACGCGGCAATGAATTGGGCCTTATTCATCAAAATCCCCTTAGTTTTACGCTTAAAAGTTAAGCAATTGCTTAACGCATACAAAACTTAACTCGCGGACAGGGGTGAGTCCAACATGTAATGAGGCGTGTCGCATTATTTTATTTTTGCTAAATCATCAAAAAAATCCACTTTTTACGCATAGAAATCTCTAAAGTTTTAGTTGAGAGTTTTCTGCACCTAAGTCACCCGTATGAAAAAATGAGCGTAAAACTGCTCTTTTTTGAACTTTATTTGAGTACTGGGAGTGTTTTTGGTTTGTATTCTGCGCGATTTTTTTCAAAAGAATCGATGGAATCAGTCTGTTTCAAGGTTAAACCGATGTCATCCAAACCTTCCATTAAACGCCAACGGGTGTAGTCATCGATAACAAAATTAAGAAGTGTTGAGTTATAAGAGACCGTGCGTGTTTCTAGATCAATGGTGATTGGAGTATCTGGTTTGCTCTCTATTGCGCCCCACAGCGCTTCAACTTCTTCCTGGGAAACAATGATTGTCAGCAAGCCTGCTTTAAGGGAGTTGCCACGGAAGATATCTGCAAAGCGAGATGAGATCACAGCCTTAAATCCATAGTTCTGAAGCGCCCAGACTGCATGCTCGCGAGAAGATCCTGTTCCAAAATCCGCTCCTGCAACAAGGACAGTGCCTTTTTTAAATGCTTCTTGATTGAGAACAAACTCTGGATCATTGCGCCATGCGGCAAAGAGACCATCTTCAAAGCCACTACGTGTAACACGTTTGAGATAGACGGCTGGAATAATTTGATCTGTATCCACATTGCTGCGGCGAAGCGGAACGCCTGTGCCAGTGTGCTTAATGAACTTTTCCATGGTTGCTTTCTCCTACAAATCCGCTGGCGATGAGAGTGTTCCACGCAGAGCAGTTGCTGCTGCGACTAATGGACTAACTAAGTGTGTGCGTCCACCTTTGCCTTGTCGACCTTCAAAGTTTCTATTTGATGTTGATGCGCTTCGTTCTCCCACTGCAAGTTGATCTGGATTCATGCCTAGGCACATTGAACATCCAGCACTACGCCATTCAGCACCTGCATCGAGGAAGACTTTATCTAAGCCCTCAGTTTCTGCTTGCAAGCGAACTCGCGCAGATCCTGGAACTACGAGCATTCGTAGCGATGATGCAATTTTTTTGCCCTTTAGAATTTCAGCTGCAGAACGTAGATCTTCAATGCGACCATTTGTGCAGGAACCCAAAAAGACAGTATCAATCGCTATCTTCTTTAGCGGCGTTCCTGCTGTCAGTCCCATATATGTCAACGCACGTTCGGCTGCTCCACGCTCTTCAGCATCAAGAATATCTGCAGGGTTTGGAACTGATGCATTAAGCGGTAAACCTTGTCCAGGGTTTGTTCCCCACGTAACGAATGGTTCGAGCTCATTGGCATCAAGGTTAATTTCAACATCAAACTTTGCATCTGAATCACTGTACAAAGTCGACCAATATTTAACTGCAGCATCAAAGTCTTTTGGTGCATGTGGTTTGCCTTTAATGTACTCAAAGGTCTTTTCATCTGGAGCGATTAATCCTGCCCGAGCACCGGCTTCAATAGACATGTTGCACACAGTCATTCGAGCTTCCATGGAGAGTGCGCGAATTGCAGAGCCGCGATATTCCAAAATATAACCTTGGCCGCCACCAGTACCAATTTTTGCGATGATTGCCAAAATAATATCTTTTGAAGTAACACCTGGTTTGAGTGTGCCCTCGACATTAATTGCCATCGTTTTAGGACGAATCAATGGAAGGGTTTGTGTCGCTAGAACGTGTTCCACTTCGCTGGTACCGATTCCGAAAGCGAGTGCACCAAATGCACCGTGTGTAGACGTGTGTGAATCTCCACAAACAATTGTCATGCCGGGTTGGGTCAAACCAAGTTGAGGGCCAACGACGTGCACAATTCCTTGCTCGGCATCGCCCAATGAGTGAATGCGAACACCAAACTCTTTGCAATTTGCACGCAATGTGTCTACTTGTAATTTTGAGACAGGATCGGCAATTGGTTTATCAATATTTAACGTTGGAACATTGTGATCTTCGGTGGCAATAGTGAGATCTGGTCTACGGACTTTTCGATTATTTAATCTAAGCCCATCAAATGCTTGCGGGCTTGTTACTTCATGGATGAGATGAAGATCGATGTACAGAAGATCTGGTTCGCCATCGGCGCGACGAACAATGTGCTCGTCCCATATCTTCTCCGCTAATGTCTTAGACATTCAATGCTCCCTATAGACATCTCAATTAATGAGATGCTAATATCGTATCGTGGATAGAAATAATAGCGGAGTCGGCGTATTAGATAAAGCCGTAGCAATTCTGACCACCCTCGAATCAGGGCCTCACTCCCTTGCTGAATTAGTTGCAGCAACGGGCATTGCTCGTCCTACCGCACACCGTTTAGCCGTTGCCCTTGAACACCACAGATTAGTTTCAAGAGATTTAACTGGGCGATTTATCTTAGGCAAACGTTCAGGTGAATTAGCCAGTGCTGCCGGCGAAGATCGACTCATTGCAGTTGCAGCACCCGCACTCGCTGCTCTACGTGATGCAACAGGAGAAAGTGCACAGCTCTATCGACGTCAAGGTGATGTTCGAATTTGCGTTGCTGTCGCAGAAAGACTTTCAGGTCTTCGCGACAGTGTTCCAGTTGGTTCGGCGCTAACTATGCAAGCTGGATCTGCTGCTCAAATTTTAATGGCCTGGGAAGACTCAGAGAAGATTCATCGTGGACTTACGAACGCACGCTTTACTGCCGCGCAATTAGCTGCTGATCGACGTCGCGGATGGGCGCAATCTGTTGGAGAACGCGAAGCTGGCGTTGCTTCAGTGTCGGCTCCTGTGCGCGGTCCCAATGGAAAAGTTATTGCAGCGGTAAGTATTAGTGGACCGATAGAGCGTCTCGGACGTCAACCTGGACGAGTACATGCGGCTGCTGTAGTTGCTACTGCTGCTCGATTAACTGAGCACCTTGCAAAAAAGAATTAACTAATTAAGTAAATCTAATTCGCGCATCACGCGTGAAATTGTTGAATAACCAAAACCTTTGCGAGCGAGCAGCGATTCAATTCTGCGAATCTGCACATCTGGTTCAAGTCGCGACATCGTCGATAATTTGCGCATCCCAACTTCGAAAGCTGTGCGATATTCGCTCTCATCAGAGATACCTTCAAGGGCTAAATCAATGCTCTCTTGATCGACTCCGCGTTGGCGTAGCTCTCCAGCAATAATTCGCTTGGAGAGTTTCTTTGAACGTGTGCGTGAGTCAGTCCACTGTTGTGCAAAATCTTGATCATTAAGCAGGCCAGATTCGGTTAATTTGTAGATGGTTGCTTGAGCAACATCATCTTCAACACCACGCTTTTTAAGGTGAGCGAGAAGCTCGCCCTTACTCTTCGCTCTGGTAACAAGTGCATTGAGTGCAATTGTGTGAGCTACGGAGTAAGGGTCAGAGCCTTCGCCTCTTTCAACCTTTACAAAATCGAGGCTAATTAGAAATCAACCTCGGCAGCCGCTTCATCGATTTCAGCAACGAGTGCCGGATCAACTTCTACGGGCGTAGCAAAGTGGGCACGAATCTTTGATTCGATCTCATTTGCAAGATCTGGATTATCTATCAGGAATGCACGGGAGTTCTCTTTACCCTGTCCTAATTGATCTGCTTCATATGTGTACCAAGCTCCGGATTTCTTAACGATACCGATTTCAACACCGAGATCGATAAGTGATCCTTCGCGAGAAATACCAGTGCCGTAAATAATGTCGAACTCTGCTTGCTTAAATGGTGGAGCCATCTTGTTCTTAACAACCTTAACGCGAGTGCGATTACCGACTGCGTCTTGGCCATCTTTAAGTGTTTCGATGCGACGGATGTCTAAACGAACGGATGCGTAGAACTTAAGTGCTTTACCGCCAGTTGTTGTTTCAGGAGAGCCGAAGAAAACACCGATCTTATCGCGCAGCTGATTAATAAAAATTGCTGTGGTCTTTGATTGATGGAGTGCACCTGTAATTTTACGTAAAGCTTGTGACATCAAACGAGCTTGAAGACCCATATGTGAATCTCCCATTTCGCCCTCAATTTCAGCGCGTGGAACGAGTGCTGCAACTGAGTCAACAACGACTAAATCAAGTGCGCCAGAGCGAACGAGCATGTCCATAATTTCTAGTGCTTGCTCGCCAGTATCTGGTTGTGAAACAAGGAGCGCATCAATATCAACGCCAAGCTTCTTTGCATACTCTGAATCAAATGCGTGCTCTGCATCGATGAATGCACAAATACCGCCAGCTTTTTGTGCGTTTGCAATTGCATGCAATGTAAGTGTTGTCTTACCTGAAGACTCTGGTCCGTAGATTTCTACAACGCGACCACGTGGAAGACCGCCAATTCCAAGTGCGATGTCGAGTCCGATTGAACCAGTTGGAATAACTTCAACAACTTGATTCTGTCGCTCTGACATCTTCATTACCGAACCCTTACCAAACTGACGTTCAATCTGAGCAAGGGCTGTGTCTAGGGCTTTGGAACGATCTGATTGTGCTTTATCTGTAGCTTTGTCATTACTTTTTTCAGTAGCCACTTATTTCCTTTCGATGAAACGTCATATGACGTTGGTGTCGGTCCAGAAGGTACGGAGACCCACCGACGGCCCAAGCGCTTTGGAGGAAGGCTGTGGGCGGAAGATGGAACCGCTCTGGTTGTGCAGGATTAAGGGTATACGAACATCTGTTCGAACGCCATATTAAGCGCTCGACACGCCGTTACTTATGTGGGGCGGTCTGTTCTGGATGGGCCTTACAGACGGCTCTCCAGATCTCATCGGGTTCCAGACCAGCCGCGAGCGCCTCATTCACGCTCTTGCTGCCTAACTCTGAAATAGCGATGTCTGCGCTAAAAGATGGAGCCCACTCTGGTCCGAAACTCAAAAGAATTCGCTCTCGAAGATCAGAGATGCGCATGCAAAAGTTGTGAACTCTGTGCCCGGGAGTCCTCAGGAGTCAATGGCTGAAGTACTTGAGCGATGAGCCAGGCAATTGCAACACCTGCTTTTGCCTTTGATCCGAGTGCGCTGAAAAAGAAGGCATCAATTGCGTGCCAAATCTTGTCATCATTTCTCATTAACACAGTGGCCAAAATTGCTGGATCGTGTGAACGCATTCCCGCAAGGGCTGAGTCCTCACTTATCGCACGTGAGAAATACTCGAGTAATTCAGCTGGATTCTTTGGTGCATTTTCAAAGAGGCGAATTATCTCGCGGCTCAAAAGTGCGTATAAAACAGCATCTTTATCGCGAAAATGGTTATAAAGCGTTGCTCGCGAAACTTGTGACAAATCCGCGATATCAATCATCGCTAAGTTTTTGATGCCCTGCGTTGAAATAATCTCTTTAGTTGCAGCTAAAAGCGCGGCTTCAGAGCGTGAAGCCAATGCTCCTTGGAGCGCATACAAGTGGGCCACAATTAGGCGGCGTCAACGACGCTCAGTGTTGCAACTTCAGTAGATTTAATGTGCAGACCAACATCGTTAATTACTGAAGAGAGATTCAATCCCAAGGCTGTACAAATAGCAGCCAATAATTCGGAGGATGCTTCTTTTTGGCCTCGCTCTACTTCTGAGAGATAGCCAAGTGAGACTCGAGCATCACGGGCAACATCACGAAGAGTACGTGATTGCTCTGTGCGGGCAGCACGAAGAGTCGCACCGACTGCAACACGTAATAACATGGCCACTCCGTCCTAATCTCTAGCCCTAGTTAATCTCTAGCCCTAGTTAATCTCTAGCCCTAGTTAATCTCTAGCCCTAAGGATACGCGCAAAAGTACCAATCGCGCTCGCGACAGTCCCACTTCGAATATTTTCACGCTCGCCATCGAGGGCTAATTGAATGCTTTGGGTTACGGGCCCGGCGATAGCCACCCACACCGTTCCGGCTGCTACTCCATCGGATGCATCCGGGCCGGCAACTCCTGTGGTTGCAATTGCCCAGGTTGTATTAAATTTTTCGCGTGCACCTCGCGCCATTTCAAAAGCCACTTCCTCGCTGTACACAGTTTTACTCTTAATCACATCAGCGGAAACACCTAAATGTGATTGCTTAATTTCACTGTGATACGCGATTGATCCACCAACATAAATTTCTGATGAACCAGGAACGCTCGTGATGGCGTATCCCAATCCCCCACCGGTAATTGATTCTGCGGTACTTAAAGTTTCATTTCGTGCCTTCAAAATTGAGATGATATCTTTCATTGCAGAAGTAATTTCAGATGCGTTGCTCATGAAATTTCCTTCCCTTTATTTGCTGGACTTAAAAGCCGAGTAGACATAATTCACGCCCGTTGCAAGAGTTAAAATTATAGCAACTGCCATAAAACTATCTCGAAACCAGAACATATTCTCGCTGAGCGGAAGAACATAGAATCCAACACCAAAGCCTTGGAATAATGCTTTAATTTTTCCTCCACGGTTTGCAGGAATCACTCCGCGCTTAATTACCGCTAATCTAAATAATGTTATTCCAATTTCGCGCGACATAATCACAATCGTTATCCACCATGGCATACGACCTAAAATGGAGAGCGAAATCATGGCGGTACCAATCATTGCTTTATCTGCGATTGGATCTAAGAATTTTCCAAACTCAGTGATTGTATTTCTACTTCGTGCAAGATTTCCATCCAAAATATCGCTTAAGCCTAAAACGAAAAATATCCACCAAGAAATAATTTGCCAAGTTGGGTCATCTCCACCATTTTTAAATAGCGCATAAGCACCAACCGGTAAGAATGCTATGCGCAAACTTGTGATCACATTAGGAGTTAAAAAACCTGGGAGTTTCATTCTACTTCCGCCACCAAGTCTGCTCCAATACTTTCAATGACCACCGCATCAACATACTCGCCAACTTTGAAATGAGTTCCGATAAATGATGTTGTTCCATCAACTTCTGGTCCTTGATGGGCTGCGCGTCCTTCTTGTAATTCGGCGTCTTCAATCAACACTCGAACTCTTTGTCCAATGCGCTTTTGTGCGCGTTCTGAAACCATCTCATCTGCCAAAGTGGAGAGAGACTCGACGCGCTGCGCAATAACTTCTGGTTCTAATTTATTGCCGAGTGAGAGCGCTTCAGTGTTATCTTCATCCGAGTAACCAAAGATACCGACAGCATCTAGTTGCGCTTTTGTAATAAATTCTGCAAGTCCATCAAAGTCTTCTTGCGTTTCTCCAGGAAAGCCGACAATGAAATTTGAGCGAATACCTGCTTCTGGTTCCAGTGCACGTATCTGAGTTATGAGATGCAGAAATTTTTCACTATCACCAAATCGGCGCATAGCTCGAAGTACAGAAGGACTCGTGTGCTGGAATGAGAGATCGAAGTATGGGGCAGTTTTATCTGTTGAGACGATAGCTTGCAATAACGATGGACGCATTTCAGCTGGTTGAAGGTATGACAATCGAACTCGCTCAACGCCAGAAATTGCCGCTATCTCAGGAAGTATTGTCTCCATTAAACGTAGATCGCCTAAGTCCTTGCCATATGACGTTGTATTTTCACTGACTAGAAATAACTCTGATACTCCGTTTTTGGCCAACCACTGTGCTTCTTCAAGTATTTCAACAGGTCGCCTAGAAACAAAAGATCCGCGGAAGTAAGGAATTGCGCAAAATGAACAACGTCGATCGCATCCAGATGCAATCTTAAGTGGCGCCCACGGAGCGTTTCCGAGGCGCTTTCTAAAGAGCGTTCCACCTGCTCCCACTTTGGATGCGTACTCTTCATCTCGCACAGCTGCACGTTCTACTGGAGCGATTGGAAGCAATGATCTGCGATCTCGTGGAACGTGGGGGGTATGCGAGTTTCCAGAAACGATTGATTGCAAACGTGCAGAAATATCTTTGTAGTCATCAAAACCAAGAATTGCGTCTGCTTCTGGAAGTGCGTCCGCTAGTTCCTGCCCGTACCGCTCTGCCATGCAACCAACTGCTACAACTGCGCGTGTAACGCCGTGACCTTTAAGTGAATTTGCTTCGAGCAATGCATCAACTGAATCTTTTTTTGCTGATTCAATAAAGCCACATGTGTTAACGAGTGCAACCTCAGCTTGTTCTACATCTTCAACTAAGGTCCAACCATCGGCTGCTAAACGACCAGCTAATTCTTCAGAATCAACTTCATTACGAGCACAGCCAAGGGTGACGACTGCGACTGTGCGACTCATTGGGGTGATGTTACAGGTACTAGCAGAAAGTTATGAAGTAACCCCGTATGAAACCGAAACAACCTCTCCATCGCTGCCGATCTGCTGTGCTGATTTCCCATTTACTGAGACGTCAACTGCTCCGGCGTTACCAACTTTAAGACTTACGCGTGATGTTGCACTGAAATTCAACTTTTGGCCATTTTTAATTTGACCACTGAACAATGTTGTTCCATTTGAATCAGAGACAAACAACCATGAATTTCCGCGACTGGCCGTGACATTTACTAACACTCCAGTTCCTGAAGAATAAGTATCACGGACTTGCGTCGGTTCTGAAGAAGTCGACTGCGTTGGCTCTGCAACCGGTGTGTTCGATGGTTGCGCAACTGCGGATTCGGAGGCAACAACTTCTGGTTGCGTAACTGTTGTTGTCTTTGAATTCGAAATAATAATCTGGACAGCCGCAAGTAGTGCGAGAGTAGATAGAGAAATACCAGCTAAAGTTTTCCAAGAAATAGTTTTTTTATCCACAGGATTTGTCATTACATTATTTTCTGCAAGCATCTCTTGAATCCGACGTGGCTGCATCGATTGCTCGTTTTCAAACAATTCAAGAAGTAACTGAGAATCCATTTTGATATGAGGTGCAATATTTCTTAGGTGCCCACGTGCGTAAGTTTCACCACCGCACTTTGTAAAATCATCGCTTTCAATTTCTTTGAGCAAGCCAGCGCGAATACTCGTGCGTTCTGAAAGGTCGTCAATACTTAGACCCGCATCAATGCGAGCCTGACGTATGACTGAACCTAATGACATAAAACCTCGAAAAACATTGTTGGGGCTGAACTTCTAAACCCAATGGTAGACCTGAGAGGTCAAGGCGAATAGCCTGGATGGCACTTTAGGGGTCATATCACCCCAACATCTCGCGCCTACTTGGTGAACAATCAGTAATCGCGAAGCGTTGCGAGCACCGAATCAAGTTCATCTGGTTTGACCAAAACAGTACGGGCTTTCGATCCTTCGGAAGGTCCTACGATTCCGCGAGATTCCATCAGGTCCATTAATCTTCCAGCTTTTGCAAAACCAACTCTAAGTTTTCTTTGTAGCATTGATGTCGAACCAAATTGTGTTCCAACAACAAGTTCTACCGCTTGTAATAAAATGTCTAAATCATCCCCAATATCTTTATCAACTAATTTCGTTGAAGAAACTGGTGCAGTAACATCTTCGCGATATCTTGGAGATAATTGTTTCTTTACGTGTGTAGTTACAGCTTCAATTTCTCTTTCAGAAACATAAGCCCCTTGAATTCGTATCGCTCTACTTGCTCCCATCGGGATAAAGAGCGCATCGCCTTGTCCAACAAGTTTTTCGGCTCCTGGGCTATCAAGAATCACGCGACTATCAGCAAGTGATGAAGTTGCAAATGAGAGTCGAGATGGAACATTGGCTTTAATCAATCCAGTAACAACGTCAACACTTGGTCGTTGTGTGGCCAAAACAAGGTGAATACCGGCAGAACGAGCCAACTGAGTGATTCGAACTACTGATTCTTCTACTTCGCGTGCGGCAACCATCATGAGATCTGCGAGTTCATCAATTATTACTAGCAAGTAGGGGTACGGCTCAACTACTCGATCGCTGCCATCAGGCGCAACAACTTTGCCCGAACGTACTGCTTTATTGAAGTCATCAATATGTCTAAATCCGAATGTGGAAAGATCTTCATAACGCAGATCCATTTCGCGCACTACCCACGTTAAGGCATCAGCTGCCTTTTTGGGGTTGGTAATGATTGGAGTAATCAAATGCGGGATACCTTCATATGCTGTTAATTCAACGCGCTTTGGATCGATAAGAACGAGTCGAACATCATCTGGTGTTGCTCTCATCAAAATTGATGTGATCATTGCATTAATCATTGAAGACTTGCCCGCACCTGTTGCACCAGCAACGAGCAAGTGGGGCATTTTCGCTAAATTTGCACAAACAAAATTTCCTTCAACATCTTTACCGAGAGCCACCAACATCGGATGATGATCCTGTCCGGCGACACTTGATCTCATGACATCACCTAAAGCAACAATCTCACGATCGGCGTTCGGAATTTCAATACCTACCGCAGATTTGCCAGGAATTGGCGAAAGTATGCGTACGTCGCTACTCGCAACTGCATAGGAAATATTCTTAGCAAGGGCTGTAATTCTCTCTACCTTAACCGCATTTCCAAGTTCAACTTCATAGCGAGTAACTGTTGGCCCGCGCATAAATCCTGTTACTTCTGCATCAATCTCGAATTGTTTGAAGACTTCAGTTAGTGAGGCAACCACACTGTCATTAACCTTGCTCTTCGCTTTTGCTGCAGGACCAGTTCGCAAGATGTCAGCAGGCGGCAACTCGTAATGTGAATCACTCGATAACAAAAGTTGAACCGGTCTGGCTTCTTTACTGATCTGCTGTGTCGTTTGCTTTGGCATTGCCACAGTAAATTCTTCGTCAAACTCTTCCTCGTCAAGCTCTTCTTCATCAGCCGGGGCATTCCATTCTGCGACTACTGGTGATTCAAATGGAGGAGTTTCAGAGATTTCAAAATCCTCATCAGTCTCACGTCGTCTTGGTTTGCGATCCCACAGCCAAACAAAAATATTTGAAATTCTTGAAAAAACTTCAGAGGCTGGTGTTGCAGTTACCACCAAGATTCCAAATATAAACAAAACAATAAGCACTGGATATGTGAGCATTGAAGTCATCAACGCAACCAATGGCGTGGAAACTACATAACCAATCCAACCGCCACCTTCGCGGATAGCGGTGGCTCCTGTACCAACTGAACCATTAAGTAAATGTGCCAAACCGTTTGCACTAATTAATAAAGTCAAAGTTCCAACAATGATTCGTCCCGTTGCTGCCTTCTCATCTGGAACCCTAAATAATCTAATTGCGAAATAAATCAAAACCAATGGAGCAATGAATCCAACACGGCCAAAAGTTCCATAAATAAATGCATAAACTGCTCGGCTTATGACGTTATCCGCATGTAACCATGCACCTGCTCCAGCAATTATTGCGAGGATTAAAAGTGAAAATGCAGCACCATCTCTTTGGTGCGTTGGATCAAGATCTTTAGCGCCACGTGCTAGGAACCGAATTGTGCTACCAAGAGCTCGCGCAATACCTCGCCACAACCCGCGAAGACCACGACCAAGAGCGTTGCCTACTTTGGCGCTCTTGGATGCACTGCTCTTTTTCTTAGCCACACTATTTATCGTAATTGCACTTGAATTACGAAGATGGCAGGCGCGCCGACTATTAAAAAGTTGGAAGTATTAAACCTCAATAACGAGAGGAATAATCATTGGTCGGCGACGGTGTTTACCACCAACCCATCCCCCAATTGTTCGGCGAACAACTTGTGACAATTGGTGTGTTCCATTGATGCCTTCAATTACAGCAGCAGCAAGTGCTTTTTCGATATCAATTTTAACTTCATCAAATAAGGAAGCATCCTCTGCAAATCCACGGGCATGAATATCTGGTCCAGCAACAATTTTTCCACTCTGCGAATCAATTACTACAACAACAGAAATGAAACCTTCTTCACCTAAAATTCTGCGGTCCTTCAGCGAAGACTCAGTAATGTCACCAATACTTTGACCATCAACGAAAACAAATCCACATGGAACGCCGCCAACAACTTGTGCAACATGATCTACTAAATCAACGACAACACCGTTTTCAATAACGATGGTGTTTTCACGAGCAACACCTGCATTGATCGCTATCTCAGCATTAGCTTTGAGGTGTCTCCACTCTCCGTGGACAGGCATAACGTATTTTGGCTTAACAATGTTGTAGCAATAGAGCAATTCACCTGCTGCCGCATGCCCAGAAACGTGAACCATGGCGTTTGCTTTATGAACTACTTTTGCTCCAAAACGTGTCAGCTCATTGATCACACGAAAGACTGAATTTTCATTTCCTGGAATCAAAGACGATGCCAAAATTACGGTGTCGCCTTCGCCAACACGTATCTGATGATCTCCGTTAGCCATGCGCGATAATGCAGCCATTGGCTCACCTTGCGAACCAGTGCAAATTAAAACAACGTTATCATCATAAGAATCTAACTCTTTCGCATCGAACAAAATATCGCCTGGGATATTTAAATATCCAAGATCGCTAGCAATTCCCATATTTCGAACCATGGAGCGTCCAATGAATGCGACTTTACGATTATGAATAGCAGCAGTGTCGATTACCTGCTGGATCCGGTGAACATGGGATGAGAATGAAGCCACGATTATTCGACGCTTAGTTGATCGAAATACTCGATCAAGTACCGGCATAATCTCTCTTTCAGATGCAGTAAATCCCGGCACATCTGCATTTGTTGAATCCACGAGAAAAATATCTACACCTTCATCGCCTAATCGTGCGAAGGTTCGTAAATCTGTAATGCGACCATCTAACGGTAATTGATCCATCTTAAAATCGCCGGTATGTAATACACGTCCAGCTGGCGTATTAATGACAATTGCTAAGGCATCAGGTATTGAGTGATTGACCGCAACAAATTCGAGATCAAAAGGACCTATGTCTTCTTGCCCACCTTCACGAACTTCTCGCGTAAGCGGTGTAATTCTGTGCTCTTTAAGTTTTGCTGTGATTAATGCCAACGTGAGGGCGGATCCATAAATTGGAATGTCGCCACGTTCACGAAGTAAATACGGAACAGCCCCAATGTGATCTTCATGTCCATGTGTTAAAACAATGGCGATAACATCGCTTAATCGTTCTCTTATGTAAGAAAAATCGGGAAGAATTAAATCGATTCCTGGTTGATTTTCTTCAGGAAATAGAACACCGCAATCAACGATGAGTAATTTTCCATTGCATTCAAAGACGGTCATATTTCGACCGATTTCGGCTAAACCTCCGAGTGCAACAATGCGAAGGGCATTTGCAGCTAATTTAGGTGGAGTACCCAGTTCTGGATGTGGATGTGTCATGAGCGAAGAGTTACGCCACCTGCGCGTAAGTCTTCACGCAGCTGTGCAATTTGTGCATCAGTTGCATCTACTAAAGGTAAGCGCGTATATCCGCCAGGTAGCCCCATCAAATTAAGAGCAGCTTTAGTTAAAATCGCACCTTGAGTGCGGAAAGTTCCAGTGAAGACTGGTAGTAGTTTTTGATGAATTTCAAGTGCGCGTTGGGTATTTCCTGCAAACCACGAATCAAGTAACTCGCGTAGATCTTTTCCAACAGTGTGGCCGCACACTGAAACAAAGCCGACGGCTCCAACTGAAAGCAGTGGCAAATTTAGAATGTCATCACCTGAATAAACAGGTATACCGCAGCGCTTAATAACCCAAGAAGTTGAAGCAACATCGCCTTTTGCATCCTTTAAGGCAACGATTCGTGGGTGTTCGGATAACTTAACAATTGTGTCTGGTTCTATCTGCATTCCTGTACGACCGGGAATGTCATACATCATTACGGGAAGATCGGCTGCATCAGCAATCGCACGAAAATGAGCTTCGATTCCGGCTTGTGGTGGTTTGTTGTAATACGGAGTTACGACGAGTAATCCGTCGGCGCCAGCTTTTTGCGCACGAAGAGCTTGCTCTACTGAATGCGTAGTTTCGTTATTTCCGGCACCTGCAACAACTTTTGCTTTTCCTGCAACCGCATCCTTTACAACTCTGATGATCTGATCTTTTTCATCATCACTTGTTGTCGGTGCTTCACCTGTTGTGCCATTGACGATAATTGCATCATGACCAGTTGAGAGTAAGTGCTGCGCAAGAGTCGAAACGCCATCCCAATCGATGGATAAATCCTTCTTGAAAGGAGTAACCATCGCAGTTGATAGCCGCCCAAATGGCGGTTGCGTAGTCATGGGATAAGGCTATCGCCTAGTTAGGGCGCAATGCGTCCAGATTTCTCAAAAGCCTTATGCGTAAGCGGCATTAATTTAGCGAATTCCGCTTCCATTTTCTCCGCCACCATCTCAATTTCTCGTTGAGGGTAACTCGGGAAATGAGAACCTTCGCGCGAAGTTCGAAGCGATAAGAAATTCATGAGTGCACGTGAATTCATACTGACATACATTGATGAATAGAGACCTACTGGCAAAACAACACGTGCAACTTCGCGCGCAATTCCAGCATCTAACATCTTTTGATACTGCTCGTATGCAACAACGTAAGCTTCCTTCATTGCTTTTACGGATGTTTCATACTGTTCAGGGGTTCCGTCAACAAAGGTGTATGCGCCGGTTTTTCCAACTTGGATTAACTTACGTTCAGTACTTGGAATATAAAAAACCGGCTTTAGTTCGCGGTATCGACCACTCTCTTCATTGTAAGAAGCGATTCGGTGGCGCATAAATTCTCGGAATACAAAAATGGGGGCGGATACAAAGAAGGTCATAGATGTGTGTTCAAATGGTGAGCCATGACGTTCACGAGCCAAGTAATTAATTAAACCTTCAGAGCGTGCTGGGTCTTCTCCAATTTCATCCATGGATTGCTCACCTGCAGTAGATACGCGAGCGGCCCAAATTACATCAGCATCACTTGCGCTTGCTTTAACAAGATCTACTGTGACGTCACTTCTAAAAACAATATCAGACTCACTCATGGTGCGACCTTATCTAGTAGGCGCTTTGTGCTGTTGGATTTATACGGCAGAATGCGGGTGTGTCTAGAGTTTCTTCCCCCACATTTCGCGATTCTCTCAGCGTATCCTTCACCGTTGGTGCATATGGCGTTGCATTTGGAGCGGCAGCTGTTGCAAATGGATTTAGTGTTTTACAGAGTTGCTTGCTCTCACTCCTAACATTTTCAGGCGCATCGCAATTTGCAGTTATTGGAGTTATCGGAGCCGGCGGAAGTGCAATCAGTGCAATTGCTACAGCTTCATTATTAGGTATTCGAAATGGTCTCTACGGTGTTTTAATGACACCAATTTTAAGAGTGCGCGGTATAAAAAGATTGATTGCAGCCCACGTCACCATTGATGAATCAACGGGAGTAAGTCTTTCTCAAGAATCACGTGGAGTTGAGGCAATGCGCCAAGGATTCTGGCTAACTGGTTTTGGAGTTTTCATATTTTGGAATCTCTTCACTCTAGCCGGTGCGCTCGGAGCAAAAGCAATGGGCGATCCATCTGCATGGGGATTAGACGCTGCAGTACCTGCCGCATTTCTTGGGCTTCTCTGGCCTCGTCTGAAGAGTTCAACAGATAAATTACTTGCAATTATTGCTGCAATTTTTGCAGTTGCTACTACGCCATTTTTACCTGCAGGTTTACCAATTATTGGTACTGCTGTAATCGCGATCATCGCAGGTTTAAGGAACGTCAAATAATGGACGCATTCTGGATCGGCGTTATAGGCACAAGTGTTATTGCTTATGCCCTGAAGTTTTCCGGGCATAGTGTCCCCGAAAAATTTCTATCTCATCCGCTCATTAAGCGAATAAACTTACTTATTCCTATTGCTCTTTTGAGTGCACTCGTTGCAGTGCAAAGCGTCACCACAAAGAATTCAATTGTCACAGACCATCGTTTGGTCGGCTTGGGAGCAGCAATTGTGGCACTACTCCTTAAAGCGTCTTTCCCTGTAGTGGTATTAAGCGCAGCACTTACTTCCGCACTTTTTTACAACTTTTTCTAGATTATTGAAAGTGACTTTAATTTAGCCGTTAAATCTATATCTGAAGGTTCAGTTAAGTGGGTTCCATCTGAAAAAACGATTACAGGAATTGATTGTGCGCCACCATTAATTTCGCGAACTTTATCCGCAGCGCTGAGATCTGCTTCGACATCGATGTGTGTGTACTCAACACCTAACTCTGCAAGCAATCTCTTTGAACGGCGACAATCTCCGCACCAATCAGCACCGTACATTGTGATTTGATCTTTTGACATCGTATGATCCTTTACATGAATTTATCTAGGCCATGGGTTAGGCCTGGATTGTTTACAACACTTCTAATTCCCAGCAATACACCAGGCATAAATCCCGCGCGATCAAGAGAGTCGTGGCGAATTGTCAAAGTTTCTCCGACTCCCCCAAACAAAACTTCTTGATGAGCTACCAATCCTTGTGCTCGAATTGAGTGAATTGGAATATCACCAACTTTGCTACCGCGTGCACCATCGAGTGATTGCTTTGTCGCATCCGGCATCGGTTTCATAGAAGACTCTTTACGGGCCTGCGTCATTAACTCTGCTGTGCGTGCAGCAGTACCACTTGGTGCATCTACTTTGGCTGGATGGTGCAGTTCAATAATTTCTGCTGAATCAAAGTAACGAGCAGCTTTTTCCGCAAACTCCATCATTAGAACTGCCCCTATTGCGAAATTCGGTGCAATTAAAACTCCTACTTGTGGATGCTTGGACAATTCTTTGGTCAATGAATCGATTCGAGCTTGATCAAATCCCGTTGTTCCAACGACTGCGTGGATGTCGTTGCTAATCAAGAAATCAAGATTTTTCATGACGCTATCAGGAGTTGTGAAATCAACTACAACTTCGGCTTTGTTACTTAACAACTGATCTAAAGAATCTCCGAGGTCAAGTTGGGCAACAAGTTCTAAGTCAGATGAGTTGCTTACGGCTTTAACAACTTCTGCTCCCATGCGACCGCGAGCACCGAGTACTCCAACACGAATAGGTGAACTCATCGTGCGCTTCCTTTCGCCAGAACTTTCTCGAAAATTGCTTCGCTCTTATAGGGACCTACAACACCAAGGGTAGGCGTTTTCGTTAGAAACTCGTTGGCAATAACGCGAATATCTTCTGGTGTTACGCGTGCGACAGCCTTGAGAATTTCATCGAAGCCCATGATTTCGCCGTAAACAATCTCGCTTTTGCCGATTCGACTCATGCGAGAACCCGAATCTTCTTGGCTAAGTACTAGAGAACCGCGAACCGCACCTTTTGCTCGTTCAATTTCTTCATGTGACATTCCATTTTGAGCAACATCAGCCAATACTTCCTGAATGATATTCACAACTTCAATTGCCTTAGTTGGATTACAACCTGCATAAAATCCAATTTGTCCTGAACCTGCAAATTGTTGAGCATAAGAATAAACTGAGTACGCAAGACCGCGTTTTTCGCGAATCTCTTGGAACAATCGTGAAGACATTCCCCCGCCAAGAGCTGCTGATAAAACACCCATCGTGAAACGACGGTCATCATTTCGAGTCACGCCTTCCATGCCGTAAAACATGTGCGCTTGTTCGGACTTGCGATAAATAATTCCTACTCGACCTTGTTTCCCACGTTTTACGGTTTTATTTGGTCGAATCTGTGGAGTACCACTGATATCTAAGAAATTATCGCGTGAAAGAGCTTCTTCAACCATAGCGACTACTCGCTTGTGCTTAATATTTCCGGCAACAGCAACTACTAAATCCTGAGGCAAATAACGCTTCTTATAGTAATTAAATACACTGTTACGAGACATGGTATTGATTGAATCTATTGTTCCAAGTATTGGTCGGCCCAATGGCGTATCACCATAATAAGTTTCGGCGTATAAATCATGAACTAGGTCACTTGGATCATCATCTCGCATAGCGATTTCTTCAAGAACTACTTTTCTTTCAGCATCAACATCCTCTGCAGTCACTATGGATGATGTAATCAAGTCTGAAATAACGTCCACTGCCATTGGAAGATCTGAATCAATTACGCGCGCATAGAAGCAAGTGTATTCCTTGCTTGTGAAGGCATTCATTTCTCCACCGACAGATTCGATGGCTGAAGAAATTTCTAAAGCATTTCGGCGTTGTGTACCTTTAAACAAAAGGTGCTCTAAAAAGTGAGAAGCACCAGCAACAGCTGGTGCTTCATCACGAGAACCTACATTTACCCAGATACCAACGGCTGCACTTCGAACTGAAGATACTTCTTCAGTAACGATGCGCAGACCGCTTGGCAATACTGTGCGACGGACAGACATTTATTCGGCTGAAGCCGTGCCTTCTTCAAGAACAGGAATAAGTGAAAGCTTTCCCTTCGGATCAATTTCACCAATTTCCACTTGAATCTTGTCGCCAACCTTCATGACTTCTTCAAGATTTTCGATGCGCTTTCCACCATGCATCTTGCGTATTTGCGAGACGTGGAGCAAACCATCTTTACCTGGAAGTAGTGAAATGAAAGCACCAAATGCTGCGAGTTTTACGACGGTACCGAGGTATCGTTCGCCAACTTCTGGCATGGTTGGGTTTGCGATTGCGTTAATTTGCGCGCGGGCCGCTTCTGCCGATGGACCATCGGTTGCGCCGATGTAAATTGTTCCATCATCTTCAATTGAAATTTCTGCACCAGTTTCATCTTGAATCTGATTGATGATCTTGCCCTTAGGCCCGATAACCGCACCGATCTGATCTACCGGAATTTTTACAGAAATAATTCGTGGAGCAAATGGACTCATCTCATCTGGAGAATCAATAGCTTCATTCATAACATCAAGAATTGCTAAGCGTGCTTCCTTTGCTTGATGAAGTGCACCGGCAAGAACTGATGCTGGGATTCCGTCGAGCTTCGTATCTAATTGAAGCGCAGTAACGAAGTCCTTTGTTCCGGCAACTTTGAAGTCCATATCTCCGAACGCATCTTCTGCACCGAGAATGTCTGTCAAGGCAACATATTCAACTTTGCCATCAACATCATCTGAGATCAGACCCATTGCAATACCTGCAACTGGTGCACGTAGTGGAACGCCAGCGTTGAGAAGTGCAAGCGTTGATGCGCACACAGAACCCATTGATGTCGAACCATTTGAACCTAGAGCTTCTGAGACCTGACGAATTGCATAAGGGAACTCTTCACGCGTTGGAATTACTGGAATCAACGCACGCTCTGCGAGAGCACCGTGACCGATTTCGCGGCGCTTTGGTGTTCCTACTCGACCAGTTTCACCAGTTGAATATGGTGGGAAGTTGTAGTTATGCATATAACGTTTGTGATTCTCAGGATTGAGAGTATCGAGCTGTTGCTCCATCTTAAGCATGTTAAGAGTTGTGATACCTAGAATCTGAGTTTCTCCGCGTTCGAAGATTGCAGAACCGTGAACACGAGGAATTACTTCTACTTCGGCAGAGAGCGGACGAATATCACGCAATCCACGTCCATCGATACGAATCTTGTCGCGCAATACACGTTGACGAACTAACTTCTTGGTGAGAGAGCGAAATGCAGCAGGAACTTCTTTTTCGCGACCTTCAAATTGGGCACTCACTGACTCTTTAACTGAATCACTTATCTCATCGATTTTTGTTTCGCGCTCTTGCTTGCCTGAAATTGTCAGCGCCTTTGCAAGATCATCTTTTGCAGCTTTTTCGACAGCGGCATAAACATCATCTTGGTAATCCAAGAAGACTGGGAATTCAGCAGTTGGCTTTGCAGCAACTTTGGCAAGTTTTGATTGAGCTTCGCATAGAACTTTGATGAATGGTTTTGCTGCGTCAAGTCCCTGAGCTACAACTTCCTCAGTTGGAGTTGGTGCTCCACCTTTTATGAGATCAATAGTTTGTGAAGTTGCTTCTGCTTCAACCATCATGATTGCAACGTCATCTTTAGTTACGCGACCAGCAACAACCATGTCAAAGACAGCCTTATCTAGCTGTGAATGATTTGGGAATGCAACCCACTGACCTTCAATAAGTGCAACACGTACTCCGCCAATCGGACCAGAAAATGGCAGACCTGCAAGTTGTGTCGACATTGAAGATGCATTAATTGCAATCACGTCATACATATGATCTGGGTCTAATGCCATAACTGTCACAACAATTTGAACTTCATTGCGAAGACCCTTAACAAAAGATGGACGCAAAGGACGATCGATTAGACGACATGTAAGAATCGCATCTTCTGATGGACGTCCTTCACGGCGAAAAAATGATCCTGGAATGCGACCAACTGCATACATCTTCTCTTCAACATCTACTGTTAGAGGAAAGAAGTCGAATTGATCTTTAGGTGTTTTCGAAGCAGTTGTTGCTGAAAAGATCATTGTTTGATCATCTAGATAAACAGCTGCTGCTCCGGCTGCCTGCTTAGCAAGGCGACCTGTTTCAAAACGAATTTCTCGTTTTCCGAACTTGCCGTTATCAATTACTGCAACGGCTGATTGAATCTCTTGACCCTCCATGGGTCGCTCCTATTCTCGACTACAGCCGAGTCGAGCACAATGAATCTTCGATCGAAGTTCACGGACGTGCAACTTTCGCGCACTTAAATTCCGGAAACCACTACCGAGGACCATTGCCCACGCGGCTAGTAGTTGTGTCTAATTAACGGCGAATGCCGAGTTTTTCAAT
>RGSB01000130.1 GCA_010032875.1 Actinomycetota bacterium | reverse complement strand
GTGAGTTGTCTGTAATCGACTTTAAGACTTCTGTTCGTCTCAAGAAGAAAGAGAACATTGGCAATTACTTTATGCAAGGTGCTGCATACTCTACAATGTTTACTGAGATGACTGGATTGCCTATAAATAAAATTGTGATTCTGATCGGCGTGGATACTGCAAACTTTTGCCAAACTCTGACGGTACAAGGCGAAGAACTTGATTTTCATAAAGCCGAACTGCAAAAGTATATCGATAGTTACTACAAGAAAAACTTGACTTTTGCTTGACACTTTAGTATAATAGACTATGTCGGGTTTAATAAGAGGATATCCGAATGTACAAAAGTATACTTGCTATCACTGCAGCCCTCCTGATTGGCTTCGGAAGCACCGACGCAAACGCACAGAGTTCAGAGGAACAATTGTTGGGTGCGATTGCTGGAGGTTATCTTGGCAGCACCGTCGGCAAGGGAGACGGTCGTAAAGCCGCAACAGTAATTGGTGCAATCATCGGATATCGCATGGGCGAACAGATTCTGAGTTCGAATGATTACAGAAATCATAGAAGAGAATTTATTGCTCTAGATCATGATGATTTCTATTCGTATTGCAGAAGCAGAGTTCCTCATTCATATCATCGTCACAGTCTAAGAGATAACTGGATTCGTGGATGTATGGATCGAATGGAACAAAGACAGTATGAACTTGATCGTGAAGCATATGAGGATGGTTATGGATCTCCCAATTAATGATTATGAACTGCGTGTGATTATTGAAGAACTCGAACGTGGCGGACGTTGGGAACTTCGAGATCGTCTACTTCTTGTGGAAACTTTGAAGAAAGACGGCAAGCCATATAAAAAGATCCTCCGCGAAGAGTACAACATCGTCGCTTGATCTCAATATTTCTATTGAATTAATTTTTCACTCGAGCGTGGAAAAAAGGTTCAATCACGCATATATACTTGCTCGTATAGGTTTGGTATAAGTTTTTGTTATACAGGAGTTCGCAAATGAAGACAGTTGGTGATAAGTTAGAAAGATTTGAAATTGTTGGTGTAAAGCCAGGAGCGCTTGATCCAAGCGATGCCTTTGAGAAGATTACAGATCTTTCTTTTGAAGGTAAGTGGAAGGTTCTTGTTTACTATCCAAAGGACTTTACATTTGTTTGCCCAACAGAAATCCTTGCCTATGATAAGTTGAACAAAGAATTCTCAGATCGTAATGCTGTTCTTTTGATTGGATCTACAGACAATGAGTTCTGTAAGATTGCTTGGAAGAATGCTCATGAAGGATTGCGCAATACAACTTCTTGGATGTTTGCTGACACGAAGCGATCAGAAGGTTGGGATGGCGAACCACGTGGCTTGGTGAATCAGTTAGGTGTTTTCTCTGATGGTCCAGGCGCTGCACTTCGCGCAACATTCATTGTTGATCCAACAAATACAATTCAGCATGTGACTGTGAACAGCCTTGCTGTTGGTCGTAACGCTGATGAAACTTTGCGCGTTCTTGATGCACTTCAGACTGGTGAACTTTGCCAGTGTGGTCGTCAGATCGGCGAAGCAACACTCAACGCAGCCTAATGAATTCAGAAGCAAAACCACCATTTAGAGAAGTCATTTGGCACTTCTTGTGTTCACAATGTAAACTCTGGTGGAGTTTTGCGACTGATGATAACTGGAAACCAAAGGAATGGT
>RGSB01000129.1 GCA_010032875.1 Actinomycetota bacterium | reverse complement strand
TCAAGCTTTAGCGCTTGAACTATTGCAAGAGTGCAAAAAGATTGACGTGCATGCAATTGCTGCGCCGTCGGCAAATAGATTCGGTCACGTTTCACCAACGACGGCAGCTGCTGTGCGAGAAGAGATAAATGCTTATTTGGCACCGCAGGATTTGATTCTCGATGGTGGACCCGCACAAGTGGGTCTTGAATCAACCATCATCGATTGCACGGCAGATGCGCCACGAATTCTGCGCCCGGGCGCAATTACACAAGCGATGATTGCAGAAGCAACTGGATTAAAAGTAAGTGAAAATAATGATTTGCAGATTCGTGTCAGCGGATCACTTGAAAAACACTATGCGCCAAATGCAAAAGTAATTCTTGATGTTCAAGCAACTGACGGACAAGGATTTATTGCACCTGCAGATGTAGCAACACCATCCGGTGCAATTCGATTAGCATCTCCTGCAAACACAGATGAATATGCGCGCACTCTTTATTCAGCACTTCGAGATGGCGATGCACAGGGGCTCGCAACGATTGCAATCATCCAACCCAGCGGTGATGGGCTCGCAATTGCCATCCGAGACCGCTTGATGCGTGCGTCAAAGGGGCGATAATTTTCAGATAAGATTCCGCAAGTACACAGCAGTAAACAATTTGGGGCCTATAGCTCAGTCGGTAGAGCAACGGACTTTTAATCCGTGGGTCGACGGTTCGAGCCCGTCTGGGCCCACGTTCTTGATTAAAAACTCATCTACTGTTAATTTTCGACCACTTACTAATTAGGAAACTAAAAAGTAGGTGGCGTTGTGTCTAGCGAAGTCCGGTTTAATTCCGGCGCTGTCCCGCAACTGTAAAAGATCGAAAGATCTAAGCCAGGTCGCCTGGCAGAACGCCGAAGTATCCGACCTCGGAGGAAGGTCGGGCCTCTAAGCGTTACTGCTTTTTCGCCCAATTTTCCTCCCTCAAATACTTGAGGGAGTTTTTTATGTTTAAGGCACGTTTTCGTGTGTTACCGATTGCAATCGTTGCAATTGTTTTCGCATCAGTATTAGCAAGTCCCGCGCAAGCGGCAGCAACAAAATATCCATTAACAGTTAAATTCGGTGGATACACAACAAAAATCGCAAAAAAACCAACAAAAATTATTTCTCTTTCGCCAAGTGCAACTGAGATCTTTTTTGCAATTGGTGCAAAGTCTCAGATTCTGGCAGTTGATAATCTTTCAAATTATCCAGCTGGAACACCTACCTCAGAGATCAGTGCATTCGAACCAAACGTCGAAGCAATCCTTGCTAAGAAACCAGATTTGGTCTTGCTCTCAATTGATTCAACAAAAGCTCCACAAATTAGAAATGCTCTAGTAAAACTTGGTATTCCAGTCTTGATGGAGAAAGCCCCGGCAACACTCAATGATGTTTATGCCGAAAACACACTTCTTGGAAGAGTTACTGATCGCTCTGATGGTGCGGCAAAACTCAATGCATCGATGGCCAAGTCAATTAAGGTTGTGTTAGCAAAAGCAAAGAAGAGCTCAAAGATTCGTATATTCCACGAATTAGATGACACCTATTACTCGGTTACATCTAATACTTTCATCGGCAGGGTTTATAAAGACTTTGGCGCAGTAAATATTGCTGATGCAGCATCGGGTGCGGATTCATCTGGATATCCGCAGTTATCTGCTGAATATCTACTCAAGAGTGATCCACAGGTGATCTTTTT
>RGSB01000128.1 GCA_010032875.1 Actinomycetota bacterium | reverse complement strand
GGCAAACAACAACTCTTCAGCGCATGATGCAAAGCGTTTACCTAAAGTAGTTACTTGAGCTGCAACATTATGAGATCTACCCACCATATAGGTTTTTTCATACTTTGAAATTTTCTCACCTAATAAAAATAATGTTTGCAGTACTCGATACTCAATTAATTCCAGGGCTGCTTTAATCTGGATCAGTTCAATATTTTCGGTTAGATCACGGCTTGTAAGACCAATATGAATCTTTTCAACTCCAGCGAGGGCATTAAACTCTTCAATCCGCGCTTTCACATCATGTCGAGTTTTAATCTCTCTTTTATCTATTGAATCTAAATCAACTTTTTCTATTACCTTTTCATACGCATTAATATCACTATCTGTAATTGGCAAGCCTGCTTTTTGTTGCAATTTAAGAATAGTGATCCAAAACTTTCTTTCTTTGACAATTTTATTTACAGGATCAAAGATTGCCACCATCTCTTTTGTGGCATACCTTGTTGCTAATACATTTGGCGTAATACTCATTTGATTAAATCCCTAACCACAATTGTTTCATCCCTACCTGGTCCCACCCCTATCGCACTCATTGGTGCTCCAGAGATTTTTTCTAAGAACTTCACATACTCCTGAGCATTCTTTGGTAGATCTGAGACAGATCTGGCTTTTGAAATATTCTCTTTCCAGCCAGGTAGGTACTCATATATTGGCTTGGCGTGGTGGAAATCTGATTGTGAAGCTGGAAGCTCTTCAACTCGCTTGCCATCAATCTCATAAGCAACACAAACTGAAATCTTCTCCCAACCAGTTAATACATCTAATTTTGTTAAGAAAAAGTCAGTTAAGCCATTAACTCGAACTGCATATCTAGCGATTGGTGCGTCAAACCAACCACATCGTCTATTGCGCCCGGTTGTAACACCAACCTCGCCGCCGATTTTTCTAAGCGCCTCACCATCTTCATCAAATAACTCAGTAGGAAATGGTCCACTTCCAACCCGAGTTGTGTATGCCTTAAGAATTCCAATTACGCGAGTTATCTTTGTTGGGCCAATTCCAGAACCAGTAGATGCTCCTCCTGCTGTTGGATTAGAAGAAGTAACAAAGGGATAAGTCCCATGATCGACATCTAATAATGTTCCCTGTGAGCCTTCAAGTAGTACTACTTTGCCTTGTTGCAAAGCTTGATCTAAAAGAAGAGATGTATCTGTGACATATGGTTTTAAGTTTTCGGCATACCCCAAATACTCACTTATTACCTCATCAACTGTAATTCCCTTACGATTAAAAACCTTAACCAAAATCTGATTCTTATCATGAAGTGCCGCCTCAATCTTCTGCTTTAAAATTGATTGATCAAATAGATCTTGAACTCGAATTCCAATTCGATTTATCTTGTCTGCATATGCTGGCCCAATTCCACGGCCAGTTGTGCCGATCTTTGATTTTCCTAAGAACCGTTCTGAAACTTTATCAATAGTTCGATGGTATGGCGTAATTAAATGCGCATTTGTTGAAATCTTTAACTTTGAGGTGTTAATGCCTCTCTCATTTAAACCTTTGATTTCTTCAAGTAAAACGGCCGGATCAATTACAACACCATTTCCAATAACTGGAACTACATTTGGAGATAAAATTCCAGAAGGTAGTAAGTGAAGTGCGTACTTTTGATCTCCGATAACAACTGTGTGCCCTGCGTTATTGCCGCCTTGATAGCGGACTACA
>RGSB01000127.1 GCA_010032875.1 Actinomycetota bacterium | reverse complement strand
AAGCGACCAGTGTCATCTCCCTGCAATTGGCGACCAAAGCGCACATCCATTTCGGCTTCGGTGCGATACGTCAGGTGAGCAATACGTCGAGCGATTCCCATGCCTTCTACAGGTCCGCGATCTTTATCGTAGTAATCGCCACCAAAATAAAACGGATCAGATTTAATTGCGCGAATTTGAATTGCTGCAGTTCCGATTTGATCACCAGTTGCAACAGCTGATGAACCAATCGTGCAAATAGCACCGACTCGTTCTGGATGCATAAGCGCCCATTCCAATGCGCGCATTCCGCCAAGGGATGGCCCCAGTGCCAGTTTGTATCTCTTGATTCCGATTGCATCCGAAAATGCGATTTCACCAGCAACCATGTCCCTAATTGTCACAAGTGGAAAACGTGAACCCCAGCGTTTTCCATCGGGTGCAATTGATGATGGCCCCGTACTTCCCTGACATCCGCCAATAACATTGGGACAAACAACAAAGTACTTATCTGTATCAAGTGGCAAACCAGGACCGACCATTGATGGCCACCACCCCGGCACATCAGACCAACCAGTCATTGCGTGATTTACTAAACATCGGGCAGAACTTCTCCGCTTTCAAGTTCTATGTCGCCAACTTTTACAAATTCGCGATCACCAACATCATCTCCCGGCAGCCATGCGCCAGTCACGTCATAACGATCATGTGGTGATTTCTTGGCAATAGACACAGTTATTAATTCCTTCACGCACTTGCAGCCAAACTCGAAAGTTCGCCCTGCCAGGTCTTCACCCAGAGCACCCCGCCGCGGTGGAGGGTTGCCGTCTAGCAAGCTGGGGCTATAACTAGAACTCGTGACCTATTGGCAAGGGTAACAAATCCCGAGGCGCTCTATCAAATGAAGATAAGAGCACACACCTTGGGGTGCAGATCTGCGCGCATCGCAGCAAATGCGTTGATGGGCCAGCCTGATGCAAAGACTCGTTGAAGCAGTGTGGCAAGTGAGTACCGAGCATCATCTGCAATTGCGCGTCTCAAATACTGCGCAGCACCTTCTTTATCCGCACTCTCATAAGCAATCGCAGCACAAAGTGATGCCACAGGTGCAATAAATCCTGATGGTGCAATTGATAAGAGCTCTGACCACATCGCAAGATATGTGCCCATACTTTTTTCATTGTGTGATCCGAGTGCAAAGTCGCGCACCTGTATGTCAGATAAGCGACCCAGGACTCGTGCTTTGAGCAACGTATTAACGCTGCAACCCATTGCTTCGTATTCACCTGCTAAATCCACAATGGCTGTGGCGCCATCTTGCTGCAAGGCATTGAGAGTTTGGCTATCACTATCAACACGAAATGAGAGAACGCTCTGTGCAAAATCTTCATCGCGGAAATCCACCGCAGTTGCCGTACTCATTTACTGAACAAACATTGTTGGGGCGCTGACAACTTTGACGGTTGCAACGCGAATTGTTTTGATCTCACCAGTGACGGCGCGAATAGTGCCTTGGTTTGACCACGTGCCACCCCATGTTGCAAGCATCGTCACTAGATATGTTCCTTCTCGTAAATATGCATGCTGAATAGATCCATTGGGATAAGGAGCGCCAGGATCGGTGCTCTGCATAACAGAGCCATCGCCGAATGACCATGAAAAAGATGGACGAAGTGTCACATCAACTACTTCGCCAACGATGCTAAAGCGAGTGCTAAATATCTTTGGCAGATCACACCAAAAAACAACGGGC
>RGSB01000126.1 GCA_010032875.1 Actinomycetota bacterium | reverse complement strand
TTCGCTTCATAGATAAAAAATACAAGGAGCACAGTGTTTGTGCAGGACGAATCTGTAAACAGATGGGTTTTGACAGAAATTTCACAGGTTCCAAGACATTGAGCGAAATGAACTAGCCGGCTTTACCCCTATCCCCTAGCCTTGAGAAAGCGGATTTTCCGCCACCACGGAGAGCGGGCAAGAAAATGGATGAACTATCCCTCATCAAACAGTGGAACCAATTGCGTTCCCAAATCATTACTTCACAAATTGCACCAGCTTTAGTGCTCATTGGCATTTTTGTTCTGGCTACATTTGATAAGTTCGCAACTGCGCCAGATTCAGCAAAGTATTTAACAATTGGTGTGGCAGCTATCACCGGAATGCTTGCAACTATTAGCCAATATGCAGCAGTGCGCGAAGGTGAAGCACTTATTTATGATTTACGTAAGGTTGAAAAGCCATCAGCACTTGCTGCAAAAATCAGCGGCTCACGTGAAATGCTTTCACTATCTGCGATCACAATCGTTCTATTTGATCTTGCGATGATCGCACTTGTTGTCTGGGCAGTCTTAGGCGCATAAATGAAGATCGGTGTAATTATCTTTGCGGTGTATGCCGTGGCGCTTGTTCTGTTGATTGCTCGCTATGAGCGTCCATCGAAGAAGCCGCCACGCATTACTGGACGTGGTGGAGACTTCGAGTAAGAGTTACTGCTTTTCTATCTTTATAACGTCGCCGAAAGTACCTGAGTTAATCACTGAAATTTTTACTCCTGAAACTGTGATGCTTTCACCTTTTTTCAATGGCGCATCAACCTTTCGCCCATCTCTTAACGTCAACTGTGTAAACCAGTGCTCCCTGATTATTTTTTGGCAACTTATAGTTATATCCGGCAGATCGCATCGATTCAACAACTAATACTTTGGATTGAGATAGCGGCACAACAACTAATTTTTGATATGGACCTTTGGCAGCCGAAGGGACAATCCAATGGGTTGTAGTTCTGTCCGCTGGGGCACATCTAATTTGTGCATCGTTCATAAAACCTTCTATGTATTTATCCCAGCCCAATTGATCTAACTGTCCGCTGCCAACACTTCCCCATATTCCTGAGTTGTAATAATCGCCAATATCTAGACCGGCATGTGACATTTCGTGCATCCACATATGTGGAGTAGATAGCTGGCTATTTGGATGGGAGACTTCCAAATTAATTGGTGGTACGGACAAAATATGTGGAATTTGCCCTTCTGAACTATTTCCACTGCCATCTGGATTTCCACCAAATTTAGAAATCGGAGTCGTTGGTGGAACAACGAGAATTCCCAAAGTTGTGCCTGAAAAATTTATATATGGATCCGTTGCAGCAACAGAATCAGACCAAAATACCTTTCGATCTGGCGTTGGCTGGCCATGTTTTTCAATGTCTTTATATGAATCCAAGTTTTTTGGCAGCGAGTAATACTTTTCAGGAACTCGAATTTGAATATCCGCACCATTGTCTGCTGAGTTTTTAATCCACTCTTCAAAAAACTTGAAATAGTGACCGTAATCTTTTTGAGGTGCGCCTGAATATGGAAGATCTGCCCATGTAACTGGAATCACTTGAATAATCATTTTTGGTCTTGGAGATGCATAAATGCTGTAGTAGTTCTGCATCTGAGAGTCTTTAGCAAAGCCACGCCATGGATAAAACTGTCCCGAAGGTTGCTGAATCTTGCACTCTTCAATATTTCCTAACTCATTCGTCGGCGTGA
>RGSB01000125.1 GCA_010032875.1 Actinomycetota bacterium | reverse complement strand
TGAGTTCTTATCCCCTGTGGGTGTGGCATTTGGTGGTGTGGCAATGGGGGCACTGACTCTTGTGACATTTGCGCGGATAAGAAACATTGCGCTGCCGCGTGAATTAAAGACGTGGGCGCACTTAACTTTTCCGGCGATGACGCTCAACGTCATTCCTGGGTACTTGTTTGCAGTGGCAGAGCAATCTGTGACATCTGTGTTGGCCGGAATCATCAATGCAGTGACCCCTTTGATGACGCTGATTGCAATTATGTTGGTCTTTAGATCTGAAAAAGTTACTAAGGCGCAAGTAATTGGTTTGTTCTTAGGTTTTGTTGGCGTGCTGACAGTGTTGGGTGCTTGGGAGGGTTTGGGTTCGAATCCTTTATCTGCAGTGTTGGCACTTTTATTCTCGGTGGCATGTTACGGAGTGTCATTTCCGTATTCACGCAAATTCATTCTGCCGCTTGGGCTTCGCCCAGAAGCAGCAGCTGCAACACAATTAGTGATTGCGACCGCGATTTTGTTGCCCTTTTATTTAATCGATGGTGGTGTTACTGGCGATGTGTCGTTGGTGCCCATGCTTGCGATGGTGGGACTTGGAATGTTTGGTCGTGGGTTTGCATACATCTGGAACTTTCAGATTATGGCTGCAGCAGGTAGCGCGATAGCAAGCTCAGTTACGTATGTGACACCGGTGGTTGCTGTGATTGTGGGAGTTATCTTTTTGGGCGAGGGCGTGACCTGGTATGAACCAGTCGGTGGCGCGATAGTTTTATTGGGCGCTGCTATTGCGCAGGGGCGAATAAAACTTACGCGCGCTGGGAAATAGAAAAACCAACAGGTAATTCGAGCCTGTTTGTTTTAAGAAGCGATTCGTCAGTAAGTATTGAGTGCGTTGTGTCATCGGCAACGATGATGCCACCAGAGAGAATCACGGAGCGTTCGCAGAGTTCGTACGCATATGGCAGATCGTGAGTGACCATAACCATGGTGATGTCGAGGGATCGAAGAATGTCAGCTAATTCGCGGCGGCTTGCAGGGTCAAGATTGGAAGATGGTTCGTCTAGTACAAGGATTTCAGGCTTCATTGCAAGAACAGTTGCGACTGCAACGCGGCGGCGTTGGCCGAAAGATAAGTGATGCGGTGGGCGGGTTTTGAATTCGCTCATGCCGACTTGTGCAAGTGCGTTATCTACAACCGCATCTAGTTCGGCGCCACGTAATCCCATGTTGTAGGGACCAAAGGCAATGTCTTCGCCAACTGTGGGCATAAAGAGTTGATCATCTGGATCTTGAAAGACGATGCCGACTTTGCTTCTAATTCTTTGAAGTGATTCTTTATTAGTTGTATCTACTAACTCACCAGAGATTGTGACTGATCCGTGCGCAGTTGGATGGATGCCGTTCATGTGCATGACAAGAGTTGTCTTGCCCGCACCATTTGGACCAAGCAGTGCAACACGCTCGCCTTTTTGGATTGTGAGGTTTACACCGAAGAGAGCTTGATTGCCATCAGGATATGCAAACGCAAGATCGCGAATGTCCAAGCTTGGATGTGTCATGGGCGTAACTATCGCAGTACCGAAGTGATTACGAAAGTTAGAAGTGCAAGGCCAGGTAAAGCCATTGCAAGCAACCAATTGCGTTGTGTGGGTGTGTGATTTTCTAAGGACGGAACATTGCCATCGAAACCACGAGAGAGCATCGCAAGGTGTACTCGTTCACCGCGTTCGTAAGAGCGGATGAATAGCGCGCTT
>RGSB01000124.1 GCA_010032875.1 Actinomycetota bacterium | reverse complement strand
CCACCGAAATAGTCATATCCCCAGATCTCTTGCAGTAATTGCGAACGAGTAAATACTCGACCTGGATGCTGTGCTAAATATTTCAGTAATTCAAACTCTTTAAAAGTTAGGTCGAGCGCGCGACCTTTAATGCGAGCGGTGTATGAATTTTCATCGATAACAACTTCGCCTGTGCGAATTTCTCCAGAGCTTGGATCTGTCGCGTTCATAAAGGCTTCGTGTGTGCCAATTGCTAAACGAATACGCGCATCGACTTCTGCGGGACCTGCGGTATCCAACATGACATCGTCAATGCCCCATTCGGCGCTCATTGCAGATAAGCCACCTTCAGTTGTAATTGCAATAACAGGTGCACCAACTCCGGTAGTTGTTAAAAGTTTTGTGAGTGACTTTGCTGCAGGCAAATCGCGACGAGCATCGATGAGAAGAACTTGCATCTCTGGAACATCGACGAGAACGCTTGCTTCAGCAGGAAGAATTTTTACGCTGTGTTGCAGTAAACCGAGTGCAGGTAAAACTTCCGCGCTCGCGCCAAGTGTGTTTGTCAGTAACAACACGTTGGCCATTTTTGAGGTTTCCTATTCCTGTTAAGTGCGCAACAATACTCTTGTGAAATCGTTGCTTCCACTCGTTATTGTGCTTGCGCTGGCTACTGCCTACGGCATTTGGCACAAATTGCGCGAGGGACATTTCAAAGTTCGCAAAGCCAAAGCTGCCGTGCTGGATGCGCAGATGTTGGGCGCACCCCTTGGATCTCGAGTGACGTTGGTGCAATTCTCATCAGCATTTTGCACACCATGTCGCACGACCCGTGCACTTCTATCTCAGATGACGGCCGATATGGATGATGTCGCCCACCTTCACATCGACGCCGAGTCCAACCTGGATTTAGTCAATCGCCTCAATATTTTGTCTACTCCAACAACTTTAATTCTTGATAAGACCGGTACCGAAGTGGGTCGCGCAGTTGGTGCGCCTAAACGCGATGAAGTTCTATCGGCAATTGCGGCTGTTAAGTAAGTGCAAATTCTTCGCAATTAGTCTTTCTTTTTTAACTTCTTTATTCTTCTCACATGTCACAACAATTAAAAACACCAACTCTGATTGATGTTCGTGGTCCACGTTTTAGTGCAACCTTTAAGCGCATAGTCAAGCCGCGACTTCGTGGGGAAGTCGTGACTGAAGATTCACGTCCACCACAGTTTGCACAGAGTGTCGGTTTTGTATTCGCACTCGTTGGCTTAATTGGTGGAGCAATCGGATCAGTTCCGTTATTTAGCATCGCTGTCGGATTTGCTTTGGCTGCAGCGTTTTTGAACTCTGTTTTTAATTATTGTCTTGGTTGTGAGATGTATCTGCTCGTTTTAAGAATTCGTACTCGCTAAAAATCAAATTACTTTAAAACTTAAGAAATAGGAGAAATAGATGTCAAGAGAAAGCGCACTCGTCACAACTGATTGGGTTATTGAAAATCTTAAGAACCCACACGTTGTATTTGTAGAAGTAGATGAAGACACAACGTTGTACGAACAAGGCCACATCGAAGGCGCAATCACATTCCACTGGCGAGATGACTTGCAAGATGGTCTTGTGCGCGACCTAGTTTCAAAGGAGAAGTTCGAAGCACTTCTTTCCAAGAACGGTATTGCAAATGACACAACAGTTGTTCTCTACGGAGGCAATAACAACTGGTTTGCTACATATGCGTACTGGTATTTCAAGATTTATGGCCACCAAGATG
>RGSB01000123.1 GCA_010032875.1 Actinomycetota bacterium | reverse complement strand
GATGTCGTAGAAATCCAAGTAAATTAATAATTAGACCAGACCACTTAAGAGAGATAACGGGATAAAAATGAGCACACTAGAGATTCGTAACCTTCATGTTTCAGTAGACACAGAAAATGGCGCAGTTGAAATTCTCAAAGGTGTTGATCTGACAATTAAGTCTGGTGAAACACACGCGATCATGGGACCAAATGGTTCGGGCAAATCAACTCTCGCTTATTCGATTGCAGGTCATCCTAAATACGCAATCACCGGTGGCACTGTCACTCTAGATGGAGCAGATGTTCTTGATATGAGCGTTGATGAACGAGCAAAAGCAGGATTATTCCTTGCAATGCAGTATCCGGTTGAAGTTCCTGGTGTTTCCGTTTCTAACTTCCTTCGCACAGCAGCAACAGCGTTACGTGGCGAAGCGCCTAAATTGCGTACATGGGTATCTGAAGTTAAAGAAGCAATGGAAGCTCTTTCAATAGATCCAAGTTTTGCGCAACGAAATGTCAATGAGGGATTCTCTGGTGGCGAAAAGAAACGCCACGAGATCATGCAACTTGAATTGCTTAAGCCAAAAATTGCCATTCTTGATGAAACAGATTCTGGATTAGATGTTGACGCTTTGAGAATTGTTTCTGAAGGCGTTAATCGAGCTAAGGACGCAAACAATCTTGGAGTACTTTTAATCACTCACTACACAAGAATTCTTCGTTACATCAAGCCCGACTTCGTGCATGTATTTGCTAATGGCAAAGTTGTGGAAGAAGGCGGACCAGAATTAGCGGACAAGCTCGAAGCTCAGGGGTATGCCGAATACGTCGGTAGCTAAATCCGACTAGTCAAAAACCACAAATTGTTATAGACGCAGAAGTTGATTTCTATGCCAAGCACAATGCGGCCGCGCACAGAGGTGCACATCAACTTGCCGAAGAAGCAACAGAGATGTTTGAAGCCTCTAGATCAACAGTCGCATCATTCCTTGGTGCTAAAACGGAAGAAATTGTATTTACGAAGAGTGCAACTGAATCCTTAAATCTCTTGGCATACGCCTTCAGTAACGCCGAACCTGGTAGCCAGTTCGCCATTAGTTCTGAGCATTCCATCGTTGTCTCTGAAATGGAACATCATGCAAATTTAATACCTTGGCAACAACTCGCAAAGAGAAGTGGTGCTGAACTTAAATGGTTTGGCGTTACTTCTGACGGACGTTTAGATGAATCGAATATTGATTCATTGATTACTTCAAAGACCAAAATTGTTGCAATTACTCAACAATCTAATGTTCTTGGAACGATAAATAACTTAGATCGCATCATTGAAAAAGCTCATAAAATTGGCGCCATTGTGATTGTTGATGCATGCCAATCAGTTCCGCATATCCCGGTTAATGTGACCAAACTAGGTGCAGACTTTTTAGCTTTTTCTGGTCATAAAATATTGGGTCCAACAGGAGTTGGAGTTTTATGGGGGCGTTACGAATTACTCAATAATCTTCCACCATTTTTATTTGGCGGATCCATGATTGAAAATGTGACAATGACTGATGCAACATGGGCCGAAGCACCTCGCAAATTTGAAGCTGGTGTTCCTAATATGGCTCAAGTTGTGGGTTTAGCCGCGGGAATCAAGTACTTACAAAGTATTGGTCTTGAAAAAGTTCACGAACATGAAAAAGTGCTGACGGGATATTTGCTAAATGAATTGAATCAGATTCCTGGCATTGCAGTTGTTGGACCGACAGATATTTCAC
>RGSB01000122.1 GCA_010032875.1 Actinomycetota bacterium | reverse complement strand
CGAGCAGCAACGAATGTGCTTTCATTTCCTAAACCTTCAGCCGCTTTGGGCGCATGAAAACCTCAGCAAGTCAGGCAGACAATAGGATCGAAGTCGGGCCAGATGTTTTGGCCTTTGCTTTGGGCATTAGCTCTAGGCAAGTTCAAAACCTAGCCGAAAAGGGTATCGCAAAGCGGACCGAATCTGGTGCGTATGATTTGATTGAGTCCGTGCGCGGCTACGTTTCATTTAGCAAAAGCGACCGAAAGGCTAAAGCGGGGACTTACGAAGCCGCAAAACTTGCGGAAAAACAAGCTAAAGCAGAATTGGAAGCTGCTTTACAAAAAGAACGTGCTGAAAAGGACGCTCTTAAATCTCAACTAGATACAGCGAGATTAGCTGAAAAAGTATTAAATGATATTGGTAGAATGCAAGGAAAAACTGAAAACGTTTCTGTTCCTAACGTTAATAGAGTAATAACATCTAAAGCAGATGCGCCACAAGGTGCTTTAAAAGATTGGTTTAACATTTTTGATGACTGCTCCAAAGTTATCAAAGTACGCGCTAATGGCTCCCAGTATGTTACTCAAGACAACAGGCAGTTGAATCAATTTGTTAAAGAGAACAAAGCAGCTGTTATTAAAGACTTAGAATCTTGGGCAAAAGCCAATGGTATGTTGCGTGGTTCTTCTACCATCTCCAAGGATTCTGCAACAGTTGGTGGAGACATCCAAGGCGGATTTTTGTCTGTTTTGTCATCGATTATGCGTACCAACAATCGTCAAGGATTTATCTTTTGGCAATTTGCTAATACTGTAATTGATTTTGGCAAAGGATTGGGAGACAACATTAAGATTCCTAGAGCGGCTTATTTACCTGCTCCTAACGCTCCTGAAGACAGATTATTGTCAAGTGCTGGTGCGTATACTCGTATTGACTCTGGTAATCAAAATTTATCCACTGGAGTTGTAACAGCTCAGTTAAGTGAATGGGGTTTAGGACGTAATTCCCAATATCCTCCTGTTACTTTAGTTAGCTTTGTAACTGCCTATTCAATGATTGAATTGTTGTCAATTTTGAATAGAAACTTAATGCGAGATTACTACGCATGGGAAGATTTGCAGATTAGAAGCTTGTGGACTGGCACAACTCGTGTTGTTTATAATGACAAGAACGCTGTTACCACTTCTATCAGTGATGTTGCTACTACTGGAGATGATGGAACTTTATCCCGCAAATTCTTAGCGTCTCTGTATGGTTACATGAAAGAACAACAGATTCCTCCATTTGCTGGTAACAAGTATGGCTTGGTAGTTAACAGCACAGCTTTGACTCAATTAAAAATTAGCTATGACACTTTGTGGCATGCTGCTACTCCTGGTGAATTGCAAGCTTTGACAGAGTTCTTGAATCCTGTTCTAATCTCTCCTGGCGAGACAGATAAGCTAACTGGATATTGTGGAGATTTTGAGAACTTCATGATTTTCGAGACTAATGCTTATGGTGTTGGTG
Source organism: Actinomycetota bacterium (assembly GCA_010032875.1). GTDB lineage: Bacteria > Actinomycetota > Actinomycetes > Nanopelagicales > Nanopelagicaceae > Planktophila. The sequence goes on along the minus strand of RGSB01000122.1, from coordinate 308 downwards.
GTAGCGGCGCTCCTGGTGTTCAAACAGAAAGCAGCAAAGTCACTCACACTAGCTTTGCTTTTGGTGCTGACACAATCGGACGTGGCATCGGCACTGAAATGGAAGTTCGCTTTGATGATGACACTGATTTTGGACGTGCTACTAGAACTATCTGGCGCTCTGAAGAAGGATTTGTCCAGATGGATGTTGATGGTGCAGGAGACAGTAGTGCTGTTCCACAACAACTTAGAGTTATCAAAGTTAACACACTCAAAACTGCAATTTAATATTGATATTTCCTATGACAGAACAAGATGAAAGCAAGGAAA
>RGSB01000121.1 GCA_010032875.1 Actinomycetota bacterium | reverse complement strand
AAGGTTGAAGGTCGTTCGACAAAGACAAATATTGAGGGCGTATTTGCGTGTGGCGATCTTGTTGATCACACCTATCGCCAAGCAATTACGGCTGCGGGCTCTGGATGTCAGGCTGCACTCGATGCTGAAAAATTTCTTTCACACTAGTAAAGTTCTATATACAAGCCAATAAAGGGGAAGCCATGAGCGCAGCAACAGCAGTCACAGCAGCAACATTCGATGAAGTCGTACTTAAGAGCAGCACACCTGTTCTAGTTGATTTCTGGGCAGAATGGTGTGGACCATGCCGCGCTATTGGACCAATCCTTGATGAGATTGCTGCAGAACACGGCGATAAATTAAAGATTGTAAAACTCAATACAGATGAAGAGTCTGCGATTGCAATTAAGTACGGCGTTACATCGATTCCAATGTTAAATGTCTATGTCAACGGAGAAGTTGTAAAGACAATTATTGGTGCAAAGCCAAAGCCAGCTCTTCTTAAAGAACTCGAAAGCTTTATTTAAGTTGTATGAAAGAGCTCTCTGAAGAAGAGATCCGCTCTTTTCAACAATCGCGCGGGTTAACAGTTACAGGCATCATTAATGATGTCACTGCTCGTGCGCTCGAAGAAGCACGCTGGAAATTAGGAGATCGCTCTCTCTATTTGCAAGAGCCGCCACTAATGCGCGGTGATGATGTTGCTGCTTTGCAATCACGTCTAACTGAAATGGGATTTGATTGTGGGCGAGTAGATGGAATTTACGGAGAGCTCACTGCAAAGGCTGTTAAAGAGTTTCAAAAATCTGCAGGTATTGCAGTCGATGGAAAGTGTGGACCAGCAACTGTTATCGGTTTAATTCGATTAACAAAGATTGTCTCCGGTGGCGCACCTTCTCAGTTGCGCGAGAGTGCATCACAAAAAAATCGTGGTCCAGCACTTGCAAATAAAGTCATTGTTATTGATCCAAGTTTGGGTGGAAAAAATCAGGGCAATGTTGCTAACGGAATTATTGAATCGGACATTGTTTATGACATTGCTCAACGCGTTGAAGGTCGTCTTCTAGCCCTCGGTGCAAGCGTTTTTCTAACTCGCGGTGCAAATAACAATCCAAGTGAATCTGAGCGAATTACATTTTCTAATCAACGTGAAGCCGATCTGATGGTCTCACTTCATGTTGATTCACATCCGAATCCAGAAGCACATGGTGTTGCGACTTACTTCTATGGAAGCGATGCTCACGGAATTCACTCAATTGTTGGCGAAAGATTTGCTTCTTTAGTACAGCGCGAAATATGTGCGCGCACTGATTTACTTAATTGCAGAACACATGCGATGACATGGGATTTGCTGCGCCTCACAAAAGCACCAGCTGTGCGCATTGATGTTGGTTATGCCAGCAATCCAGGTGATGCCAGCCGTTTAGCCCGTCCTGATTTTCGCGATGTAATTGCCGAATCCTTACTTATTGCAATTCAACGTCTTTATTTATCTACTGAAGATGATGCAAAAACAGGCACTCTTCGTATTTCTGACTTACGTAGCGCAGGTCTTCGCCGCTGACGGCGAACCCGCCACCTGTGGGATGATTGGCGGATGAGCGAAATCTCAACACGTCACCAAACGGGTGCGCCGCAGAATCTCGAGCAACGTTTTGCTGCTCGTGCTGCTGGAATGCAACCAAGTGAGATTCGCGCGCTTTTTGCAGTTGCTTCAAGGCCAGAAATTGTTTCACTCGCTGGTGGAATGCCAAATCTTTCTGCATTACCAATGAAGATGATGGCCAGCGTTGTTAATGATTTGATTTTAACGAATGGAAC
>RGSB01000013.1 GCA_010032875.1 Actinomycetota bacterium | reverse complement strand
AGGTATTGCCACTCAAAATGTTGTCGAAAAACAATTAGCCACTCAAGGTAAATCACGTCACAATCTAGGTCGTGAAGAGTTTGTTAAAAAAGTTTGGGAATGGAAATCCGAATCTGGCGGCGCAATTCTTGGACAGATGAAGAGACTTGGTGACAGTGTTGACTGGTCTCGCGAAGCCTTCACAATGGATGAAAATCTATCTAAAGCAGTTCTAACCATATTTAAGAAACTCTATGATTCCGAACTTATTTATCGCGCGGAAAGAATTATCAACTGGTGCCCACGTTGCTTAACTGCTCTTTCTGATATCGAAGTAGAACATCAAGACATCGATGGTGAGTTTGTACAAATTACTTATGGTGACCCAGGTGAGACGCAAATAAGCATTGCAACTACGCGTCCAGAAACAATGCTTGGCGATGGTGCGGTAGCCGTAAATCCCGATGATCCACGCTATAAAGATTTGGTGGGCAAGCAAGTAAAACTTCCATACGTCAACCGAATGATTCCAATTATTGCTGATGAATTAGTGGATCCAGAGTTTGGAACCGGTGCCGTAAAAGTAACAGCTGCTCATGATCCAAATGACTTTGAGATGGCAATGCGCCATAACGTTCCAATGGTTGTCATTATGAATGAGCACGGAGTTATGTCCGGTACGAATACACAATTTGATGGGATGGATAGATTCGAAGCACGCAAGGCAGTTGTTGAACAACTACGTGTTGATGGTCGAATTGGTTGGGAAAAACGTCCATATTCTCACTCAGTTGGTCACTGCCAACGTTGCGCAACAATTGTCGAACCGCGTTTATCATTGCAGTGGTTCGTAAAAGTTGCACCGCTTGCAAAAGCAGCAGGGGATGCTGTTCGTGATGGTCGCGTAAAAATTGAACCCAAAGAAATGGAACCTCGTTATTTTGAGTGGGTCGATAACATGCACGACTGGTGTATTTCTAGACAATTGTGGTGGGGTCACAGAATTCCTGTTTGGTATGGACCAAATGGCGAAGTAAAAGTTGTTGGTGCAGATGAAAAAGCACCAGATGGCTACACGCAAGATCCAGATGTATTAGATACATGGTTTTCATCTGCACTGTGGCCATTTTCAACTCTAGGTTGGCCAGCAGATAGTGATGATCTCAAGAAGTTTTATCCAACGAGTGTTCTTGTCACCGGTTATGACATTCTTTTCTTCTGGGTTGCACGAATGATGCTTTTTGGTTTGTTTGCCATGGATGGAAAACAACCCTTTCACACGATTGCACTACATGGTTTGGTTCGCGATCAATTTGGAAAGAAGATGTCAAAGAGTCGCGGCAACACAATTGATCCGATTGAGTTTATGGATAAGTACGGAACTGATGCGCTTCGCTTTACATTAGCTCGTGGTGCAAATCCAGGAAAAGATCAAGCACTTGCCGAAGATTGGGTCGGCGGCTCCAGAAACTTTGCGACCAAGTTATGGAATGCAACCCGCTTTGCGATGATCAACGGTGCAACCATTGAAGGTGAACTTCCTGCAGTTACATCACTCAACGGCGTTGATAAGTGGATACTTTCCAGACTCTCCGAAACGATTTCTGAAGTTGATTCACTTCTAGAGTCATACGAGTTTGCGCGTGCATGTGATCGCATTTATCACTTTGCTTGGGATGATCTTTGCGACTGGTATCTCGAGCTTTCAAAAGAAACCTTTGCATCGGGAGATTCCAAAAATACCCAACGAGTATTAGGTCACGTTCTAGATCAACTATTGAGATTGATGCATCCATTTATGCCATTTATTTCCGAAGAGTTATGGACGACATTAACCGCAGGAGAATCACTTGTAATCGCCGATTGGCCACTAGCTAACTCTTCCCACATTGATAAAAATAGTGAAAAAATTATCGCAAGTATTCAAGAGGTTATTACCGAGGTTCGACGCTTTAGAAATGATCAAGGAATAAAAACATCAGCCAAAATTCCTGGTCGCTTCCTCGCACCTGCAGAGTTCGCGCCATATGAAAGTGCTATGCGATTTGTTCTTAAACTTGAAAGTGGAGACTTTACTCCAAGTGCTCAATTGCAAGTAGGTTCTGTAAAAGCAGAATTCGATCTGACGGGCGCAATTGACGTTGCTGCCGAACGCGCACGACTTACAAAAGATTTAGCAACAGCTCAGAAGGATCTTGAAACTGCTAATGTGAAACTCAACAACCAAGGTTTCATGGCTAAGGCTCCTGCAGATGTTGTTGTAGAAATTAAAGAACGATTAGCGAAAACCAGTGCGGATATTGAGCGCATCACTTCACAACTCAACTCATTGCCAGCAAAGTAATTAATGAGCGCAGACGATAACGCCCGCATTGATGCAATAGAGCAAGCACTGCTTGCACGTTGGCCAGAGACTCGAATTTCTCCCACACTCGATCGGATTGCTGCGCTTACCGACATCCTTGGTTCACCTCATCTTACGTATCCAACAATTCACGTAGGTGGAACAAATGGAAAAACAACAACATCTCGAATGATTGATTCGCTCCTTTTCGAAATGGGATTACGCACTGGTCGGTTTACTAGTCCCCATCTAGAGAGTTATCTCGAACGAATCTCAATCAATGGAGCACCTATAGATCCCAAGGCAGCAATATTTGCGTATAACGATGTTGCTCCATATTTGGATTTAATGGATTCAAAATTTGATAATCCAATTTCCTTTTTTGAAGCGATTACTGCGATGGCATTCGTTGCATTTGCTGAGCATCCGGTGGACATCGGAATTATCGAAGTAGGCATGGGTGGGCAATGGGATGCTACAAATGTAGTTGATGCAGATGTTTCAGTAATTATGCCCATTGGTTTAGACCACATGGAATATCTTGGGAATACATTGACAGAGATTGCGCAAACAAAGGCAGGCATCATTAAAGCTGGTGGCTACATTGTGATGGCCGAACAAAAACCAGAATCTGCAAAGGAGTTGTTGCGCAAGGCAGCCGAAGTTGAAGCAGATATTGCTCGTGAAGGTATTGAGTACTCATTAGATTCACGTGCAATAGCAGTTGGTGGTCAGATGATTTCTATCAATGGGTTAAATGAGAAGTACGATGAAATTTTCTTGCCTCTGCATGGTCGACATCAAGCCACAAATGCCGCATCAGCACTTGTTGCCGTAGAAGCATTTTTTGGCGAGCAAGCTCTAGATCCTGACGCAGTTCGAGCGGGATTTGCGAACGTGAAATCTCCGGGGCGTTGCGAAGTAATTCATCGAGATCCGACAGTTATTTTGGACGCTGCACATAATCCGCATGGAGCTCAAGCACTTGCTCAAACTCTGGCTTCTGAATTTACTTTTGATGACACCATTGGGGTTGTTGGCATTTTTGGAGATAAAGATGCACAAGGAATTCTTGAATCTCTCGAACCCGTTCTTAACTCAATAATCGTTACTTCGAGTTCTTCAAACCGTGCAATGCCAGCGAAAGACTTAGAAGAGTTAGCCAGAAAGATATTTGGAGCAGATAGAGTGTTTAGTCAAGAAAACCTAGAAGGTGCCCTTAAACGAGCAATCGATGATGCCAAGCGGCCACTCAGCGATGACAGCGTTGGAATCGTTGTGACTGGGTCGGTAGTAACAGTCGGTGAAGCCCGTTCAATTCTGCGTAGATTATTTTCGAAAGAAGATTAGGATTTATCTATGCGCATGCTGGCTTCTTCAGTTCTTGTAATGGAATCTTTTGTTATGGGCTTTGCCTTGTTGCTCGCAATGAAAGATCACACTTCAAATGTAATTATTATTGGCGCTGTTATTTCACTTTTATGTTTACTCACTCCAGGTTTATTGAAGAAAAAAATTGGCTGGATTCTCGGTTGGGTTTTGCAAATCGCACTTCTTGCCTATGGCTTTGCAGTCACATCCATGTTTCTGGTGGGGGCTATTTTCTTGGGGTTATGGATTGCGGCTATTCTCGTGGGCAAAAAGGGCGAAGCAGCCCGTGCCGCCCTGCTGGCAGCAGGTCCGCCAAATGCCTAATAGACTGCGCGTGTGAGTTCCGAGAAAACCTTAATCCTGATCAAGCCTGATGGCGTTCGCCGTGGTCTTGTCGGTGAAGTTATTTCTAGAATAGAAAAAAAAGGTTATTCAATTACCGCTCTTCGCATGTTGCAAGCAGATCGCGCGCTACTTGAAAAACATTATGCAGAGCACAATGGCAAACCTTTCTACGAACCTCTCCTTGAATTCATGACTTCCGGACCTATCGTTGCGATGATTGCCGAAGGTAATCGAGTTATTGAAGGTTTTCGTTCACTTGCAGGTGCGACTGATCCAACTGTTGCGGCGCCAGGAACAATTCGCGGAGATCTTGCACGTGATCAGGGAACCAAAGTTGTTCAGAATATTGTTCACGGATCTGATTCGCCTGAATCAGCAACTCGTGAAATAGCTATTTTCTTTGAAGGGAAATAAATGAGTAACAAAATGTCATTCATCGGCCGTGATATGGCTGTGGATCTAGGAACTGCTAACACGTTGGTGTATGTGCGCGGTCGTGGCATTGTTCTCAATGAGCCAAGCGTTGTTGCCGTTAATCAAGACACAGGTGGAATTTTGGCCGTAGGGCTTGAGGCAAAGAAAATGATTGGGCGCACACCTGGAAATATCGTTGCTATTCGTCCACTTAAAGATGGTGTGATTGCAGACTTTGATACAACAGAGCGCATGTTGCGTTACTTCATTCAGAAAGTTCACCGCCGTCGTTATTTGGCAAAGCCCCGAATCGTTGTGTGCGTTCCATCAGGTATTACTGGCGTAGAACAGCGCGCTGTCAAAGATGCTGGATATGCAGCAGGAGCACGCAAGGTTTACATCATCGAAGAACCTATGGCTGCAGCAATCGGTGCTGGCCTTCCAATTCACGAACCAACAGGAAACATGGTGGTTGATATTGGTGGCGGTACTACAGAAGTTGCAGTTATTTCACTCGGTGGAATCGTTACTTCATTATCTATTCGTGTTGGTGGAGACGAACTTGATCAATCCATTATTAACTGGGTGAAGCGCGAATTTTCATTACTACTTGGAGAGCGCACTGCAGAAGAAATCAAAATGGCTATCGGTTCGGCTTACCCACTTCCAGGCGAAAATGATGCAGAAATTCGTGGTCGCGACCTCGCAACAGGTCTTCCTAAGACAATCGTTGTATCCGCCGCAGAAATTCGTAAGGCACTCGAAGAACCAGTTAACGCAATCATTAATGCAGTTAAGAGCACTTTAGATAAATGTCCACCAGAGCTCGCAAGTGATCTTATGGATCGCGGAATAGTTCTTACAGGTGGTGGAGCGCTTCTTAAGGGACTAGATGAGCGCTTACGCAAAGAAACTGGAATGCCAATTCACGTTGCAGAGCGCCCGCTCGATGCTGTCGTAGAAGGATCCGGAAAATGTATTGAAGAGTTCGAAGCCCTTGAAAAGGTTTTGATCTCTGAGCCTCGTCGATAGGTAATTAGCGCAATGCGTTATGGCGGCGAAGGACGCGCTCGCCTCCTACTTATCATTCTTATCGTTACATCTCTATTCTTAATTACTTTAGATCTTCGTGGCGTAAAGATTTTAGATGGTGTCCGAAATGGTACCCAGAATGTTTTAGCTCCATTTCAAAAAGCTGGTTCAACAGTAGTTACTCCATTTCGAAACTTCTTCAGTGATGTCACACATCTTGGGCGCACCAGAAATCAGATTGAAAAACTCAAAGCTGATAATGCTCGTTTACGTAATAAGTTACTTGAACGAAAAAGTGCAGATGCGCAATTAACTCAACTTAAATCTGTTTTAGATCTAGCTGGGAAAGCGGGATACAAGGTCTTGGCTACTCGAGTCATATCTCAAGGTGCAAGTACAAGTTTTTCTCAAACAATCACAATTGATGCAGGCACTTCTTCGGGTGTGCGTCCAAACATGACTGTGATTTCTGGCGAAGGATTAGTCGGTGTTGTAAAAGAGTCTTTTCTAAATTCAGCACTTGTCATGTTAGCAACTGATCCCGACTTTAAAGTTGGCGTCAGAATTGCCGGAACTCAACAAATTGGCATTCTCTCAGGACGAGGTTCTAAGAGAGCAGAGCTTCAATTGCTTGATAATCAAAAAATTGTAAAAGTTGGAGATGTTTTACTTGCACGCGGCAGTACTAACAATCGCCCATTTGTTCCTGGTATTCCAATTGGCGTAATCAGTGCTGTAGATAGCAGCGCTGGTTCGATCGCTCAGAGCGCAACAGTCATGCTTTATCCAAACTTCTCCGCACTCGGGGTAGTAAGTGTTGTGCTTAATGCTGGTAAAAATAATCCTGGCGATGCACTTGTTCCTGTCGCTCCGCAGCCAACTCCAGTTCCTACTGTGACTATTTATGCAACGCCAACTCCTTCCGCGAGTGCGAAGTAGTTTTAAATGTTGGTTAGGCAGTTTTCGATCTCGACATTGATTTTCGTCTTTGTATTTTTAATTCAAGAAAGCGTTATCAATCAGCTGCGATTACCTGGTGGAGGATTTTCTCTCCCTATTTTGATTGCGTTGACATGGGCGGCACTGAGTACTCCAACAGTTGGAGCACTCACGGGATTCATTTCTGGATTTTTTATGGATCTATCTCAAAGCTCTAGCGGAGCCATGGGGCACTGGACTTTACTCATGATCCTTGCGTGCTACGCAGTAGCTTTTCTAGGTTTTGGAAACGACAATCTTCGCGGAAATCCAATTACGAACATCATTCTTGTTTCATCGGCATCAGTGCTTTGTTTAGTGGCTTTTGTGATTACCGGATTTCTTCTTGGTGTTTCAACCGGAAGCTTCTCAAGAGTTTTAATAACAATTCTTGGAAATGGCATTTGGGCTTTTCTTGTAACTCCTTTAATACTTCCAGTTGTGACACGACTTCACCGTGCTCTCTTTGGTAATCAGGCACACATATGAATCAGCGAGTTCGTTTAAGTCTTTTGGTAGTTCAGATTTTTGTTCTTACATTAATGATTGCATTACTTGGTCGGCTGTTTTATCTACAAGTTGCTGCTGCTCCAAGATATAAAGATGCAGCCTTGAGCATTCAAAGTAGAGACGTCATCAATCCAGCTATTCGCGGACTAATTGTTGACTCCTCCGGTATTCCGTTGGCACTCAATCGAGTAGGACTCGCTATTACCGTCGATCGAATAACCGTAGACAAGCAACCGGATAAAGGAGTGAGCGTTTTAGCAAAAGTTTCATCACTTCTCGGTTTGTCGTACACAGATGTTTACAGGGCAACTCGATTATGCGGTGAATTACCAAAATACGACAAAGCAGGCTGCTGGACTGGCTCAAGATATCAACCAATTCCAATTACTAAAGAAGCAGATCCTGCTATTGCACTTCAGATTGTTGAACGAACAAATGAATATCCAGGAATCGATGCAACACCCGTAGCCATTCGAAATTATCCGGGATATGCAGGCGTTAATGCTGCTCATGAATTAGGGTACGTCGGTCCTGTAACAGAAGAAGATTTATCAGGAAAAAATGGTCGTTCTTATTATCGAAGTGAGACCATAGGCAAAACGGGATTAGAGTTACAGTACGACGAATACTTACGTGGTAAACCAGGAATTAGAACAGTTATTGTCGATCGCAAAGAATCTATAACTCGCGAAAGTCAAAACACTCAACCTGTTGGCGGTAATCATCTAGTGACAAGTTTGGATGTTCGTCTGCAAGCTGGTGTGGAAAGTGCACTTGCAGATGCAGTTCGCCGTGCTCGTGGAAGTGGATATCCAGCAGATTCCGGTGCCGCAGTTGTCATGGATATTCGAAACGGACAAATTCTGGCAATGGCTTCTTATCCAACGTATGACCCAAATGCTTGGGAAAAAGGTTTATCTGTTGCAGATGCAAAGGCACTTTTTAGTGAGAAAAATAATGTGCCTGCACTTTCTCGGCCCCTTCAAGGATTATTTGCTCCAGCATCAACATTTAAATCGGTATCAGTCGTTGCAGCAGCCAATGCTGGCTATAACTTAAATGCCACTTATAACTGTCCATCAGAGACTCAAATTGGTAATCGAGCATTTCAAAACTTTGACAGTAAGGCACTTGGACGCATTAATCTCAAAAAAGGAATCGCAGTTTCGTGTGACACATTGTGGTATCAAATTGCCTATGATGAATGGGTAAGAGATGGTGGCTTAAAACCAAAATCAAATCCTAATGATTATTTCTTTAAGGCAGCACAAGGATTTCAGGTAGATAAGAAAACTGAAATTGACTTGCCTTCCGAACTCTCAGGTCGACTCCCTGATCGCGAGTGGCGAAAAAAATGGTATGCAGCAAATAAAGATTTTTATTGCAATTACAAGGATCGTGCCAAGAAGAGTCAGCTAACTCCATTTCTTATTGAATTAGCTCGAGAAAATTGTCTAGATGGAGACAAAATTCGAGCTGGAGACGCAGTCAACTTCTCAATTGGCCAAGGTGACACTGTCATTACTCCACTTAAGTTGACTCAGATGTATGCAGCTATTGGCAATGGCGGCAAGATTCTGCGTCCCAGCATTGCAAAGGCAATCGTTTCAACTGATGGAAAAATCATTAAGAAGTTTGGAGCCAAGCAACTGGGAACGCTTCCAGCAACTCCAGCAACTCTAAAATTTTTAGAAGGAGCACTTCGAGAAGTGATTACTGCAGGAACAGGTACAGGAGCATTTGCAGGTTTTCCAATTGCTATCAGTGGAAAAACCGGTACGGCGCAAGTCTTTGGTAAGAATGCCAACGGAACTTTAAAAGCCGATACCTCTTGGTTTGCTTCTTATGGTCCAACTCAAAATCCGCGTTATGCAGTCGTCATGATGGTTAGCCAAGGTGGATTTGGTGCTTCAGTGAGTGGTGTGGGAGTTCGCAAAATTTATGAAACATTATTTGGAGTAACTGGATCGAGAATTGATCCTGCTAAGGCTATATTTCCTGATGGAAGACCACCGGTGAAAATTCCAAAGATTTCACCTGCGACCAAATTGAGGGAGGACCAATGAGTTCTCTGACTTCACGCAGTATTTATCTACGTAGATCTCGCACATCAGTCTTTGCTGGTTTCGATCCAATACTTACAGGAGCAGTTGCAGCACTTCTTGTAATTGGAACTTTGCTTGTTTACGCAGCCACACGTGATTGGTATGCGGCGAATGGGCTAGATCCGCAGTATTACTTAAAACGTCACGTGCTAAATATTTTGATTGGGGTTTTACTTGCATGGGGAACCACAATTATTGATTACCGACTGTTACGCGCCTACACGCCAATTCTTTGGGGTTTAGGTGTTTTAGGTTTGATAATTGTTTTAATTCCAGGACTTGGCGCGGAAGTCAATGGCGCAAAAGCTTGGATTGCCTTGCCAGGTGGATTTCAAATTCAACCAGCAGAATTAGCAAAGATTTCAATAATTGTCGGAATGTCCATGATTCTCTCTGAACGTACTCACGATAGCAATGAACCAAATACTAGAGACGTTTTACAGGCTTTGATTGTTGCGGGTATTCCTGTCATATTTATTCTGATGCAACCCGATATGGGAACAGTATTTATTATTAGTGCCGCAGTCGTAACGATTATTGCCGTATCTGGTGCGTCATCTCGTTGGGTAGTTGCACTTTTGCTCATCGCCGTAATCGGTGCATTTGGTGCCACCAAAGCGGGAGTGATTAATTCATACCAAGTAAATCGCTTGCAGTCATTCGTTAATCCAAATGCAGATACTCAGGGAAGCGGTTACCAACTTCGCCAGGCACGCATCACCGTTGGTTCCGGTGGTTTATTTGGTACAGGTCTATTTGATGGGCCACAAACAAACGGAAGATTTGTTCCAGAACAGCAAACTGACTTTATTTTTACTGTGGCAGGCGAACAACTTGGATTTGTCGGAAGCGCAGGAATCGTGTTGCTGTATTTAATTATCTTAATGCGAGCCTTTGCCATCGCACGAAGAACTAACGATCCGTACGGAAGACTTGTTGCAACGGGGGTTACGGCGTGGTTTGCCTTTCAAATATTTGAAAATATAGGAATGACACTCGGGTTAATGCCAATGACTGGCGTTCCATTACCATTTCTTTCATACGGTGGCTCAAGCATGTTTGCAACGCTTATCGGTTTTGGTTTATTGCAAAACGTGCATGCAAGGCATCGCGGATAAGTAAGTAATCACGCTCAATTTGCGCCTTACTTGGGTTTCACCCAAACATCTGCCATACTTACATCACAGTTCAGCGCGGCTCGCGAGCACTTCGCGGTAAAAGCCAGGCGCGGACTCACAGAAGATTTGCTTGACGAGTTAGTTCTTTTCGAAGTTCAAACGATTTCAAGCCAGAGCGCGTTTATCTAAACGCATAGAGGATTTGGTGCCATGGCTATTGAGCCAAAAACGCCGCGCAAACGTGCGGTCAAGAAAGCTAATTCAAAAAAATCAGATGCAGTCGAAAGTACTGATGCGCCTGAAGTGAAGAGTGCAACAAAGAAAAAGTCTGCATCAATTCCAGTACCTATGTTTCAGGCAGCTCCCGTAGCTGAAAAGAGTGCACGTCCGGCAAAGAAGGCCGCTACAGCAGAAGTTGTCGCAGAAGAATCTGGCGATGACGAATCACGTGCCGGAAGAAATCGCCGTCGCCGCCGTGGTGGCCGTGGCCGCCGCAAAGGTGGATCCGACGTTACGGAAACACAGAATGAAAACACATCTTCAACAGATGAATCTGAAGAATCAACTACGCATCGTCGCCGTCGCCGTCGCCGTGCAACAGGTGAAGGTGTCGTTCCAGGTGAAACAATCGAAGAAGATGGCGTCATTACAGTTGTAAAAGTTCGTGAAGTTCGTGAACGCACACCGCGCGCAGAAGCACGCCGAGGTCGACGTGATCGTTCCGAACGCCCAGAGCGTGGTGAGCGTCGTGAATATCGCGAACCGTATCGTCGTCGCGGAACAATCATTACTGACTCAGAGTTTTTAGCACGTCGCGAAAATGTAGATCGCGAGATGGTTGTTCGCCAGATTGATGACCGCATTCAAATTGCAGTTATCGAAGACAAGGTTATGGTTGAGCACTACGTAAACCGAAATAGCAATGTGTCCTACGTTGGAAACGTTTATTTAGGCCGAGTTCAAAATGTGTTGCCATCCATGGAAGCGGCTTTCGTCGACATTGGTAAGGGTAGAAACGCTGTCCTCTATGCCGGCGAAGTGAATTGGGATGCTGCAGGTATCTCTGAATCAGAACCGCGCAAAATCGAAATGGTTTTAAAAACAGGTCAACCTGTACTTGTGCAAGTAACTAAAGATCCGATTGGTCAAAAAGGTGCTCGTTTAACAAGTCAAATTTCTCTTCCCGGCCGTTATGTTGTTTATGTTCCTGGTGGTGGAATGAGTGGCATTAGTCGCAGCCTTCCAGAACAAGAGCGCACACGACTTAAAGCCATTCTTAAAGATTTGATTCCTGAAGGAGCTGGAGTAATTGTCCGCACAGCCGCTGAAGGAGCCAGTGAAGAAGAAATTACTAGCGACGTTGCTCGTCTGAAATCTCAGTGGGAAGATATTTATCAGAAGTCTGAGAATCCAAACTTTCACGCACCTGCTGCGCTGTATTCCGAGCCAGATCTTGCTGTTCGAGTTATTCGTGACATCTTCAACGAAGATTTCCGCAAGTTAACGGTTCAAGGAAGCCAAGCGTATGAAGAGATCAGCAACTATCTTGGCTTTATTGCACCAGAGCTAGTCTCTAAATTAGAGAAATACACAGGCACAGGTGATTTATTCGCTGAGTACCGCGTTGAAGAACAGCTCTCTAAGGCATTTGATCGAAAGGTTTATCTGCCTTCAGGTGGATCACTCGTTATCGATCGCACCGAAGCGATGATTGTTATTGACGTTAACACAGGTAAATTCATCGGTAAGGGTGGAAACCTCGAAGAAACTGTTACTAAAAATAACCTCGAAGCAGCTGAAGAAATTGCTCGCCAACTTCGCTTGCGCGACTTAGGTGGAATCGTAGTAATCGACTTCATCGACATGATTCTTGAATCAAACCGCGAAGCAGTTCTACGTAGATTGGTTGAGTGTCTCGGCCGCGATCGCACGAAGCATCAAGTTGCAGAAGTTACTTCACTCGGCCTTGTTCAGATGACTCGTAAGCGTGTTGGTCAAGGACTTATCGAAGCGTTCTCTACAACATGTGATTCATGCTCTGGTCGCGGTATTCATATTCACACCGAACCTGTGAAGATGAAGGCACCAATGCCACAAGTAAATTCACAATCTGCCAGCCACGAAGATGTTGAAGAAGAAGCTGCAACTGCACATGAATTTATTGAAGTTCAAAATGATGATGCGCAAGATCGCAGTGAAGAAAAGAAAGGCTCAAAAATAGGTGGCCGCAAACGCCGTCGAGCCGTGAGTACCGGAGTAGTCACTCCTGGCTCAGGGGAATGAGCATAAATCCCGACTCAGTTTGACCCACGGGTGCGGTTCTCCGTACCCTTAGCGCCTGCCCGTTTCGCACAGTGTGTGAATCTGGCCTTACGAAGTGGAGTAATTACGTGTACGCAATCGTGAAAGCTGGCGGACGCCAGGAGAAAGTCACTGTTGGAGAGACCATCGTTGTCGATCACATCGACAGCAAGAGTGGTGCAACAGTTTCATTTCCTGCTGTTCTAGTTGTCGATGGCGCAACTGTTACTTCAGACCCAAAGGCGCTCTCTTCAGTCAAAGTAACTGGCGAAGTTATTGATGACGTAAAGGGTCCAAAGATCGATATCTTGCGTTACAAGAACAAGACCGGCTATCGCCGTCGTCAAGGTTTCCGTGCGCAGCATACTCGCGTAAAAATTACAGCTATCAGTATCTAACCAATTCGAATCTAGCCCAGACGTTAATAGGAGTTGAGCAATGGCAAGTAAAAAGGGTGTCTCCTCGACACGTAACGGTCGCGATTCAAATGCGCAGTACCTCGGTATTAAGCGATTCGGTGGACAAGTCGTTAACAGCGGCGAAATTCTTGTTCGCCAACGCGGAACTAAGTTTCACCCCGGTGCAAACGTTGGTCGTGGTAAAGATGACACACTCTTCGCTCTAGCAGCAGGTGCAGTTGAATTCGGTCGCGCTCGCGGACGTAACGTAGTAAATGTGGTTCCAGTAGCCTAATTTTCGGTTCTTACGAAAGAGCGAGCCGCGTTCATGTGCGGCTCGCTTTTTTATTTCATCAAATCAATCAGACGTAACTAAAGAGAGGAAAACGTAGATGACAACATTTGTCGATCGCGTAACTCTCTATGCCACAGCGGGAAAAGGTGGCGATGGATGTGTGTCTGTAAAACGAGAAAAATTCAAACCACTCGGTGGACCAGATGGTGGAAATGGTGGTCGTGGAGGAGATGTTATTTTGGTTGTCGACCCAAATGTGACAACACTTCTGGGTTTTCATCACTCACCACATCGAAAAGCAACATCCGGTCATCAGGGTTATGGCGATCGTAAAGATGGAGTCTTCGGAGAAGATTTAATTCTGGGTGTTCCAAATGGAACAGTTGTCTACGACAATCAAGGCGTGATGCTTGCTGACTTAGTTGGCATCGGTACAACATTTATTGCAGCACAAGGCGGCCATGGCGGACTCGGAAACTTAGCTCTTTCATCATCAAAGCGTCGCGCACCTGGATTCGCACTCCTTGGCGAACCTGGTGAAGAGCGCACATTAGTTCTAGAACTCAAGTCTGTTGCAGATATTGCACTTGTTGGTTTTCCAAGTGCAGGCAAGTCATCTTTAATTGCAGCAATTTCTGCTGCTCGTCCAAAGATTGCTGATTATCCATTTACAACTCTTATTCCAAATTTGGGTGTAGTGCAAGCCGGTGACACACGTTTTACTGTGGCAGATGTTCCAGGGTTAATTCCAGGTGCAAGCCAAGGCAAAGGCTTAGGTCTTGAATTTTTGCGTCACGTTGAACGCTGCGTTGCACTTGTTCATGTGCTTGACTGCGGAACTCTAGAAACAGATCGAAACCCAATAGTTGATCTTGAAGTAATTGAGAATGAGTTAGCTATTTACGGCGGACTAGAAGATCGCACACGAATAGTTGCGTTAAATAAGATTGATTTGCCAGATGGTAAAGCTATGGCTGACATGGTTGCTCAAACTCTTCGCGATAAAGGCTATGACGTTTACTTAGTTTCAGCCGCATCTCGTGAAGGTCTCACCGAACTTACGTACGCGATGGCTCGTTTAATTCAAAAAGCCAGATTAGAAGCAAAGACGGAAGAACGTACTCGAATTATTTTACGCCCAACTCCAGTGGATGACTCAGGATTTACAGTAAAGGCTAACGCCGATGGTTCATTTACTGTTCGCGGAAACAAAGTGGTTCGCTGGGTTCGTCAAACTAATTTTAAGAATGCAGAAGCAATTGGCTACCTTGCAGATCGCCTTGCACAGTTGGGAGTTGAAAAAGAGTTGTATAAGCAAGGCGCAGTTGCAGGAAGTGAAGTTCGTATCGGATCAGGAGATGATGAAGTTGTCTTTGATTGGGAGCCAACAATCGAAGCAGGAGCTGAGCAACTAGCGGGCCATTTGCATCGACGAGGTGAAGATTCACGACTTGATACAACTTGGAAACCTGAGCGCGAAGTAAACATTCTTAGTGATGATGAAATTGCGCGCCAGTGGGAATACAACGTGAGCGACCCTCATTCGCCTAAACTTGCAGAAGTGGACGCCACTGATGAAGAAGGTGAGCAATGAGTCGCGAGGCAGTAACAAGTGCGAAACGTGTTGTTATAAAGATTGGCTCGTCTTCTCTTACGGGCACAGCAGGTTCAGCACTCGATGACACATCTGTTGAAAAAATCGTTCAAGTCGTTGCTAACCTAAAGGCGCGCGGCACTGAAGTTTTGGTTGTCTCTTCCGGCGCGATTGCCGCAGGACTTGCACCCCTTGGATTAACCACACGTCCAAAAGATCTTGCAACACAACAAGCTGCTGCCTCCGTAGGTCAAGGACTTTTAATTGCGCGTTACACAGAGCACTTGGCCCGCCACAAGATCACGGCTTCTCAAGTACTGCTGACTACGGAAGACATTGTGCGTCGTTCGCACTATCAAAATGCACAACGAACTCTCACAAAACTCATTTCACTTGGAGTCGTTCCAATTATCAATGAAAATGACTCTGTAGGAACTCAAGAGATTAGATTTGGCGATAACGACAGACTTGCTGCTTTAGTCGCACTACTCGTCAATGCCGATCTTCTAGTTTTAGTCTCTGATATTGATGCCTTGTACGACGCTCCACCTTCGCAATCAGGTGCAAAGCCAATACATGAAGTTCTTAAAATTTCCGATATTGATTCGCTGACATTGGGTGGAGCTGGATCTGCTGGTGTTGGCAGCGGGGGAATGGTTACTAAAGTTGAAGCTGCACGAATCTCAACGAGTGCAGGAATATCCATGCTTCTGACTTCATTAAAAGAATCCGATGAAACTCTCTCAGGAAGTTCACTAGGAACTCTATTTCATGCGCAAGCAAACAAGTCGAATTCGCGAATGCTTTGGCTTGCACACGCTTCAACACCTCAGGGTCGCTTGATACTTGATGCTGGCGCGGTAACCGCAATTTTGGAGCGCGGAGTTTCTTTATTACCTGCGGGAGTAACAGCGGTACAGGGTGAATTTATTTCAGGTGATGCGGTCGAATTAGCTAGTGCGGACGGAAAAGTTATTGCACGTGGTCTAGTTGCTTTTGATAGCCAGGAAATTCCTGCCATGTTAGGACGCTCAACAAAAGAGCTTGCACAAACACTTGGACCAGAGTACGAGCGTGAACTCGTACATAGAGATGATTTAGTTCTGCTCTGAAATTTCCTTAAGCACAGCAGCAGTAAACGCTTCGTTCTCACCATTATCAGTTGGTTCATCACTTAACTTCACGATGACCACTTGATAATTAGGATCTGTGTAAACATATTGACCGTGTAAACCTAACAACATAGTTGTACCTGGATATGGATGCCAAACCTGCGCACCATAACCCCAATTGCGATCAAGTTTTGTAACTGGATTAGTTAATCGTTTCATCCATGCAGGAGATATCACTTCTTTATTATTGATTTTTGCACCAACCGGATTGAGAAGCATTTGTCCGACGCGGGCGTAATCCCTGGCTGCTGCATTAAAGCAACAGAACGTTTTTTCTTGTCCGCCCACGCGATCTACGTTCCAGTAAGCGTCATACTCCGCACCAATTGGTTTCCAAACATTTTCTGAGAAGTAATCTGCCACCCTCATGCCAGTTAGTTTCTTTATGACCATTCCCAACAATTGAGTATCGACACTTCGATACTCAGGGTGTGTGCCCGGCTCCTGTGCCATCTTTCGATTATTTTTTAGGAACCAATTTAAATCTGTCGAGGCATACATTTGAGCAATTGCAACACCCCATCCGGAAGGTCCGGATGGATAGTTATCGCTAACACCAATTCCACTTTGCATATCTAGCAAATGTTGAATTGTGACTCTGTCAAAGCTTGTACCGTTTTTAAAATCAGGCAAGATACTTACAAATGTGTCATTTTCTTTAAGTTTTCCCTGGGCAATAAGTTGCCCAATCATGATTGATGTCATTGTTTTTGCGGCTGAATAGGATGGAAGTCGAGACTCTTTGGATTTTCCATTCAAATATTTTTCGAAGGTTATTTCGCCATTTCTCACAATGAGAAATGCGTTTGTTTTAGTTTTAGTTAGAAATTCATCAAATGTAATTTTCTGACCATCCCAAGTGACAGTAGTGGGATTTTCCGTATTGGCCACACTCCATGCCATCGTTGGATCTGGCTTAGATGCAATCCAATGTCCTGGGAGTAAATCAGGGGTCTTTGAAGCGGGAGCGAGTCCTAGTTTGATTGAGGCAATAGGTTCCGGATATCTGATGGCTTTTGTTAAGCCAAAGAGCGCAAGATAGAAAACAACTAGACCGATGACTACGTTTCTTAGAACTCGAATTAATCTAGACACGAAGCAAGGGTAACTCCCGTTAGGCTTAGAGCATGGATGCCACAGCAGTTGTTTCTGAGTTAGCACGTAAAGCACGTGCTGCGTCGCGTTCATTATCGACTGCAACCGGGGAGCAACGATCACAGGCACTGCTTTTAATTGCTGATGAAATAGATAAAGCCTCCGATTTTATTCTTGCAGCTAATGCAGAAGATATGGCGCGTGCCAAATCAGAGAATATGCATCCTCAAACCCAGGATCGATTACTGCTGACGGTAGATCGAATTAAAGGAATTTCATCGGGAGTGCGACAAGTAGCTGCGTTGGAGAATCCCTTAGGCAAAATTATTCGTGAAAAAGATTTACCAAATGGACTTCATCTTGAACAGCGCACTGTTCCATTTGGTGTTGTCGGCATGGTTTATGAGGCTCGACCAAATGTCAGTGTGGATGCGGCAGTAATTTTACTAGCTTCCGGAAACGCAGCACTCTTACGAGGTTCTTCATCGGCGGCCTCCAGCAATGCAGCACTCCTTAAAGTAATGCGAGATGCACTAGCTAAAACTTCGATTTCTCCAGAAGTAATTCAATTGGTTCCATCCGATGACCGAGCAACTGTTAAGGCACTTTTGCACGCGCGTGGCTTGGTTGATCTAGTCATCCCACGCGGAAGCGCAGCACTAATTCGGATGGTTGTAGATGAAGCCACGGTTCCTACTTTCGATAGCGCTGCCAATTCTGATCAACTCAAAGACTCATCGTCCAAGTGTTTGTAACGCAGCCGAAACTCTATTGGTGCATAGCAAAATCGCTTCAGAATTCATGCCTGTAGCGCTGAAGGCCCTTAAGGATGCCGGAGTAATTCTTCACTGCGATACAAAAACATTGGAAATCGCAAAGATAAATAATATTGAAGCCACACTGGCAACTGAAGAAAATTGGTGCACTGAATACGGTGTCCTAGAAATGAACGTCGGTATTGTTAATAGTGTTGATGAAGCAATTAATCACATTGCAAAATTTGGAACTAAACACACTGAAGCAATTGTGACTCAGTCACGTGAAGTCTCTGATCGATTTATCGCTCATTCTGATTGCGCAGCTGTCATGGTTAACACATCCACGCGATTTACAGATGGTGAGCAGATGGGATTCGGTGCCGAAATAGGAATCTCTAATCAGAAATTACACGCCCGCGGCCCAATGGGCTTAGAAGCGATGACCACAACTACGTGGGTTGTAACTGGATCTGGGCAGATTCGCAGTTAAGCCAGCAATTAATTAGACTGCACGCATGAGTTCGCTTTCCCGTGATGATGTTGCCAATTTGGCACGTTTAGCTCGAATTGATATGACAGATCAGGAACTCGAAAATCTCACGACAGAGTTCGGAGTAATTCTTAACGCTGTTGCACGCGTGCAAGAAGTTGCAACCACAGATGTACCTGCGACTTCTCATCCACTGCCACTTAAAAATATCTTTAGAAGCGATGTTGTTATACCAAGCCTCACACCAGAAGAGGCGCTCTCAGGTGCACCAGCAAGTGAAGAACAACGTTTTCGAGTTCCTCAAATTCTTGGTGAAGAAGCATGATTAAAAATTCTGCCACCGAGATGGCGCAATCACTTTCTAGTGGTGCAACAACCTCTGTTGCTCTAACACAAGCACACCTGGATCGAATTGCTGAAGTAGATGGAAAAGTACATGCATTTTTACACGTTGATGCACAAGGTGCATTAGAACAAGCAGCGAATGTAGATGCAGCGCGCGCACGTGGAGAAAAACTTAGTCCACTTGCAGGTATTCCACTTGCACTTAAAGATGTACTTGTTCAAAAAGGCGTACCAACAACGTGCGGATCAAAAATTCTCGAAGGTTGGCGCCCCCCTTATGACTCAACAGTAGTTACAAATCTGAAAAACGCAGGCGTTGTAATTCTTGGAAAAACAAATATGGATGAATTTGCAATGGGTTCATCCACAGAAAACTCTGCGTATGGTCCAACACATAATCCTTGGGATCTGACTCGTATTCCGGGTGGCTCTGGTGGTGGATCATCTGCCGCCCTTGCTGCATTTGAAGCACCGCTTGCTATCGGAACAGATACTGGTGGATCAATTCGCCAACCTGCGGCAGTAACTGGAACTGTCGGAGTGAAACCAACATATGGCGGTGTTTCGCGATATGGACTCGTTGCTTTTTCATCTTCTTTAGATCAGGCAGGTCCTTGCGCACGAACTGTTTTAGACACAGCCTTGCTTCATGAAGTAATTGCCGGACACGATCCAAAGGATTCAACGAGTATCAATGCACCTGTTCCACAAGTTGTTGCTGCAGCAAAAAACGGTGAAGTTAAGGGAATGAAAATTGGTGTTGTGAAAGAACTCAATGGTGATGGTTACCAATCAGGTGTTCGCCAACGATTTGAAGAGTCTCTTGAGCTACTTGCAAAGGCAGGCGCCGAAATTGTTGAAGTATCAGCACCAAATTTTGAATATGCGCTGGCTGCTTATTATCTAATTGCACCATCGGAGTGTTCATCAAATTTAGCTCGCTTTGATGCCATGCGTTACGGGTTACGAGTGGGCGATACGGATGGCGCTTCGGCAGAGTCGGTTATGAACATGACGCGTGAAGTTGGTTTTGGCCGAGAAGTAAAGCGCCGTATTTTGCTTGGAACATATGCGCTTTCATCAGGATATTACGATGCGTATTACGGTAGCGCACAAAAAGTACGCACACTGATTACTCAAGATTTTAATAACGCATTTGAAAAATGTGATGTGATGGTTTCTCCAACATGTCCTACAACTGCTTTTAAAATTGGCGAGAAAGCCAATGATCCTCTTGCAATGTATCTCAATGACATTGCAACTATTCCAGTAAACATGGCTGGCATCGGTGGAATGAGTTTGCCGTGTGGTGTGGCACCTGAAGACGGATTGCCTGTTGGTTTCCAAATCATGTCACCTGTGATGCAAGATCAACGGATGTATTCAGTTGGCGCGGCACTCGAAGCCGCGCTACTTACTCAATGGGGCGCACCGCTCCTTTCCCAAGCACCATCGCTGGACGGTGCTGCATGAGCGCTTTGACGTATGAGGATGTAATTTCAAAGTTCGAACCTGTACTTGGACTTGAAGTACATGTTGAGTTAAACACGAATTCAAAGATGTTCTGTGGATGCAGCACTATTTTCGGTGCAGAACCAAATACGCAGACTTGCCCAGTTTGTTTGGCTCTTCCAGGAGCGCTTCCAGTTGTTAATGAAAAGGCAATCGAATCAACGATTTTAATCGGATTAGCACTTAATTGCTCCATTGCTCCATTTAGTCGATTCGCACGCAAGAATTATTTCTATCCAGACATGCCAAAGAATTTTCAGATTTCACAGTACGACGAACCAATTTGCGTTAACGGCTATGTAGATGTTGAAATCGAAACCGATGAAGGTCCACAAACTTTCAGAATTGAAATTGAACGTGTTCACATGGAAGAGGACACTGGCAAATCACTGCATGTGGGTGGTTCGACAGGTCGTATTCACGGAGCCGATTATTCGCTGCTGGATTACAACCGTGCGGGTATTCCACTAGTAGAAATTGTTACCAAGATTGTTCCAGGTACAGGAAAGTACGCACCAGAAGTTGCCAAGGCTTATGTAGCAGAGCTACGAGATATTTTGCGATCACTGGGCGTCAGCGATGTAAAGATGGAACAAGGATCACTCCGTTGTGATGCCAACGTTTCATTGCGTCTCATTGGTTCTGAGGTACTTGGAACACGCAGTGAGACAAAAAACGTTAACTCACTTCGCTCTGTAGAGCGCGCTGTTCGTGGCGAAATGATTCGCCATGCGGAACGACTTAACAAGGGCGAAAAAGTTGTTCAAGAGACTCGTCACTTCCAAGAAGATACGGGATTAACTCGTTCGGGTCGTTCAAAGGAACAAGCTGAGGACTATCGATATTTCCCAGAACCAGATTTAGTACCTGTTGCACCCGATGCGCAATGGATAGAAAAACTCCGTGCAGGTCTACCAGAGCGCCCATCGCTTCGCCGCAAACGTTTGCAAGAGCAATGGTCGGTTCCTGATAAAGAAATGGCAGCAATGATTAATGCTGACGTTCTCAATATTGTTGAAGAGACAGTTCTGCTTGGCGCGGATCCAACAAAGGCGCGATCATGGTGGCTTGGTGAGATATCTCGTTTAGCAAATGAAAAAGAAGTTGCGATTTCAGAGTTAGCAATCACTGCTAAAGATGTTGCAGAAATTGTTTCTCTCGTTGCGCAAGGTGAGCTCACTGACAAGCTTGCGCGTCAAGTTGTTGAAGGCGTTATCGCAGGAGAAGGTTCTCCAGCTCAAATTATTGCTGCGCGTGGAATCAAAGTCGTAAATGATGATGGCGCACTTATGGCTGCGATCGAAAAAGTTTGCTCGGAACAATCTGAAACTGCTGACAAGGTTCGAAATGGACATTTACCTGCCGCTGGCGCGCTAATTGGTGCAGTTATGAAAGAAACAAAGGGCCAAGCAGATGCTGCTCGCGTACGAGAGCTTCTACTTGGCCACCTTGGTCAAACCGCCAATTAATTATTCTTAGTGAGCAATAGCACCTTCAGTTTCAACAACTGCTTCTTTTCCAATATTAATAAAGAAGAAAAGAACAACTGCTCCAACTAACAAGAGTGCAGCGCTTACAGTGAAAGCAACTGTAAAGCCATGCGTAATTCCAAATGGTGGAGTCTTATCTGGATTACTTGTCATATACGAAGTTGCTGCAGTTGCGGCAATCGTATTAAGCAGAGCAGTTCCAAGTGATCCGCCAACTTGCTGGCTTGTGTTGAGAAGCGCACTTGCAACACCTGCATCACGGTTACCAACTCCGTGCAGCGAAGTTGTGGAAAGTGGAATGAAGACAAGGGCCATACCGCTGGACATGATCAATAGTGAAGGCAGTACGTGAGTTACGTAAGACGTTTCTGGAGTGATTCGTGTAAGCAAGAGCAAACCGACAGCAGCGGCAACTAATCCAGGAACCATCAGAGGTTTAGGCCCAAATTTTGGAAGTAATTGAGAGGCTACGCCGGCGAAAACGATAATGCCGGCAGTAAATGGTAG
>RGSB01000120.1 GCA_010032875.1 Actinomycetota bacterium | reverse complement strand
ATTGGACAAAAGGGTTCAACAATTGCATCAGTTAAGGGTGCATTAGAAGCAGCAGGTGCAATGGAGTACACAACAATTGTTGCTGCCCCCGCTTCTGATCCAGCAGGATTTAAATATCTAGCTCCATACACCGGCTCATCAATTGGTCAGCACTGGATGTATAAGGGCCAACATGTGTTAATCATTTTTGATGATCTATCAAAACAAGCAGAGGCATATCGTTCAGTGTCGCTATTGCTAAGGCGTCCACCGGGTCGCGAGGCATATCCTGGAGATGTTTTCTATTTACACTCCCGCCTACTTGAGAGGTGCGCAAAGTTATCTGATGAATTAGGTGGCGGTTCAATGACTGGTCTGCCAATCATTGAAACTAAAGGAAATGACGTTTCGGCATTTATTCCAACAAACGTGATTTCAATTACCGATGGTCAGTGCTTCCTTGAGACTGATTTGTTTAACGCAGGTGTTCGTCCTGCGATTAACGTGGGTATTTCAGTATCTCGCGTGGGTGGATCTGCTCAAACAAAAGCGATTAAGAAAATTGCTGGTCGCCTCCGTCTTGATCTTGCGCAGTATCGTGAACTTGAAGCTTTCGCAGCTTTTGGTTCAGATCTAGATGCTGCATCAAAGGCTCAATTAGAGCGAGGTGCACGAATGGTTGAACTATTAAAGCAAGGGCAGTACTCCCCATTCTCAGTTGAGCGCCAAGTGGCATCAATTTGGGCTGGAACTACCGGCAAAATGGATTCAATTCCAGTTCCTGATATCCGCAGATTTGAAACAGAGTTCTTAGATTTTATTGCTCGTGAGCGCAAGCAAATCTTTGATGTTATTTCTTCAACTCGTGAGTTAACAGATGACACTGTAAAAGCACTAGAAGAGGCAGTGGCAACATTTAAGACTCAATTTAAATCATCAGTTGCACCAGCTGTAAATCAGAAAAAAGCTGATGCATTAACTGGTGAGGACAATGAGCAAATTACTCGTCAAGTACCAGCGGTAAAGCGCTAAGAAAAGAGAGAAGCTAAAATGGGTGCCCAACTTCGTATTTACCGCCGCCGTATGCGGTCGGTAAAGGCGACTAAGAAGATAACCAAGGCGATGGAGCTAATCTCTGCTTCTCGCATTGTTAAGGCGCAACAAAAAGTTGCCGCCTCATCTCCTTATGCCAACGAGTTAACTCGGGCTGTCTCAGCTGTTGCATCTTTATCAAGCACCAACCATCCATTAACGACTGCATCAATAAATCCAAAGCGTGCTGCAGTTCTAATAATTACCGCTGACCGCGGTATGGCAGGTGCATACTCAAATGCTGCTATTAAAGAGGGTGATCAATTAATTGCCTTGTTGCAATCAAGAGGTCTTGAGGTAAATCCATATTTAGTTGGGCGCAAAGGAATTAACTTCTATAGATTTAGAAATAGAAAGATCACCGCCTCTTGGAGTGGGTTTTCAGATAACCCAACCTATGCTCATGCCAAAGAGGTAGCCGAGGCTTTAATTGCAGCTTTCTTAGCTGATGCGCAAACAGATGTAAATGGCGTTGATGAATTACATATTATTTATACCGAGTTTAAATCTATGATCACTCAAACTCCAGATGCTAAGCGAATGCTGCCTCTTGAGGTTGTGGAATCAACTGGACCGGCAGTTATCTTGCCGATGTATGAATTCGAACCTAATGCTGGTGAGGTGCTTAACGCATTACTACCTCGCTATATTCAGGCTCGAGTATTTAACGCGATGCTCCAATCTGCAGCCAGTGAGCATGCAGCAAGACGTCGTGCTATGAAATCAGCGACTGACAATGCTGATGAATTAATTAAGTCGTTAACTCGACTTGCAAACGCGGCTCGTCAGGCCGAAATTAC
>RGSB01000119.1 GCA_010032875.1 Actinomycetota bacterium | reverse complement strand
CGGTGGGGTGCTCCGGGTGAAGACCAGGTCGATAGCAAGGTGCCATCGGCAAGTGTGGGTCGATAAAAATTTAGGGTAAATCCCTAATTATTTTCTCACCCCCTTTAACAAGGAGGTTGTTTTGTCATACTCATTTGAAACTCAACAAATTCATGCTGGTCAAGTTGCAGATCCAACTACTGGCGCTCGCGCACTGCCGTTGTATCAAACAACTGCATATCAATTCCGCGATACTAAACATGCAGCTGATCTATTTGGACTAGCAGAGCTTGGAAATATCTACACCCGCATTATGAATCCAACTCAGGATACAGTTGAACAAAGAATTGCTGCCTTAGAAGGTGGCGTTGCAGCCCTTCTGCTTTCCTCAGGATCTGCCGCTACTACCTTTGCGATTTTGAATGTGGCAGAGGCAGGGGATCACATAGTTTCTTCACCATCTCTATATGGTGGTACCTACAATCTTTTCCATTACACCTTGCCTAAATTTGGCATTGAGGTTTCCTTCGTTGAAAACCCAGATGATCCAGAGAGCTGGCGCAAGGCGGTCAAGCCAAATACCAAGGCATTTTTTGGTGAGACTATTGCAAATCCAAAAAATGATCTTTTGGATATTGAGGCAGTGGCCAAAGTCGCCCACGAAAACAATGTGCCATTAATTGTTGATAACACCGTTGCCACACCATACTTGATTAGACCAATTGAGTGGGGTGCTGATGTGGTTGTTCACTCGGCAACTAAATTCTTATCCGGCCATGGAAATGCAGTGGTTGGCGCTATTGTGGATTCAGGTAAGTTTGATTACGCCAAATATCCAGATAAGTTTAAAAACTTTAACCAACCAGATCCTTCTTATCATGGCTTGGTATATGCCCAGGCATTAGGAGTTGGCTCACCATTTGGGGCAAATCTTTCTTATATCTTCAAGATTAGATTGACACTGCTGCGCGATATTGGCGCTGCTGTATCACCATTTAATGCTTGGTTACTTGCCCAAGGACTTGAGACATTATCTCTACGTATTGAGCGCCATGTTGAAAATGCAAAAGCGGTTGCAGCCTTTTTGGAAAAGCACCCACAGGTCTCATCTGTTAACTACGCATCTTTGACATCATCAAAGTGGAATAAGTTAGCAACCAAGTATTCGCCAAAGGGAAGTGGATCAGTTCTCTCCTTTGAAATTAAAGGCGGGATTGAAGCTGGCAAGAAGTTTATTGAAGCGCTAAATCTGCACTCACACGTGGCAAACATTGGAGATGTAAGAAGCTTGGCAATTCACCCAGCCTCAACAACTCACTCACAACTATCACCTGAAGAGCAATTAACCGCAGGTGTTACCCCAGGTTTGGTTCGTTTATCTGTTGGTATTGAAAATATCAAAGATATTCAGGCCGATCTTGAAAAAGCATTTGCAGCTGCTAAGTAATTAATGAGCAAAGTAAATCCAGCAGTTACCGGGGCGTGGCTTGAAAGCCATGACCCCGGTGATCGCCAATTCTTAAATATTGGTGATCTAACTCTGGAATCTGGTGAGGTACTGCCAAATGTAGTAATCGCCTACCAAAGTTGGGGAAAGTTAAATGCTGCAGGCGATAACGCAGTACTTGTTAATCACGCCTTAACTGGTTGGGCAGATGTTAATGGTTGGTGGCCGCAGATGGTTGGGCCAGGATTGCCTTTTGATACCGATAAGTTTTTTGTAGTTTGTCCAAATGTAATTGGTGGCTGCCAAGGTTCAACCGGACCATCATCCCTTGCACCAGATGGCAAACGATGGGGATCTAGATTTCCAGTGGTAACCATCCGAGATATGGTTGCAGCCGAGCTTGCCTTTACCAAGAAAATTGGTGTTAAGAAATATCAATTAGCAGTTGGCCCATCGTTAGGTGG
>RGSB01000118.1 GCA_010032875.1 Actinomycetota bacterium | reverse complement strand
ACAAATGGCCCAACGAGTGAATATGGCAACAAGACAACTGCAAAAGCAACTGCTGCACTTAATGCATCTGCTTGACGCTCTGGCGAAAACAATACAAATGATGCAAGCGCGCTTTGAAATAACCCGTCAGTTGCCTGACCGCTCCAACGCACCCCAAGTAATCGTGAGAGTCTGGGGTGGCGTAAAAGTTCCCAGAAATTCATAGGACAAGCGTAGTAAGCAATGAAGGATTATTCTTGCCTATTATGAAATCGAAACGCTCCTTTATCGACTACTCACTTGATAAGCGCGCAACGCTAATCAAGTTATTTCGCGGTGTAGTTGATGCGTGCGATGCGGATCCTTATTTAATGCGAGCTGCAAAGTTTCATGGAGAAAAAGTCGAACGCAACTGTCCTGTTTGTAAAAAGACATCACTTGTTGAGTTGCGTTATGCCTTTGGTGATCAATTAGGTCAATACTCAGGGCGAATTAAAACTCCAGATGAACTTTCAGAGATGGAACGTGAATTCGGTGAATTTCGTGTGTACATCGTCGAAGTCTGTCGCGACTGTTCCTGGAATCATTTGTGCTCTTCTTTTGTTCTAGGAGATGGAATAAATCGCAAACCACCTCGGCGTGTACGCACGCTTGAAGATGATGATTGGGTTAAGGGGTAATCTTTCGTCGTGCGCAGATTAGTAATTAGAGCAGCGATATTTCTAGCAGGCTTCGGTTTCATAGCCGGCTCTACTCTCTTTGCCTTTGCCTATTTCACAGTCTCAGTTCCAGATGCCAACGCATTTGTTAATAGCCAATCAACAATTATTCAATATTCAAATGGCGAAGAAATTGGCCGCATCGGCTCCGAAAACCGACAGATTGTTCCGCTAGCAAAGATTCCTATGAATGTGCGTCACGCAGTGTTGGCAGCGGAAGATCGTGGCTTCTATTCAAATCGTGCATTTAGCGTCACCGGCATTGCGCGCGCAGTATTAAATAACCTCAGGGGTGGATCGCTTCAAGGCGGCTCAACAATTACACAGCAATACGCCAAAACGGCTTTCTTAACTCCAGAGCGTACGATTCAGCGCAAGATTAAAGAGTTAGTGATTGCAATTAAATTAGAGAACCAATTGTCTAAAGACCAAATCTTTGAAAGTTATCTCAATACTATTTACTTTGGTCGCGGCTCCTATGGTGTTCAAACAGCGGCGCAGCAATACTTCAACCGTAACGTCGATCAACTAACAAATGCCCAAGCCATTGTTATCTCCTGTATTTTGCGCTCCCCTGGTTTCTATGATCCTTCGTATTCAAAGGAAAATGAAAAGCGTCTGACTGACCGCTTTGATTACGTAGTAAAAGGAATGGTCGAAGCTAAGTGGCTCTCACCTGAAGATGCAGCAAAAATTAAGTTTCCAACAATTGCTCCGCGTGTAACTTCTGGATCACTGAGCGGACCAAAGGGTCACATCATCGAAGCGGTTTCTAAAGAGTTAAAGAAACTCGGATTTACCGAAGAACAATTACAGGTTGGTGGCCTCGTAATTAAAACCACAATTGATCAAAAAGCACAGACTGCTGCAGTTGATGCGATTAACAAATTAACACCAACAAAAGTTCCAGAAAACCTACATATTGCACTCGTTGCGATTCGCCCAGGTACTGGTGAAATTGTTGCGATGTATGGCGGTGCTGATTACTTAAAGCGCCAACTCAATGACGCCACACAAGCAATTGCACTAGCGGGCTCTACTTTTAAGCCATTCGCATTAATTGCAGCACTAGAAGCAGGAATCCCACTGACATCAATGTGGAACGGTGACTCACCACAAATATTTGATGATCTAGGAAAACCGTATGAAGTTGGAAATTATGGCAACGAAGGTTGGGGACAGATAAGTCTTCT
>RGSB01000117.1 GCA_010032875.1 Actinomycetota bacterium | reverse complement strand
CAACCATCTTTTGCAATTCAGGTGGTAAATCTTCCACCTTCACAGTTTGTTTTGGCGCAGCCTTTTTCGCTGGAGCTTTTTTAGTTTTTGGCGCAGCCTCAGCCGGTACTAAATCTGGAAACTTATCCATCAACTTGCGCACAACCGGTGCTTCAACAGTTGATGATGCTGAGCGAACAAATTCGCCAACCTCTTGCAGCTTAGATAAGAGCTCTTTGCTTTCTAGCCCTAACTCTTTAGCTAACTCATAAACGCGGACCTTGGCCACACTTCT
The DNA here is from genome assembly GCA_010032875.1 of Actinomycetota bacterium. Taxonomy (GTDB): domain Bacteria; phylum Actinomycetota; class Actinomycetes; order Nanopelagicales; family Nanopelagicaceae; genus Planktophila. The sequence continues at coordinate 1,646 of RGSB01000117.1, read as the reverse complement.
CCTTCTTCTGGCCCCGCGTTATTTACGCACGAGCCTAAATAGAACTACTCATAATCTTGTAGTGCTCATTAGAGTGTCATTCTCGCTCGCTCCATACTGTTTGTTAATTACCTAAATTCTTTAAGTAATCATCTAGCTCATCGGTTTTAATCTCACCTTCAAACTTGAAGGAGTGATTAAAAGATTTTCGCTCAGTTGCCACCTTAAAGCAGTTTGCGTGAAGCCAAGCTCCCCGACCGCTCATCCGATGGTTTAGATCAACCTTTATTTCATTGCCGATCAAAACTGTTCGAATTAAATCTGTCCAATTTTCCAACTTTCGACAAGCAATACAGCTGCGTTGCCTAGGCTTTTTACTGAACATCGCAAACTCTACCCTAATCACCTTCGATGGGTGAAATAGTTGCTACTTCTTCTGGTTTTTCCGCCTTAATTTGCGTAACGGGATTATCTGGATGGATATCAATCCGCCATTGTGTTAGCCGGGCAGCAAGCCGGGCATTTTGACCATCCTTGCCAATTGCAAGAGAAAGTTGGTAATCAGGCACAATCACCTTTGCAGATTTTGCTTCCAGATCCACAATCTCAACAGATGTAACTCGAGCAGGTGCTAATGCATTTGCAACATATGTTGCTGGATCCTCTGAAAAATCAATAATGTCGATTTTTTCACCATTTAATTCATTCATTACATTTTGTGCTCGACTACCTTGTGGTCCAATCAACGCACCCTTTGCACTAACTCCTGCTCGATGAGTTCGGACTGAAAGTTTTGTTCGAGCACCCGGCTCTCTAGCAATTCCAACGATATCTACAACGCGATCTTTAATCTCTGGAACTTCAAGAGCAAATAACATCTTTACAAATGCTGGATGTGTTCTAGATAAAGTTACTTCAGGTCCTTTTTCTCCCTGTTTAACATCAACTACAAAACATTTAATGCGGTCTCCATGCTTATATATCTCACCCTTTACCTGCTCAGCAGCGGGAACTTTGCCTTCAACTCTTCCAAGATTTACATAGATAACATCTGCATCTCTGCCCTGTTGAACTATTCCACCAATCACATCACCAACGCTGCCAGAAAACTCTGTTACTACCTCAAGATCTTTGGCCTCACGCATTTTTTCTTTGATAACTTTTCTGGCAGTTTTATCTGCCAATTTTGCAAATCCATCTGGGTTATCGGTAATAGTGTCTAACCGTTCTCCATCTGGACCTAATACTGGAACATAAATTACTAACTCACCACTTTGGCGGTTTAAAACTGCTCTGCCATGAGGTTTAGCCTCCGGAAGTTCTGAGTAAGCTTTTGCAACCTCATTTTCAATTGCATTTATTAATCGCTCAAGTGGTAATTTCTTTTCTTGAGCTAATAATTTAAGCGCTTCAACATCAACACTCATTTGCCCGCCTGCTTAAACTCAACCTCAAGAGTTGCTCTTTTGATTTCAGCAAATTTGATTAATTTGTCATCAATTGTGGCAGTCTCTTGGTTTGAATCTTTAATTCTTCCCTTTACCTCACTTGTATCTTGCAAAACTACCTTAACTAGACGATCAATATTTTTCTTCCAGTGACGTGGCTTGGTTAATGGTCGATCAATACCAGGGGAGGTGACCTCAAGAGTAAATGGGGTTTGTCCT
>RGSB01000116.1 GCA_010032875.1 Actinomycetota bacterium | reverse complement strand
GCTTAACTCACTTAGTAAACGATTGCTTGCGTGCTCTCGCGCGTAATTTCTTCTACAAATGAAGCGGCGCCTTCAATAACAATTCCTTTTATCTGATCGCCATCATTGATGTTTCTGCGCACTGCGCACTGCGAACACAAAACAACTCGTGCGCCTGCAACCAATGCGTTTAATTGATCTGCAAGTGGGGCAGCATGTGGCAATTCAAATTCGGCAGCTTTACCTGGCAGTGCAAAGTAGGACGCATCACCAGTTAGCCAGAATGAAACATTAACTCCTGATGCCAACGCAGCAGATGCCACAGAAAATGCCTGCGATACGCGTTCTGGGGATTCGAGGCCGCAGGTTAATTTGATGACAAGATTTGAAGTGCGAGACATACGCCAACTCTAAAGTACGCTTGCGGGTATGGAAATCACAGCCGCTGTGCTCTTAGCCCTTGCAGCCCTTGCATTGGGTGTCGGCTTAATGATTTACGGAATTCGTCGAAAAGAACGCCAGGCACGCGCTAGAATTCGCAATACATACTTAAAGAGTCAGCGATAGTGGTATTCACAATTCCCGAAGGTTTACACCCAGATCTCAATCCACTTGCATGGCTTGTCGGCACATGGCGGGGAAAAGGTCGTGGTGAATATCCAGGCATCGAACCTTTTGAATACGCGCATGAAGTTGTCTTTAATCACGATGGCCGACCATTTTTAACGTATTACTCACGTTCGTGGATTATTGATTCTGAAGGTGAAGTAATTCGTCCCGGTGCATCCGAAACTGGTTTTTGGCGCGTTAAACCAAATAACGTCTTAGAAGTTTTAATTTCACATAACACCGGAATAACCGAAGGCTGGGTTGGACAATTTGATGGTCCAAAGATTCAGCTTGTTATGGATCAAGGCTATTCATCTCCATCTGCAAAAATTGTTACAGCAGGAGTTCGTTTATACGGTCTTGTTGCTGGCGAACTCTTCTTCGCATACGACATGGCAGCAGAAGGCAAAGAACTACAAGCACATATTTGGTCATCGCTTCCACGTTCGAATGACTAATTTTTCTGCTGGCGAAATACTCGCTGAAATAACTAGAAGCGGTGTCGTCGAATCCGTTCACTCAGGCCACTTAGTTATTCTTAATTCAGATGGTTCTGTGCACCTAAGCAAAGGTGATCCAACACAACTGACGTATCCGCGTTCAACAATTAAATCCATTCAGACAAGTGCCATGATCCGAAACGGATTAAAACTTGAGCCACGTTTATTAGCACTCGTCAGCGCAAGTCACTCAGGGGCCGCGATGCACCAAGATGGCGCGCTAGAAATACTGGCTTCGGCAGGATTGGCTGAAAAAGATTTACAGAATGCAAAAGATAAACCGCTAGGTGAAATCGAACGACGTGCGTGGGGCACTCAAGAACCAACGCGCCTTGCCATGAATTGCAGTGGAAAGCATGCAGGAATGCTTGCCACATGTGTTGCTGCTGGTTGGTCAACGCAAAATTACTTGGATCCAGAGCATCCATTACAGATTGCAATAAAGAAAGAGTTAGAAAATTTAGCTGGCGAAGATGTTTCGCTGACAAGTGCAGATGGTTGCGGGGCGCCACTCTTTCTCATTTCCTTGATGGGACTTGCACGTGCAATGCGCGCAATCACAATTTCAACTGATCCAATTCACCAAAGTGTTGTGCAAGCATGCAGAGATTTTCCCGAAATGGTTGCAGGAGAAAAAAGATTAACAACTCGTTTGATGCGCGAAGTTCCTGGGTTATTTATGAAAGAAGGCGCAGAAGGTGTTGAAGTAGCAACACTTGCAGATGGACGCACAATTGTTTTTAAAGTCAGCGATGGATCTATTCGACCATTTGAAACGTTGATGGTTGCTGCATTAGCCGAATTTGGTATTAACGTTACAGACACAACTGAGCGTGTTTATGGGGGATCAGAGGCAATCGGCGCTATTCGCGCTTGCATCACACGCG
>RGSB01000114.1 GCA_010032875.1 Actinomycetota bacterium | reverse complement strand
GAGCGCAGTTTCAGCGATGTTGTTGCGATTGCGCGCGCACTTGAAATCACATCAGTGCGATTGCTGACCAATAACCCAGAGAAGGTTTCAACTCTTACACAAGCCGGCATCAAGGTTGCAGTAGAAGAAATATCTGTTGGGCGAAGTGATTTCAATAAGAAGTACCTAGAAACAAAGCGCACCGTCATGGGGCACTTAATTGGAAAGGCAAAATAATGGCCGGATCAGCACCAGAAGTTGCAGTCAAGGAAGTACCGGGAACTAAGATCGCAATCATTAGCGCCACATGGCATGGAGATATTTGCGCAGACCTTATTGCCGGTGCCAAGCGCGCATGTGATGCGGCCAAAGCTGAGAGCGTCGTTATTCGAGTGCCGGGATCATTTGAATTACCACTGGCCGCACAACTCGCCTTTGAAAAAGGTTTTGATGCAGCTGTTGTGTTAGGTGTTGTTGTGCAAGGAGATACACCGCACTTTGATTATGTCTGCCAAGGAGTTACGCAAGGTGTCATGGATGTAAGCCTTAAGTTTTCTAAGCCAATTGGCTTTGGTGTCTTAACTGTTAATACTGTAGAGCAAGCAATCGCTCGTTGTGGTCGTCCAGAAAGCTTTGAAGATAAGGGATTTGATAGCGCAGTTGCAGCGCTTACATTATTGTTACAGAAATGAGCGAGTTATCGGCCCAAGTGCGAACGGCCTTAGATGCAGCCGTTGCAGCAATTGGCGGTGCTCCGCGCGATGGTCAGATCGAAATGGCCGAAGCAGTTGCTAACGCTTTAACTGATCGCCATCACTTGATGGTGCAGGCAGGTACTGGCACAGGAAAATCACTTGCATACATCGTGCCGGCTCTGGTGCACGGCAGAAAAGTGTTGGTAGCAACAGCGACATTGGCGTTGCAGCGCCAATTGGTCGAACGTGATTTACCGGCGGTGGTGCCTGCACTTGAAAAAGTATTGGGCCGCGAAATTACATATGGAATTTATAAAGGCGTAGGCAATTACATCTGCTTGCAAAAGATGAATAGCGAAGAGCCAGATCCAGATGGCGAAGTACTTCTCGAAGTTTCATCGTTAGGAAAAGATGCACAGCGCTTGCATGCGTGGGCAAAATCTCCTGGGGCAACAGGAGATCGCGATGATGCACCTGAAGTGGATCGCAGAGTATGGGCGGCAAACTCTTTATCTGGTCGCGAATGCGTGGGCGCAGATGTCTGTGCTTATGGCCACCAATGTTTTGCAGCCCTTGCAAAGGCACGCGCACAGAGTGCGGACATTGTTATTACTAATCACACATTGCTTGCCATCGAAATTGTAGATTCGCATCCGATCTTGCCAGAACGTGATGCCGTAATTTTGGATGAAGCGCACGAATTTATGGATCGCACAACACAAGCGGTGACAGAAGAGCTAACATCGGCGCGAGTGATTCGAGCTGCTGCAATGGCGCGCAAACATATGCCGGGCAAACTCGCTGACACATTTACAAAGGCTGCAGATGACTTTCATGACACGATGGCAGATTACGGACAAGATGTTCGCCAAAACCCTTCGATGCAAGGTCGCCTGGAGGAAATACCAGCATCCCTTGAAGCACCGATTCGTCGCGTGAAAGAAGCCGCAGCTGCAATTGTGCAATCCATTAGCGCAGATGAAGAAGCAATTGGCAGTGATGCTCTAGCAGAGCGTGCACGAGTAAAAGGAGCGGTCAATGAAATTAACACAACGTGCCAGAAGATTATGCGAAATAGCGATGGGCAAGTGCTCTGGTACGAACCTACGTTTCAGACTCTGCACCTTGCGCCATTAAGTGTCTCTAATGTTTTGCGCGCTAATTTGCTGACTAAGACGCCGGTGATTGCTACTTCGGCCACATTAAGTGTGGGCAACTCAATGGATGCGATGGCTAAATCCATTGGTTTTACAGTCGGCGGCGATGAAGATTCCACTAGCGAAGATGGCGATATAGATCCATCTAATGTTGCGATGTTGGATGTCGGTTCGCCCTTTGATTTCGCTAATCAAGGCGTTCTGTATTTACCAAAGCACTTGCCAGAACCAGGTCGCGAAGGTGTGCACCAAGAAGTGTTGGACGAACTCGGTGAACTTATTGACGCAGCAGGTGGGCGC
>RGSB01000113.1 GCA_010032875.1 Actinomycetota bacterium | reverse complement strand
GCAGCAGTGTACGAAGGCACACTCAAGCAGATAGTTGCCGCATCTCCTGCATTCCTGATGGATCTTGGTGATATTTTCATGGTTGATAAATTAGCTGACAAATCTGAAGCAAACATTCGCAGCAGATTTGAATTAATGAAGGGTTTCTATCAGAAACTAGGTGATGTACCCCTGAAAATTTGTCTTGGAAATCATGATGGAGAACTTGGATATAGTAAATTCAATACTAAGAATTACCGGAAAGAATACTTCCCAGAACAAACTGGTGAACTCGCCTATTATTCATTCACGGGCCCAGATCAACTTCATGTAGTACTTGATCCATTTACTTACACAACGAAGAATCCGACAGCTAATGGCTGGGAGTGGACTTTGGGGAAGACCCAATACGACTGGCTAGTCGAAACTCTAAAGAATTCAAAAGAGAAGCATAAATTTATTTACATTCACCATCTACTCGTTGGAGACCCTCAGTCCCGGGGTGGCGTTGAGATTGCTATGAAGAACGAATGGGGCGGCAAGAACAACGATGGATCTGATGGATTTGCAGTCAATAGACCAGGTTGGGGAAAGCCGATTCACCAACTTTTACTAGATTACAAAGTTGGATTCGTCTTCAAGGGCCACGATCACCTTTATGTGAAGCAGGAGCTTGATGGAGTCATCTATCAAACTGTTCCACAGCCAAGCCATCCTGGCGACAAAATAAATGTCAATCAGTATGGGTATATCTCTGGCAAAGGTGTTGGAGGTTCTGGCTTTCTTAAGGTATCTACTTCAGGGAACACAGCTCAGGTTGACTTCATTCTATTTGATGGAAAAGTAGCTGATAGTTACACGAGATCGGCTTAGGGATGAAAAGGACTCTGATCGCCATAGCCGCGCTTCTACTCACACTATTTTCTGCACCAGCACATGCTGCTGTAGCTAAAAGTGTCACCTTTCAAGCTGAAGTGTGGGCTGATAATTGGTTCGCACTTTATGTGAATGGCAAAAAGGTGGGAGAGGATTCCACTCCGATAACTACTGAAAAATCTTTTAATAGCGAGAAAATCAAATTCACCGCTACCTACCCATTAACTATTGGCGTTTTTGCTAAAGATTTCACTGAAAATGCCTCTGGACTTGAATACATCGGAAAACCTAATCAGCAGATCGGCGATGCGGGAATAATCCTCCAGATTCGTGAAGTTTCTTCTGGACGAATTGTTGCCCAAACCGCAAGTGACTGGAAAGTTCTAACAATCAACAAGGCGCCTTTAAATCCTGAGTGCGTAACATCCAATAACCCAACTGTCGACTGCAAGTCATCCAATGCCAAGGTTCCAACATCATGGGCTTCAGCAAGTTTTAAGGACGCAACCTGGAAGTTTGCATCTGAGTTTTCTGCCGAAACTGTGGGGGTAAAGGACGGCTACTTTGATTTCACATGGTCACCATCTGCCAGGTTGGTCTGGTCCTCAGATCTAAAATTAGACAATGCCATCTTGCTGCGCAAAGTAGTAAAGGCAGCCACTACGGTCTCAGCCACAAACCTCTTGACCTTAAATAGCCCTGACTTCAAGAATGGCGGAACTCTCCCAAAAGACTTCACTTGTGACGGGAAGGGGATCTCACCTTCATTTAGTTGGTCAAACGTTCCAGTCAATGCTCAATCACTTGTACTGATCATGGACACAGAACCTGGCCCACTTCGTCCGAGGGAAGTGGATACCGGAAAGCATTTCTATCTAACTATTTTTAATATTCCAAAGACTGTAAATTCAATTGCGTCAGGAGCAACAAATATCGGAACCTTGGGTCAAAATTTCCAAGGAAAAGCTCCAGGTTACACACCACCATGCTCGCAAGGTCCAGGAGCGAAGAAGTATTCAATTTATTTATACGCACTCAGCTCTAAATTAACTCTTTCGGCCACGGAAGCCACGGAAAGTAGTTTGCTTATAGCTATGACTGGAAAAGTGATTTCTTCGGCCTCATTAGATGTGTTTTATTCCCGTTCATAAAAGTAACGCCTCCGGCTTATAGGGCGACTCTTCTTTTAGTCAATACTCACAATTTTTGGATGCAGATTGCGCATGTTTGCATAAGACCATCTACCTAAAGCCTCAAGAACCTTGCGAAGTTCCTTCCC
>RGSB01000112.1 GCA_010032875.1 Actinomycetota bacterium | reverse complement strand
TTTTTGAGTGCAGCCTCGGTGAAGGTACCTACTGGACCAAGGTATGCATATGTACTCACTGGCTAAGAATAGCCGAGCACAGAGCGTGCATGCGCCGGGCGATTAGTCATCACGATATCTACGCCAACGCTTGCGCAATACTGCAGATCCTCCGTCGAATCTACGGTCCATACATATAACTCTTTTCCAGAACTTTTTATCTCTCTGACTAATTCTGGTGATTTTTTAATCATTTCAACACTGGGGCCAATTACTTGGGCTGATGTAAAGCGACGAGTGATTTTATTAGCGATATCTCCGAGCAACATTACTGTCTTAATTGTTGGATCCATTTTCTTAATTTTTTCAACAGCGAACCAAGAAAAGGACATGATTGCAATGTTTATTCCTGATTTCTTGATTGCGTCTTTTCTTCTTTGCAATTCTGCAATAACCAACTCTTCAACACGATTTCCTGTTGGTACAGGGTGTTTAGTTTCTAGGGCTAAAGATTTCTTGTTTTCAATTGCTAAATCTAATAATTCATTGAGTGTCATAAGTGCGGGATAAATACTCTTAACTTCGGCATATGTGCTGTTTGCAATAATCGCACTGTTCTTGGCTTCTTTTTTCATATTTGCGTCGTGCCACAAGACCGGTACTTCATCTTTTGTAATTCGAATGTCGCATTCAAAACCGAGTGCGCCTTGTTCTATTGCCCCGCGATAGGCAGCCATAGTGTGTTCGGGGAAATCTGCGGATGCACCTCTGTGCGCGTAGAACTTCATCTTCTTATTATTACGCAATCCAGCCATTAGGCTAGGCGCTATGAGTAAGAGTTACTTCGCTGTTTCTGCGCGCACTGCAATTGGTTTGGCGCGCAGTGGCAATGAAGATTCTGCACTCACTAGCTCTTCATTATTGGCAGTTGCTGATGGAATGGGTGGGCACGCAGGCGGCGAAGTTGCTTCACAGATCGCAATTAAAACTCTCTCTTCTATGGTGCCTGTTTTAACTGCGCCAGATATTGATACTGATTCCATTGAAGATTTATTGCTTAACTCGCTGCACACAATTGATAGTGAAATCTCACGTGTTGCAAGTGATGAAATTGAATTACGTGGAATGGGCACAACTCTGACTGCGCTTTTGATTCGCGATGGTCGCGCTGCGCTTTTGCACGTTGGTGATTCACGGTGTTATCGCCTTCGTGGAAATACATTTGAACAATTGACTCACGATCACACTGTTCTGCAGGAGTTATTGGATTCAGGCACTATTTCAATGTCAGAAGCTCAAGATCATCCTCAGCGTTCAATGCTCACTCAGGTGTTAATGGGTGAAGGATCGATTGCGCCAGTTCTCATGGTTTACGAAGTAAATTCTAAGGATCGCTTCTTACTCTGTAGTGATGGTTTATCAAGTGTGTTAACTGAGAAAGAAATCAAATCCTTGTTAAAAAAATCTAACCGTGATGAGGCCGTTGAAGCCCTTGTTGAGGCCACCTATGTCAACGGTGCACCTGATAATGTCACCGTTGTTGTTGCTGATGTTATTGAAACAGAAGAGCACACAGTTGAATTAATTGGAGCGGCGCAATGACTCTACTGGGCGGCCGCTACTTAGTTGGCGAAATGATTGGCACCGGCGGAATGGCCGATGTTTATGTTGCACAAGATGAAAGACTCGCACGACAAGTTGCTGTAAAGATTTTGCGTAGTGACCTAGCGAAAGATCCATCATTTGTTGCGCGCTTTAGAAAAGAAGCATTTGCTGCAGCTGGTTTAAATCATCCAGGAATTGTTGCTGTGTATGACTCAGGAGAAGATCCTGCTCCATACATTGTTATGGAGTTAATTTCAGGACATACGTTGCGCGAATTAATTCATCGCGGAGAAAGAATTCCTTTAGATCGCGCACTTGAAATTGGCGAAGGTATTCTTGCCGCTCTTGAATATTCTCACGAACGCGGAATTGTTCACCGCGATATTAAACCTGCAAACATCATGATCACCGAGATGGGCGATGTAAAGGTGATGGATTTTGGTATTGCACGTGCGATGGATGATTTTGGTGCAACGCTGACAAGTACCTGGAACATTGTTGGCACCGCTCAATACTTATCTCCCGAACAAGCAATGGGTGATACTGCTGATGCGCGTAGTGATATTTATTCAACTGG
>RGSB01000111.1 GCA_010032875.1 Actinomycetota bacterium | reverse complement strand
GAGCTTCGAAGTCTGTGGCTGGCCTCTTCAATCCAAGCTCTGCCATCTTGAGAGCACGGTCAACGTCTGCACGCTTGCGTGCCCGAAACTTGTTGATGCGTTCGCCCGTCTGCACATCGACGATTTCCCATACGCCCGCTGCAACGTTTCGCTTACGCATCCGTCATTACCGCTTTACGTATACGGGCTGCAAGTTCTTGAAGCTGCACAAGCCAACCGTGTGGTAGCTCGCGAGTTTCACCGTCTTCGTCCGTACCGCCTGTGAATACACAGTCGCCAAGAATGATGTCGGTCGGTCCGAAGCTTTTCTCCCAAAGCTTCGTGGCTATGATGTTAGGAGTCAAGCCGATCAGCTTGCCTTCCTCATTACACCAAAGTGTTAGATCGGCGTCAAGGTCTGCCGCTTCGATAAGTCCGCCTACCGCTTCGAAAAGCTGTTCGTACTCGTTCTCAGAAAGATCGAGCACCTCGGTCGTGAAGTCCGTATTGACTCGCAAGGCTGCTTTCATTAGAGCACCATCAATCTTTCTCGGGCTTCCGCGACGCAATGGATAACGTTGTAGTCGTCCATGCCGGTGTCCCACTTGTCAAAGAGAGCTACCGAAAGGTTCCAGTGAGCCTCGGTATATTCTGCGCGGGTGTGAGCTTCCACGTCTGATTTTGTGTACCACTGAATCATAATCTCGCTGTTTGGGTCTTCCTGTTGAAGAGCCGCGAGTACTGTTGAAACTTTCATCGGGTGTCCTTTCGTCGTTGGATACTATTATATCATGAATTCTTGACCTGCAGTGGCATATTGCATACACCGCAGATAACTATTGTAGGAAGAGCAACCCTATCCGCCTGTGGGTGAGTGCACTCTATTGTTGCACCGGGAATCGCGTGCAGCTCTTCAATCATCTTGTCTAAACTCATTCCTTGTCTCCATTTTCCGTAGAGATGTGGAGACAGATACGCTCGCCTCTTATGGCGCACGTTGAGCATACTATAGACATCATTTCCACCTTTCGTCGTCGTTGGTATCTATTATATCATGAATCGAGTATACTCGCAAGATCTTCGTAAAGATTTTGGACTACAGTTCCATGCTCCATGATTACCTGCTCGAACTTATCGTCCGCATCAGAGATACCTTCAGGGAGAATCTTGTTTGCTGACATCACATAGATAACATCGTCCGGTGACAGTATCCACCAATCGCCGTTCTCATTAGCTACGTATAGACTATTCATCGTCATCTCCTAGAGGATACAGGTAGTTGCCAAGATCAATTCCGCAACCAGTTTTGATGACAACCTCGCCGGAGTCATCTACAATTACCGTTGAGCCGTTTAGTCTTTCGTTTACCCATTCCCTTAGGTGTTCTAAGGTTTGCAGGTCTGCAACTTTGAGTTCCATGTTGTCCTTTCGTCGTTGGCAACCGGTGGAAGAAAGTCTGGCGGTTGCCCGCGGTTTCATGTCCACCGGTTGTTGGTATCTATTATATCAGGAATTAGAGACAAGGTACAACTTGTCCACGACCTCTTTGAGCGAGATATACGCCTTCCCAAGGTTTTGGGTCAGGCTAGCCAAGGTCCCGCCTTGTGAGAGGGACTGAGCGGTCTTCGTTGCCACGGCAACCGCGCTATTGCTGGTGCCTACGGTTAGGAGCAGCGGAAGCTACAACCGCGATGCCTGCGCCCGTCAACTTCCGAACTGTCGCCTGGAAGCTGGCCTCGATGGGGCATCCCGCTTCTGTGTAGGAACGACCAATGGACATTGATACCGCGCCGACGTTGAGCCGCGTTGCATTGGCATCTACCCAATCAAGTGCCTGTTGAACGGACCGCATGGTGTAGCTGTTGGCAAAACCTTTATCTGACATGCCGACAATACGAATGAACACGACACGGACATTTGGATCTACCTGCGTAGCTACCGAATACATCTGTGAACCGTGATGCATTGCCTTGTCCTTGACGTCCTGGTATCGAACGTGCGCCGCACCTGGACCTGTCATAAACTTCTGTCCATTTGGACATGTGCCGTATTCGATGATGCACACCTCTTCGACTAGAGTCGACTTGACCCAGTCAAGCTCGGTGTTGATACCGGAGTCGATAATCACCAACGTCTTTTGCGTGTTGGCGCTTGCCGGAGCTACAAGCAGCGAGGCTGCAAGAGCTAGGATAGTTAGTAGCTTAGTCTTCATTGTCGTCACGTCCTTTGTGTTTGATCTT
>RGSB01000012.1 GCA_010032875.1 Actinomycetota bacterium | reverse complement strand
CACTGAGATACCGAGATTTGAACCTTGTTCTTTGTATTCTGAATATATGTGAATTGAATATTTCCAGAAATAGGCTTCAAGGTTGCCTTGTAACCAATCTGGTTTAGAACGCTCTGGATGTATTCACCCATCTGCTTATTCACTTCATCATCAGATACAACGATGCCAACCTTTTGACCAGCTGTTCCAGACTCCTTAACGAGTTGCTTTGCCTTTTCGATATCTGGCGCAGCCCAACTTGTTGCTGGAGATTCAACGGAAGCACCTGCTGTGTATTGGCAGAAGTCCTTGTGTCCTGGGAATCCTGGTGGCAAGAAAGTACAAGCAGGGGACGCAAGTTGTTCTCCACCGAAGATTTTCACCATTGCATTGCGGTCAAGTGCGTAGTTAACGGCTTGACGTGCTTTGACGTTATTAAATGGCGCCAAGTTGTTATTCATTGGCAGGTACCACATCGCAGTCAATGTGTGAACATTGATTTGATTTGGAAGCTCTGTGCCGATTTCAGATAGACGGTCAGCAGGAATTGGATCGTACATCCAATCTGCTTGAGCGTTCTTTACAGCGTTTACTTGTGCTTCAGCTGTTAGACCAAATTGGTAAACGATTTCATCTGGATAACCAGCAGGTTGTGCTTCGCGGTTCCACTCTTTGAAGTTTGGATTGCGAACCATCTTGAGTTCCTTGTTTGGATCATATGAAGCAAACATGTAAGGACCTGTCGTAGGAATAGGAGTTGTACCCGCATCCTTTGATGGCGCATCTGCTGGAAGAATTGATGCGTGTGGAAGAGCTAGCTTGTAATTAATTGTTGCATCTGCAGCAGTTAACTTAATTACGATCTTGTTTGTCGCTGGATCAACAATCACGCCTTGATCGAGCTTACAAGTCGCTGGCTTAGCCAAACATGCATCCGCTCCAACGATGCCGTTATAGAAACCACCGGCAGTCGGTGAAGAAACTTTGAAGATACGCTCGTAAGAAGCCTTGACGTCATTGACAGTTACTTCGCGACCGTCAGAGAACTTAATTCCCTTGCGCAATGTAAATGTAAGAGTCTTTCCACCATCACTGAGTTCAGGTAGTGCTTCTGCTAAGTCTGGAACTGTTTCGAAAGACTTAGGACCATCTACTTTTCTAAATGCAAGTAGACCATCGTAAGTTGCCTGGTATAGCTGCCAGAATTGAAGTGTGTAGTTAATGTGTGGATCAAGTGTTCCTGCTGCACCTTTTGCAACAAGAGTTAATGTTCCACCAGCTTTTGCTGCGTCATACGGTGCAAGTACGCCATCTTGGCCTCCTGCATTTGAACCTGAACCACTGTCAGAACTCGAACTGCCGCATGCACTGAGAACAAAGCTCAGGGCGATGAGAGATACGAGCGTTCTAGAGCGTCTCATTCATCCTCCTTGTTGGCCCACGTGGGGTGGGGCTTGGGAGGCAAATACTTACATTAAATAGGTATCAGCGCTAGATGGAAATGAACCAGATAGTGAGATTTTACTAAGCAGCCGGCGATAAATGTTCGTGAATTGCAATCCAAGAGCCATTTAAGAGTTCAAATACGATTGTTTCTCGTTCGGCCACTGTGTCCACTCCATCATTTGTAGAAACTTCAGTTGAAACATCATGTGTAAATATTGCAACAGTTTCTCCGATTAGTCGAACACTTTGATTTGTACTTGCACAAGATAAAACTTTGAAGTTCATCTCTGCTTCCCACGTTTTCCAAAGTTCTTCATACGCTTTACGATTTTCTAAACGCTGCGTGTGGGTGTAAAAAATAAAATCTGCAGTTTCACTAAAGCTCTGAAAATATTCGCTGACTCGACCAGAGCCAAAATGACCCACTAGTTCAGCAGCTGCCTTCTTTACATCTTCAATTGCGCTCATTTTTCCCACAGTTCTCTATTCGGTATGCGTGAATCTTAAAAATCCTTGGCTAAATCTAGGTCAAAGTAGGGTGAAAAAACTAGAAATTCCTGTACATTTTTTCTACGTTGATTACTCATTAATCAGCCGGACGGAGAAATAAATGAGCACGAATAACAAGCCAAAGATGACAGAAATTGAAGTCTACGGCGTTGAATCAATTCCGGCACAAGATCGCACATCAACCCCACTCGATCTTTTCCGAATCGCATTTGGTGGCGCAAATAGCTTTGCAACAGTTTTGCTGGGTGCATTTCCTATATTTTTTGGTCTCTCACTAACCCAAGGCTTGTTAGCAACACTTCTTGGTGTAGTTGTTGGTTCTGCAATCTTGGCGCCAATGGCAGTCTTTGGTCCTATCAATGGAACAAACAACGCTGTGTCATCTGGCGCCCACTTTGGCGTTGTTGGTCGAGTACTTGGTTCCTACCTCTCACTTCTTACCGCAATTGCTTTTTACTCAATCGCAGTATGGACAGCAGGCGATGCAATAGTCGGTGGAGCGGTACAGCTATTTGGTTTTAAAGATAGCCAAGCTTTCCGCGGAGTTGCATACGGTGTGATGGCACTCTTGGTACTTGCGGTTTGTATCTACGGATATCAATTTATGCTCTGGATAAATAAAGTTGCAATTACCGGAGCTTCAATTGTTCTTGTTCTTGGATTTATCGCCTTTTCTGGAGATATTAACTTTAGTTACAAAGGCGCATTTGAAAGTACATCGACTGCAGGATTCTGGCCAGCATTCTTGGGCTCAGCATTCATCGTTCTTTCAAACCCGATTTCATTCGGCGCATTCTTGGGTGACTGGACTCGGTATATTCCAAAGAACTCAGGTGGAGCAAAAGTAATCAGAGCAGCATTTCTTTCACAGATTGCATCACTTTTGCCATTCGTTTTCGGTTTAGTTACAACCGCAATTGTTGCTGAAAAGGCACCTGATGCATTTGAGAACTTTGATTATGTTGGTGGATTACTTGCAACCACGCCAGGATGGTTCTTAGTTCCAATTCTTCTCCTTGCCATTATTGGCGGAATGTCTACTGGTTCGACTTCGCTGTATGGAACTGGACTTGATTTTTCAAGCGTGTTTCCGAAGCTAAGCCGTGTGCAGGCAACGATCTTCATCGGCATTATCTCGATTGCACTAATTTTTATTGGTCGCTTCGGATATAACTTAGTTACAAGTGTTACAACATTCGTAACTTTGATCATCGTGTGTACAACGCCATGGATGGTCATGATGATGGTTGGTTACTTACATCGTCGCGGTCATTATTTACCTGATGACTTACAGGTCTTTAACCGCGGTCAAAAAGGTGGCGCTTACTGGTTTAGAAATGGTTTTAATATTGAAGCCATCTTTATCTGGATCTTGTCCGCAGCCTTAAGCCTAAGCTTTGTTAACTTACCCGGCCAATTCGTTGGTCCACTTGGCAATTTTTTCAACGGCTTAGATATTTCACTTTTGGTAGCAGTCATCTTGCCAGCAGTTCTTTATGGACTTGTGTTGATGATTACGCCAGAAGCTGCCGCAATTCATGGTGAAAAGGGTGCGCGTTTCCGTGCAGCTGTTAACAAGCCAATTGCACCAATCGTTAAAAAATAATCAGATCAACTAATGATTGTTGATTTGAGTCATGTTCTACAGACGGGAATCCAGATTTATCCTGGAGATCCAGAAGTAGAAATAAAGGAAGCTTTGAACGTTGAGAAAGATTTTGTAAACGTTCTTGCAGTCAACATGGGTTCCCAATCGGGAACCCATGTTGATTCCCCCTTTCATGTATTTGCCGATGGTAAAAAACTCAATGAAGTGGATCTCTCACACTTTATTGGAATAGGCGTAGTTATAGATGCAACGGGACTATCAGATAGACAAGAGATTCCCACAGAGCGATTTACTCGTACCGATGTTTCTGGTGCCAGCATCGCAATAGTGCGCACTGATTGGTCGCAATACTTTGGAACAGATAGATATCTTGCTCATCCATTTCCAAACATTGAATCTCTTGCGTACCTAAAGAAGCACGGGATCACCACAATTGCTTTAGATTTTCTCTCACTTGATAGAACACCTGGTACTGGCGAAGATTTCACACTCGCCAATCACTATTTCTGGTCACAAGGCGATGGCATCATCGGGGAAAACTTCACGAATGTAAAGGCAATTGCAGTTGCGCGCCCACACATTTCAATGCTCCCGCTTAACCTGGGCGCAAGTGATGGCGCACCTGTGCGAGCGATTGCTTCTTGGTAAAGCGGTAAGATTTTTCAATGAGCGAAAACAAAACTCCTCGCGTTAATTCGGGCAAAATTGTTGGTCAAGTGGACGCAACACAGATGCCACGATATGGGGGCATTGCAACTTTTGCTCTTTTGCCACAAATCAGTGAAGTAACAGATGTTGATGTTGCAATTGTTGGTGTGCCATTTGATTCAGGAGTTTCATATCGTCCGGGTGCGCGATTCGGTCCAAGTCATGTTCGCGAAGCATCTCGTTTATTACGTCCTTATAATCCGGAAGCAAATGTTTCACCATTTGCTTCGCAACAAGTTGTTGATGCTGGAGATTTTGCTGCAAATCCTTTTGATATCGAAGAAGCTATTTCAAGTATTCAAAAAAGCCATGAACAATTATCTGAGCGAGCAAAAAAGATTGTCACAATCGGGGGAGATCACACGATTACTCTGCCAATCTTGCGATCACTGAAAGCCAAGCACGGACCCATGAGCGTGGTGCACTTTGATGCACACCTTGATACATGGGATTCATACTTCGGCGCCGATTACACTCACGGCACAACATTTAGACGCGCTAGTGAAGAAGGATTACTAGATCCAGAAGGCTGCATGCACATCGGTATTCGTGGCCCGCTATATGCGGCGAAAGATTTAACTGATGACAAAGCCTTAGGTTTTCAAATCTTCTCAAGTGTTGAGTTTCAAGATTTAGGCGTTAATGCAGCAATTGAGAAGATGAAAGCACGAGTCGGCAATCGCCCTCTATATATAAGCATTGATATTGATGTGCTTGATCCCGCACACGCACCTGGTACCGGAACACCAGAAGCAGGTGGACTCACAAGCCGTGAGTTGTTATCTGTATTACGCGCAACAGCTGGAATGAATGTTGTGGGCGCCGACATCGTTGAAGTTGCTCCAGCATATGATCATGCCCAAATTACTGGCATCGCAGCATCACATGTGATGTATGAATTAATCAGCGCATTTGCAGCAAAATAATCTGCATTCACGCTCAAATTAATTAAAAAAACTCGCCAGTATTCAAGACATAGCCCATTTTGAGTTCTACCATTTTCCTTATGTCCGGATCCATCCGGGTACCTGTAAGGAGAATCAATGAGCTCGTCAGATAAAGCATTGGCACCTTCCCAAGTAGAAACTCGAAGCGTTGACTTCGTTCCCCACGCAGAGCGTTTTGGTAAGGCCCGCGACCTTCGTAATGTCTGGTTCGTCGGTAACGTAAACCTCACAGCTATGGCCACAGGCGTAGTTGCACTATCACTCGGCGCAAACCTAATTTGGACAATCATCGCCGTTGTTGCAGGTTCATTATTTGGAACCTTCTTTATGGCATTTCACTCAGCGCAAGGACCACAGCTTGGACTTCCACAGCTTGTGCAATCTCGTGCTCAGTTTGGTTATATCGGCGCCGCACTAACAGTGTGGATCTTCGCGCTCGCGAACTACATTGCATACAACACATCTGATGCGATTCTCTCTGGTTCAGCAATGAACCAGATCTTTAAGATTCCAGCAGAACTTGGATTCTTTATCGCAGCCGTAATTGCAACTGTTATTGCAATCTATGGTTACAGCCAAATTCACTTTGTAAACAGAATTCTTTATTGGCCATCAATGTTTCTGACTATTCACGTTACTTGCCAGCAAAAGTTGGCGTTCGCTCAACTTTTCACTCAACCTATTGGGCAAGCGCGATGTCAGGTGTTTGGGTATTCGGTCTCGGTGCACTTGCATCTGGTCCAAATGGAGACCTAACGCCAGTTGCAGCATTTAAAGAAGTTGGCGATTCAATTTTTGCAGGATTTGGAACAATTCTTTTGATTCTACTTCTTGCTGGACTACTCATCGTTATGTCAGTAAACGCATACGGTGGATCACTTACTTTGATTTCAATGCTTGATTCATTCAAGAGCGTTAAGCCAACTAAGAAACTTCGTGTTGCCGCGCTTCTTGTTATGGGTATAACAGTCTGGGGTATTGCGCAATTCGTCGGTGAAGCTCGCTTTAACACCTTCTACGGAAACGCACTTGTCTTCTTGGCTTATCTCTTCACACCATGGACAGCTGTTAACTTGGTGGATTACTTCTTCGTTCGCAAGGGCGTGTATGTAATCGGTGAAATCTTTAAGAAAGATGGAATTTACGGACGTTGGGGTTGGCGCGGAAATCTCGCTTACATCATCGGTCTTGTAACGATGGTTCCATTCTTCGTAACAACACCGTATGTAGGACCAATTGCAAAGAGCCTAGGAAGTGTGGATTACTCACTCTTCGTTGGTCTTCCAGTAAGTGCAATTGCTTACTTAATCCTTGCTAAAGGTATTGACCTGAAGAAGGAAGCAGCAATGGCTGCAGCAGAAGGAAATTTAACTAAGTAATTAATTGAGTAATTAATTAAGTTATGGCAGAAGCCATCTACTCACGCAGAGTAGATGGCTTCTCCATTTCTATAAGTATGTAATACATGCATATCGCTAACAGCATGTGGATCCATATCAAATGGATTCTTCGGTAAAACAACAAAGTCTGCATTAAATCCGGGAGCAAGAGTTCCCCATGATTTTTCACCAAACGCTTGATATGCAACTTCACTCGTATAAGCAGCAAATGCTTCTGGCATAGTGATTGCTTGTTCTGGAATCCATCCACCTGCTGGCATGCGATCAGGTGTTTGTCTGTGTACTGAAACAGGTAAACCTTCTAGGACGACTTCTGACGTCACTGGCCAGTCACTGCCGAAAGCAACGCGTACGCCATCATCGATGAGTGAACGCAATTGATATTGCCGAGCTGTGCGTTCTGGTCCAATACGTGGCGCCGATGAAATTGCTTGCATCGGATCTTGGCGACACCAGAGTGGACCAAAGTTTGCAATGACACCGAGTTCGCGGAAGCGATGAAAATCTGCAGGATCTAAAAGTTGTACGTGCACAATTGTTGGACGACGATCCCACGCTGCATTTGCTCTTTGTGCACCTTCGATTGCATCGAGTGCCGCGCGAATTCCAGCATCACCAATTGCGTGAATATGTGTTTGAAACCCTGCTTTATCAAATGCTGCAACGGCGCGTGATAGTTCTGGCCATTGCCATACAGGCATGCCATGACTGCATGGATCATCGCTATATGGCTCGAGCATTGCAGCTGTTCCGCCTTCGATGACTCCATCTGCAAAGTATTTAACTGTTACGGCCGTGAGATTCTTATTCTTATGTGATGCTTCAATCTTCTTACGCATCTCGATGAAGTAAGACATATCTTTTTCCCACGTGCGTGGATCTGCGCGAAATGCCAAGTTAACTCCTTGTGCAAGTACTCCGCGCTCTGCAGCTTCTAAATATGCTTCTGCCATACCGGGATCAACCCACGCGTCTTGCCACCATGTAATTCCGGTCTTTGCATAACGCGCAGAAGAATATTTAATTGCTTCAATTTCGCGCTCTATTGATGGCTTTGGTGCGTGATCCATAATTAAATTAACGGCGTCCCATTCGCGCATCGTGCCCATCGGAGTTCCATCTTCGCGGCGAACAATTGTTCCGATTTCTAGATCAGGAGTATTTGCGTCCACTCCTGCAGCCTTCATCGCAGCACTATTTACCCAGATGGTGTGGTAATCCATTGCATTTAAAACAACGGGGCGATCTGGACAGACGCTATCTAATAAGCGTGCATCAAAATTTCCGTTAGGCAACATTGCGGGGTCATAAGTTCCACCGATAATCCATGGCAAATCAGGATTGGCATCTGCGAATCTTTTAATCTCAGCAAGGATTGCTTCAACACTTGGCAGATCTGTTACTTGCGGACCAAAGTGTTGGCGACCACCAAAGATTGGGTGACAGTGACCATCTCCAAAGGATGGAGAGACAAATGCCCCACCGAGATCTACTTTCTTATCGTGGGCCGCACTTAGCGCATCGTCGCCAGTTGCAACAATCTTTTGACCATCGATCAGCATTGCATCAAAAGTTTTGCTCTTGACCTGTCCAGGCCAAAATGTTGCATTAGTAAAGAGTGTGCGTGTCATGGGTTTCCTTTACTTGTTATCTGTTTTGTTGATGTGTTTGTACATAGATGGTCGACGTGTTTTAAAGAATGGGAAGAGTGTAAGCCAGTCACGTTTTTGATCAAGATCCAAATCTGCCACTAAAACTGCTGAACCTGTGCTGCTAGCCCGCACAAGCAGGCGTCCATATGGATCACTGATGAAGGATGAGCCATAGAAAGTGACTCCATCTTCAATACCCGTGCGATTAACAGCTGCAACGAATAAACCATTAGCGATGCCATGCGCCACCATCATCTGTCGCCATAGCGGTTCGGTATCAAAATCTGGATGATCAGGTTCTGAACCAATCGCTGTGGGATAGCAGAGTAAGTCTGCGTTTATTAATCCATACTCACGTGCAAGTTCTGGAAACCATTGATCCCAACAGGTTGGTGTTCCAACCAGCGCATCTTTTATTTTTACAACCGCAGGAGATGAGTCGCCTTGCGCAAAGTACTTATCTTCGTAATACCCAGCGGTGACAGGGATATGAGTTTTGCGAGTCTTTAAGACAATTTCACCACTGGGCGCAACCGTTACAGCTGTGTTGAAGTGTTCCTTACCTGCATCTTCATACAAAGAGATCACGACGTGCGCACTTGATGCTCGGGCAAGTTCTGCGGCAAATGAAACACTCATGCCATTGAGTTGTTCAGGCACAAATTCTGCCTGTGCATCGGGGCGAGTACATGCGTATGGATATAAAGATAGCTCGGTCAAAACAATTAGATCTGGTGCAAACTCACTAGCAGCTTGCACTGCAGCAGTGATCTCTTGCTTCTGCTTTTCGACACTGCCGTGCCACGGTTCTTGAATAGCGGCTATACGAAGTGGTGCGCGCTCCGGATCTAAAACTCTGGCGGGTGAATCCGCTCCTTTATTGATGTGAGTGATAACTTCGCGCATCAACTTAGTACTTCAGGATTCCGTTATAAAGATCTGGTTTGCGATCTTTGCGCACATCATTTTTTGGAGTGATCGATGTATCAGTTGGTAATTCAACATCTGCGATCAATATCTGCACAACATCTTCTGAATCACGATCAGCGATTGCACTGATGTTTCCTTCAAAATCGGTGATCACAGATGATGAAACCCATGAGTGTCCACGTTCTGCTCCGGAACGATCTGCGGCAACTGCCACCATTTTATTTACTGATGCCGCAGCTTGTACGCGCACTGCTTCCATCGGAGTTCCGTGAATGAGTTGTCCTAAATTTGGCCAGTTAGTTGGCACAGCAAGTAAGGCTGCACGATCAAGCATTGCAAGGCGCACCCACTCTGGAAATTCGACGTCATAACAAACCATTGTTGCGATGCGACCATGCGCTGTATTTACAACCAATGGCGGCTTATCACCAGTTTTAAAGAATTGATGTTCTTCTCCAAAGAGATGCACCTTTGCATACCATCCAAGTAAACCTGTCTTATCAATAATTACTGATGCGTTATATAAACGAGAGTCAACCGAGAGCGCTAAACCAGCAACGATAACTACATCATTTTCATGCGCAATCTCTTTCCAGGCTGCAATTAAATCGCCATCAAGAGTTGTGCTGCGCTCTTGTACTTCTGAAACTGACGTAAAGGCGTATCCCGAATTTACTAATTCAGGTAAAACAATAATCTGTGCGCCTTGTGAAATTGCTTGGGAAATCCCTTGATTTGCACGTGAAATATTTTCCGCAGGGTTTTCAATATCTAAGGAGATCTGGCATGCCGCCACCCGTGTCATAAGGTAAAACTATTAGCATCCGAGCCTTTCTACAAATAGAATAAGCACATGCCACTTCGTAAAGCATGGAAGAGCGTTCCAAAGCCAGCTAGACAATTGATCTCACTTGTTATTGGCGGAACACTCATCGTCGTTGGCGGCTTGCTCATTGTCTTGCCCGGCCCATTTACTCTTCCATTCGTCTTTGCTGGATTAGTTGTACTGGCGGCTGAATTCGTCTGGGCAGAACGTGTACTAGAACGCACAAAGCACCATGCGAAGAAAGCTGACCCACGAAAGTTGTTTAAGAAAAAACCACCCCGTGAAAATTCGTAATATAGAAAAGACTGATCGCGCCCAGTGGGATCCACTGTGGCAGGCATATTTAGTTTTCTATGAAACATCCGTGCCTGATAAAACAACTGATTTAACGTGGAACCGATTCTTTGATGACAACCACGTATTCACCGGTTTCGTCGCAGAAGAAGATGGAAAAATAATTGGATTTGCTCACGCGATGTTACGTCAATCCACTTGGGAAGACGTTGGCGAGATGTACTTAGAAGATCTCTATATCTTGCCCGACTCTCGCGGCAAAGGTGTCGGTCGTGCTCTTATTAATCATGTCAAAGAACATGCAATTGCAGTCGGTGCTGGTTGCATGTATTGGCAGACTAAAGCAGGCAACGCCACTGCTCGTATTTTGTATGACTCAATTACAAAGAATAATGATTACGTTCAGTACATGATCAAGCTGTAACCCAAAGATACTGGGCAAGAATTTCGGCGAAGGTAGTTTCGGCAAGTAGTCGAACTATTGGATCAGAATCATTTGTGTAGCGAATTGATTTAGTTGCCAACGGATGATCAAAACCAATTGTTATCACCTTTGACTCACGTTCCTCTGTCCACTTAAAGAGTTGGTCTTCCCACTTTGATCCAGGAAACAAAATCGCTCTGTAATCGAGAGTCTTTGTTAGGTAGACGTCGATGTGACTCCAGTCGCCTGTTTCGCATGGTACAGATGGCAGACGTGGTGATTCGCGCATCATCAATGCACTCTGTTGGGCGGAACAGAATCGATCAGCAGGTGCAATGTAATAAGAACCTGCTGGAGATTTTATGTGACTGATTAACTCAGGAAGCCAAGAATCTTTACGCGAATAAATATCAGCAATTGCAACAGATGCTGCTTCTATTGATGCATTTAATCCTGTGATGCAACCGAGAGATTCGAATAAGCGAAGCAGAGCAACGTGGGTTGCCATATAGGTCAGTGACGCAACACCACCTGATTCATTTCCTGCGTGCATGGCTACATTGTGTGTTCCTCGCTCCACAGAATTTGTAACCCAAATCTTTTGTTTAAATCCGGTGGCACTATCAAATGCATCATTAGTTTCAACAGAGTTACCTGAAGCAGAAATTGCAATGAGAGTTTTTTCATTACTTGCTTGTGGGGGAGTTGGATTACTTGAAAGTGTAAAAGTGGCATCACAGCCGCATGCTTGTAAGCGTGTGACCATAGATTGCGCAGCGAAAGCCGATGAACCCATGCCCATAAAGACTAGAGATTGATCTGAAAGATCTGGCCAAGAAAACTTTTGAGATGAAAGCGAATGAGCAAGATCTGCTTTGCGAGCCAGATCTTCGCCAAATTTAATTGGATCCATAACCCAACTCTTTCATATAACCGATGGCAAATTCGGGTGCATAGCGCCATTGCAGCAAGAATTTATCTGCGTATTTCAATTCCCTTGCTTCGAGATTAAGCATGAGGGAATGTAGCGAAGCTATATCAAAGGCATTGCCATTAAAATACTTATGTGTGAAAAGTGATTCCACTTTGATGATCCACTCTTTTATCATTACTTGGTCTGCGCCATATTTAAGTGCAACTGCTCCAACATGGAAAAACGATGCACACATGCTTGCGATATCTCGTATGTAGTCAGAAGATTCTTGAGAAGTGGCGAGTGGGTCACCTTCAAAATCTATGACCCACAGTTGATCGCTATCCGTCTTCTTCAAAATCTGCCCAACATGAAAATCTCCGTGAATTAAACCTTCTAGGCACCTGTGCATTTCTGCTGTGAGCACCGCCAAATTATCAACCCAATTACCGCAATCATTAACTTTGGCTTTTTCTACACACCAGGACCAACCATCGGTCGTGCCAGCTACAAATTTATTCACACTAGCAATTAACTTATCCTGCCAGTAAATGTTTCCTAATAATTCAGGGAGATAAGTAAAGTTGTTCTCTGTCAGAATCTCTTCCTTGCGGGCACCTAATGATTTTTGCGCTGTTAACTGCCATTTGACGATGATTGATTCATCCAAAACCACGGACTCATTGCTCTGATCAACCGAAATGAATCTCTCTTGTTCATAAATTCCTACTGGGATTGTTGAATGTAAACCATCAGGTAGAGGAGAGCTAAAAAATTGCGCAGTCACACGATCTTTAGATTGAGCCCGCCTAAACTCCTTTTCTTTGACATAGGGAGCGATGAAACTCTTTGCACCAGATTCAAACATTAAAACTCCAGAATTATCAGAGATAGGAAAATTGGCGGTGATATCTGAGCATGTTGAAATCTGCTCAGCCCGAGATGTTGGCAACAGTAGCTGGCACTGTGCCTTAGATAAGTGCATGGTTAATTGGTTTTATGTGCGAGTGCTACTTTTTCGATGAGTGCAGATGCAACACCGAGTCCATCGCGACTCTGAATTTGTGCAGCGTTTTCCCGTAGCTTTTTACCCAGTGCCTCGTCATTTAAAAGCGTTTCAAGAGCATTAAACATCTCTTGTTCCGTAAACGCATATGTTGCTAGACGCACACCAAAGCCAAGTTCGTGCATACGTTGAGCATTGTCATATTGATCCCAGAAGAGTGGAAGC
Source organism: Actinomycetota bacterium (assembly GCA_010032875.1). Taxonomy (GTDB): domain Bacteria; phylum Actinomycetota; class Actinomycetes; order Nanopelagicales; family Nanopelagicaceae; genus Planktophila. Next base: position 9,303 of record RGSB01000012.1, on the reverse strand, counting down.
AAGATCATTGGCTTGCCGTAGTGCATTGCTTCGGTAGTTGTGTTATTTCCGCCGTGGGTAATGACCAAATCAACTTGGGGAATGATGTTGATCTGTGGCAGGAACTGAGAACCAACCATGTTGGCGGCTAATTTAATCTGTTCATGCTGAGGTCCCATGCTCACGATAAAGCGATGCTTTGTTTTTCCAAGAACTTCGGTTAATCGGTTCATGAGTTCAACATCGGCGGAACCTAATGAGCCAAGGGATAAGTAAATCAATTTGGAATCTGCAGGTCGATTAGCAACTTCGGCAGGTATGTCATATCTGCTATCTGTTTCGCGAACACTCGAATCAATTCTGGTCCACGTTGAATTGAGGGGACGATCTTTTACGTAATCCGCTACTTCAGGAAATACATACATATTCGCATCTTTGGATTCATGTATGAATTCAAGTTCTGGCAGTGCAGGAGCGCCTTGTTCTTGGACCCAGGCATTAAATGCAGTCCACATCTCGTGATGAGTTCTTTTATATTCAGTACGGAAGGCATCCCATGTACTTGAGTCATTTGCCGCGTATCCTGAAAATGTTGGAGCAACTTTAGGTCCCTTTATTTCTAAAGGATTGCATGAAACGATTCGAACGAATGGTTTACCAGCGGTCATGAGAGCAGGAAAAGCAACTACGTTATCTTCAACAATGACATCTGGATTTACACGTTTAATTATCTCTCGTAATTGTGGTTCGCAATACATTGCACCATCGATGAGTGCTTGCCAGGTTGGTTTTACGAATGTTTCAAGTTGTTCGATTGTTGGCTTGCGAAATTCTGGTGAAGTATCGCGAATGTAATCTGTCCAAAACTGACCTGGATCAGCGTCAGAATCTGCAGGCGCTGGTGGCGCTAAATTGACTAAATCTTCTTCGAAACCCAGTGCTTTTAATTTGCCTTCCCACGATGCTTCAGCGGCAAATACGACTCTGTGTCCAGCTTTAAGTAAGCGATAGCCAATACCAATACATTGGTTTGTAGGGCCATAGGCTGACTCTGGCATGAAAAGGACCGTTAGTTTTTGCGAACTCATGGGCTAATCCAACAACACGGCGCCACAGTTGTAAACCACACCCTTTTTTCGCGGCAGACTCTAGAAAATCGTGAGTTTTTTCTCTAGGGTTAAGAACAATCCGTGCGTCCAATGCGGGCGCATTTCTTGAGAGGAACTTCATGAGAATTTCACGCACAGCAGTAGCTGCAACGGCGATTGCCGGCCTATTGCTCGGACTATCTGCATGTAGCAGTTCAGATTCTGGTGCAACCAAACTTGATCCAAATGCTGATCTCAGCTTGCAAACTTTAACTGTCAGCAATTGGGCTGCTTATAACCCAGAAGATCTGCCAGCGAAGTTTGAAGAAAAATTTGGAACTAAAGTAACAATCACAAACCATGCAACAAATGAAGAAATCATGGCCAAGCTAACAGCTGGTGGAGATTCTGGAATTGACGTTGCATTCGTTTCAGGTCAGTTTGCGCAAGCACTCGCTGCACAGGGTTTGATTGAAAACTTAGACAAATCTCTTATTCCAAATGAAGCAAACCTCGTACCAGAAGCTTCGAAGCTCTCATACGACCCTGGCAACAAGTACTCAATGCCTTACTCATGGGGAACAACAGGTATTTGTTACCGCGCAGATTTAATGAAGGGCAACGAACCAACAAGTTGGAATGATTTGTTGATGCCAAAGCCTCAGTACAAGGGCAAAGTAACAATGCTTGCTACTGAGCGTTGGTTAATGCTTCCAGCGCAGAAGTCACTTGGTTATTCAATTAACACACAAGATGAAGCAGAAATGGGTAAGGTAAAAGATCTTCTCATTAAGGCTAAGTCCAACCTACTTGCATACGATGACACAACATTTTACGAGCGCCTAGTTTCAGGTGAAGCTGTAATGGTTGAAGCCTGGGATGGCTGGTGTAATTACGGAATTGCGAAGAATAAGAACATTAAGTTCGTGGTTCCAAAGGAAGGCTCAGATCTCTGGGCTGACACCATGGTTGTGCTGAAGACTTCTAAGAACAAAGAAGCAGCACATGCATTCATTAACTACATCCTTGATAAGGATGTTCACTCATGGGTAATCGATAACATTCTTTACAAAGTTCCAAACGTTCTGCGCTTTACACACGCATCGCCACCGAAGTAACGGCCAAGTAATTAGAACTAATTACTAGATGGCTCTAGCGGTTAAGTCAGAAGGGCGCGACGCAATCAAGCGTCGCGCTCTTCTTTCTCGCACGCTCTTCTTAGTTCCCGGCCTTACATACATAACTGCTTTTATGTTGATTCCGCTGGGATTCATCATTGCGTACACATTCTTATCTCGCGGTACATACGGCGGCATCGAATTTATCTTTACCTTCGAAAATTACACTCGGGCGCTTGATTCGCTCTATATCGGAGTATTGATTAAATCAATATTTATCGCAGCCGCCGCTACGGTTTTAGCTTTTCTCATTGGGTTTCCTGTTGCATATGCAATTACAAAATTGCCTACGAATCGTCAGAACATAATGTTGGTACTCATTGTTTTACCTTTTTGGACAAACTTTCTTATCCGAACATACGCGTGGATCGTTCTTCTCAATACTCAGGGCTTTCTAAATAAAGGTTTAATCAACATGGGTGTCATTAGCCAACCCCTCGAACTTTTATATAAACCCAGTGCAATAGTTCTTGGGTTGCTCTATGCCTATATTCCTTTAATGATTTTGCCAATTTACTCAGCATTAGTTCGCATTGACCCTGCAATGAAGGAAGCAGCCATTAATTTAGGAGCGACCCCTGCACAGGCATTTCGCCAAGTAACGCTTCCGTTGGCACTACCTGGTGTTTTAGTTGGTGCAATTTTTGTATTTGTTCCCAGCGTCGGTAACTTCATAGTTCCTGAACTTCTCGGTGGTGGAAAAACCGTGATGGTGGGTAATTTGATTAGAGATCAATTCTTGAAAGCTCGTGATTGGCCCTTTGGATCCGTATTGGCACTTTCAATGGTGATCATGCTTCTAGTGCTCTTCTTCATTCAAGCGCGAGTTAATCGCAGAGTCTTGGGAGACGCTCGTGCATAACAAACTTGGCTGGTTACGTCTGCCCCTTTATGGAGTGCTTGTCTTTTTATATCTTCCAATATCAGTGCTTATTTTCATGTCATTTAATGCTTCAGATGCGCCATTTACATGGACTGGATTTAGTACAAAATGGTATTCGGTTCTCTTCGATAGTCCAGATATTTTAGAAGGTTTTAAAAACACACTGATTGTTGCGGTAATCACGACGATTATTTCAATAGTTTTAGGAACTCTTTTAGCTATTGGTTTGGCACGCTATCAAAAATCTTCTTCTCTAGAAGCGATTGCATTAACTCCAGCTATTTTTCCTGATTTAGCATTGGCAATAGGTTTACTTGCACTCTTTACTTCGTTGCACCTTACATTGGGCTTGCACTCGGTAATTATTAGTCACGCGCTCTTTTGCATGGCTTTTGTTACTGCAATTGTGCGTGGTCGTTTGGCACAAATTGATTCATCGCTAGAAGAAGCTGCGCAAGATTTAGGTGACACAGCCATCGGAACCTTCTTTAGAGTTACTCTGCCAAGTATTAAGCCAGCCATTATTGCTGGGGGATTACTCGCCTTCACGCTCTCACTCGATGAGTTTGTAATTGCATTCTTTACCAATGGACCAAGTTCACCTACCTTGCCGATTGTGATTTATTCCATGGTTCGCTTTGGCGTTTCCCCAGAGATCAATGCACTTGCCACTGTTGTTTTGCTAATTAGCGCTCTGATTGTCACAATCGCCCAACGAAACGTAAAGGTGCAGGATCAGTTATGAGTTCATTTCTTAGCATTGCCGCTGTCTCTAAGCGCTATGGTGATATTCAGGCACTTAACAATGTTTCAATTGATATTCGCGAGAACGAATTCTTCGCGCTACTTGGGCCATCTGGTTGTGGAAAAACAACACTGCTGCGGGCGCTTGCTGGCCTTGAATCCCTAGATTCGGGGGTAGTAACTCTTGCCAATGAAGATTTGTTATCTGTTCCTGCAAATAAGCGTCCAGTAAATTTGATGTTCCAGTCATATGCTCTATTTCCTCACTTAAATGTTTTTGACAACGTTGCATATGGATTACGGCGTGAGAAGTTAGATAAGGCAGAAATAGATCATCGCGCACACGATGTCTTAAAAACTGTTGGATTACTCGATCAGAAAGATCGTCGACCTTCACAATTATCTGGTGGACAAAAGCAGCGAGTGGCACTTGCCCGTGCAATCGTTAAACGTCCAAAGATTTTGTTACTAGATGAGCCCTTGTCAGCACTTGATAAGAAAGTTCGCTCAGAAATGCAGCTCGAGCTCAAGCGCCTTCAACACGAAGCTGGAATCACATTTATCATCGTCACCCATGATCAAGAAGAAGCGATGTCTATAGCTGACCGCATCGCGCTGATGGACAAAGGTGAAGTAGTACAGATTGCAACACCAGTTGAGATGTACAGTGCTCCAAAGACAAAGTTTGTTGCAGACTTTATAGGCACAAGTAATTTATTTTCGGGCACACTTGGTACTGGCAACATCTCAGTTCAGGGCAAGACTCTGCCTGCGCCTGCAACTCAACTCGCATCCGGATCAAAAGCCGTTCTTGTACTTCGTCCAGAAGACATAACTCTTGGCACAACAGGTCAGATATCAGGAACGCTTGTCAGCTCTAATTTTTACGGCGGATCCAGTCTGCTTTTTGTAGATTGTGGATTTGAGCAATTGGTCAAGGTTTCTTGCGCGCTCAATCAAGTTCCACCAGCTGGTTCGACATGTCACTTGTCTTGGAGCGCTGCTGATTCTATTTTGTTAGCAGATGCGTAAAACATGACATTACATAGCGCGTACATCAACGGTGCTTATGTCACCGGCCAAGGTTCAACAATTACCTTAGTAAATCCTTCAAAGCCATCGGATTCTTTTGAGTACGCAGCAGCCACAACAGCTGATTTAGAAAACGCCATTATTGGTGCAAAATCTGCATTCAAGCAATGGTCACAGATGACTCCGGCGCAACGAAGCGCTGCGCTACTTAACTTTGCTAATGCAATTGCTGCAGACAGTGCAAAGCTGACAGAGTTAGAGGTACGTGAAAGTGGAAAGCCTGTCGCAGTCTTTCGCGACGGAGAATTACCATTTGCTATAGATAACCTCAGGTACTTCGCATCTGCTGCGCGATCACTCGATGGAACAGGTGCGGGAGTTTTGTCAGAGGGTTACACATCGATGTTAGTTAAACGCCCCATCGGAATAGTTGGATCCATCGCGCCATGGAATTTTCCTTTGATTATGGCAATCTGGAAATTTGGTCCTGCACTTGCAGCCGGAAATGCAGTAATTCTTAAACCAGCACCCTCAACGCCGAGCACGGCGCTACGCATGGGAGAACTTGCTGTGAAATCTGGATTGCCAAAAGGATTGCTCAATGTTTTATCCGGAGATGATGATCTCGGTAAAGCACTGGTTGCGCATAAAGATATTGCGATGATTTCAGTGACTGGAGCAACGACAACGGGCCAAGCAATCATGGCCGAAGCATCTAAGACCACAAAGCGTTTACATCTTGAACTCGGCGGCAAAGCTCCAGCAATTGTCTTTGAAGATGCCGATATCAAATCCATGGCACGCGCACTTGCGATGGGTTCTACATATAACACCGGGCAAGATTGCACTGCTGCCACTCGCATCTATGTTCACTCATCAAAATTTGATGAAGCAGTTAAAGAGTTAACTTCTGTCATGTCATCGATTAAATATGGCGACCCACAGGATCCTACAAGTGACATCGGCCCACTTATCAGCGAAGAACATCGAAACCGTGTACACGGTTTTGTTGAAAGCGCCCAAGCATCTGGAGCCACCATTCACACAGGTGGATTTATTCCTGAATCAGAAGGTTTTTATTACCCACCCACACTAATAACTAACGCAAAACAAAATAGTGATGCGGTTCAAAAGGAAATCTTTGGACCAGTTGTTGTTGTATTGCCATTTGGAACCGAAGATGAAGCAATTACATTAGCTAATGACTGTGCATATGGTTTGGCTTCTTCCGTGTGGACGACAGATGTTGCACGTGCCATGCGAGTCACACACCAACTTGAAGTTGGCGTCACATGGATTAACGATCACTTGCCAATCGCATCTGAAGCCCCCCACGGGGGAGTAAAGGGAAGTGGCTTTGGAAAAGACATGAGTGCAGAATCAGTTGCTGAATATTCCGTAACTCGCCACATAATGATTAAGCACGCACAGACAGAAGCTAAAGACTCTTTCCGTCCTGCTTAGTTTTTCGGTGCTTCAATCTCTAACTTTGCAACCCGCGCGGATTCAATCGATGCTGGAGTTGGCTTTTGCGGTTCATCTTCACCCAACTCTTTGAGTTGATTGCGCACACTCTTTAAGACAACATCAACACCTTCTTCGGCGCAGTTAATAGCCTGAGCCAAGAAGCGATTGAATTCGCGACCTTGTTCGGCGCCGAGAAGGATTCCAGAAGTTTTCTGACGATTGCTGACATGAAAAATGTAATCGGATTCATCAGCAGTTGTCGATGCACCATTCCACTTAGCAAAGGCCCACTCTTTTGTGTTCATCTGTCCGTTAAATAAAACTCGCTCAGTCGTAAGCAATACTTGTCCAACTTCTTTATATGCCTGAACTTCTTCACCAGGCACATACGTTCCGCGCTGAGCACCTACTCGATACCGAATACCTGCAACCAATGGAATGCTAAAACCCTGTGATGTTCCGACATAGCGACCCGGTGTGCGACCTGTTTCGTGCAATTGTCCTTGGCCTTGCCACAAAATGATTTCGCCTTTTTTCTGCACGGTGTTATTTGGCACAGAGTCTTCGCCCTTTACTGCCAACATAAATGCGGCTTCAATTTTCTTAAAAATCTCGACGTCGCGGTTCCAATCAGCATGATCTAGTTCGTATTGATCGAGTGCCTTATTCAGCGCTCTCTTTGCTTTGAAATCTGACCACCAACTCATGTATGAAGTTTGGCACACCCCACTGACGCAATTGAAGGGGTTTTCCCTACTGGCCACGCCGAGAAATGTGGCAAAAGTCAGTCGCTGTTCTAAAGTAGCCACATGAATTTACGCCGCATTCTCACCATTAGCTCGATCTCTGTTTTCGCTGCCGCTGCACTAGTTGCACCTTCAATCGCAGCAGGCAATCCAAATTGCACAGCAGTAGATGGCGAATACATTGTTACCTTCACAAAGGGCGCGGTTGTTTCTAACGAAGTCAAGAATGTGAACGGTAAGCAAGTTAATCCAAAGTTTATGTACGATGAAGCGATTAATGGATTCGCAGGCTTTTTAACTGGTGATCAGGTTTGTGTTCTACAAAAGCGTGGAAATGTATTGAACGTTGAAGCTGACAAAGAAATTTCAATTGATGCAACACAAGCGGCAGCGAGTTGGGGTTTGGATCGTATTGACCAGACAACAGGTACTGATGGTTTCTATTCCTACACATCTACAGGTGCTGGCGTTGACGCTTACGTGATTGACACCGGAATTTTGGGAACTCATACAGAATTTACGGGTCGCATGAAGAGTGGCTTCTCTGCCATTGGAAATTCTAAGAACACAACAGATTGCAACGGTCATGGTACTCATGTGGCTGGCACCATTGGTGGCTCCACTTATGGCGTTGCAAATCAAGTAAGTCTCATACCAGTAAGAGTTTTGGATTGTCGCGGCTCTGGAACAACTTCAGGAGTTGTAGCCGGCATCAACTGGGCTATTAAGAATCACACCACCCGTCCTGCTGTTGCAAATATGAGTCTTGGTGGTGGCGCTTCTTTGACTTTGGATTCAGCTATTAATTCTTTAATCAATGACAAAGTAACTGTTGTGGTTGCGGCAGGAAATGATGGACAAAACGCTTGTAACTACTCACCTGCACGTGTACCAAATGCAATTACAGTTGCTGCAAGCACAAGCAGTGATCAGTTGGCCTCCTTTAGCAATTCTGGCACCTGCGTTGACATCATTGCACCAGGTGTCGGAATTACTTCGGCTTGGTTCACAAGTACTACAGCCACAAACACCATTTCCGGAACTTCAATGGCTTCTCCACACGTAGCAGGTGCTTACGCACGTGCATTGACTGCTCCCATAACGATTAGCGTAAAAAGCGGAGTTTCTATTGCTGGAATTCCAATGCTTTACGTAAATCCGAACAGCTAAAACTAAACGTTAATCCTTAGTTCCAAAGTTGTTCCAGGGCCACTGTCATTTGAAGATAGAGACCACGCGTTGCCTGCAATTGCTTTAAACCATTCGGTTCCAAGACCTGGTTTGCCGCCATCTATTCCAGATCCATCGTCTTTCACTACAACATAAATCTGTCCTAATTTAGATGTGACCGAAACATCCACCTTGGTCGCATTTCCATGACGGAATGAGTTTGATAAACCTTCGTTGATAACGTTGCCAATTTCTTGGGACTTGTGACTTGGAATATTCGGAATATTGGCTCCGATTTTGACCTTAACTTTCATCAAATCATTCCACTTACTAACAACTTTGTTTACTTCATCTTTAAAGGATTCTTAGACTCTTATACGCTTCTTCGAGTTCGCGTTCGAGTGCTTTCTTATCTCCCTTGCGACCCGCACGTTCCAGAGCCATGGCAGATGCCATAAGTCGAGATTGAATCGTTCCGTGTAAATACTTTGCTAGTTCTCGTGAAAGTCTTTCTTCTTCGCGCTTGAGAATAAGCATCTCTAATTTTTCTTTACTAATCTGCTTTTCAAGGAATTCTGATTCCGCACTCTGCCCATAGAAAAATGAACTAACGAATCCGATTAGAACGATGAGCAGAAGCAACCACGCTGTATCTATGTAGTGCGCGTATTCAGAGTCATGTCGAAGGTTTAGAGCATGATCTAAACCGTGGGTAATTCTCATAAAAATAAAGCCAAATACAGCAAGGGAAGCGAAGTAAGAAGTCAAACCGCGCAAACGTCCCTTGTATTTGAATTCACGAATTAGGCTCAAGCCCAAAGCAATTAGGATGAGGCGAATACATAAATTCAAAGTTGCATAATTCCAATGAGAATGTGTGTAAAGTAATTTAAAATCTGAAATCGCATAGAACATGAGCACCCAAGGAATTTCAATGCGCACCGTACTTGCCATGTACTTAATTAGTTCGGTGAACTTTACGTTGTAATTTCGCTCTTCTCCGCGACGGTGCATGT
>RGSB01000110.1 GCA_010032875.1 Actinomycetota bacterium | reverse complement strand
CTGGCAGGAAAAGGCGGCTTGGCTGGAAAAGCATTTTCGATCCATCCCCGCGGAAAATCCGGCACCGGTGCTCCAAAAACTCCTCCAAAATTCGGCGGATCAGGCGGGTTTGAAAGTGGAGGAGCAAAAGCCTCCGGTTCCCAAACCCGGCCCTCACACCATGGTGTACGCAAACCGGATGAGAATGTCCGGGAATCTTGGGCAGTTTTTGGATTGGCTGGTCAAGGTCTATAAGCCCGAAGATGGCATTGCGGTGACTTCCCTGAATCTCAAGATCGGTCCCGAACCGCCGAAAATGGTGGGGGAGGCGGCGGTGGTCTACTAGAAGCCGAATCTTCAGGCGGAGGTTTATCTGGAGGTGGAGGGTTAGTATTTACTGTAATACCAGGATTAGTTGTGTTGGCATCATTTATGGTTGTTGTTACGCTGCCTTCTGGAGTAGTTGCTGTGCTGGTTACGGATGCTATTGTGCTGGACAATGCAGCTTCCTGTCTATCCTGTTCTAGAGCAGCTAATCTTTTTATCTCATCATTATAATTGCTGCAATTTTTACTGTACAGAGGTTGATCATAGCAGGGATCAGGAGTCCATATGGGTCTGGTATATGCTGAAAATCCCATGTTGTCACCATAACCACCATACATGTTCCAGGAAACATATCCCATGTTTAAACTGTTCTGAGTCTCGGTAAATATAACTCTACCGCTTCTGGAACCACCGCTATAATTGCCTTCGACCCACCAGGTATCGCTAAAAAGACTAGATCCATTTTTATCAGTAATGTTTAAAGTTACATTCCTGCCATTGGCTCCACTACTAGATGTACACCAAAACAAAAAAGTGTTAGTACAATAATCTCCAGCATAATAACCGAAGCCATAGTCGAATCCATGCAACTGTACACCTCCACCTATGTGTGGCAATTTTTGTGCTATGTTATATCCGAACCAAATCAAAGGACTTTGACCGTTCTGAAGAATATTATTAAATCCCGGACAACTAGGATTGAAAGCAGGATTTAGAATGCAAGGATCAACACTATAGGTTGCTCTAACATACGCATCTTTTACCTGAGGACCATAACAACTGTTAGGAGCTCCAGCATTAGGTAAACAGGCCCAGAAACCTGCATCCATTCCATAGATGCCCATGTTTACTGAACCAGCTTGCGCCAAAGGTTTAGCTCCAGCAAAGGTAACAGTTTCTGCAAGTGTTTGCCAGTTCGGGTTATAAGCAGGATTACCGTCGTTAATATTTTTTAAACCTAGCTGATGTGTATAAAAAGTAGCAGCACCTGTAGATGGATAATAGCCTACCTCTACTCTTAATGTATCTTGAGGCCCACTTAAGTTTTCACAACTACCACCTATACTATTAGCGCAGGGGAAACGATACTTTATACCGTAGATGAATCCTGTAACGAATACTGCGCTGGTATTCTGATATCCATGAACTATATTACTAAGATTAATACCCGCAACACCCATTTCCTCACCAAGATAACTAAAAGTATAACCATTGCTTGGATCAAAACTACCCTGTGGGCTACCATAAGGAGACCAATTGCCTGCTGATCCGGTAGTGCTAGTCCAACCGTTATTGGTTTTTAGACTACTATCATAAGGTATCAAATTACCTGAAATGGAGTCAATGCTATACCCGCTAGGAGTATTCACAGAGCCCGACACAACCTGAGCATAAGCACTGCCTACAAGTAAAACCAAGGCAATGAATATGGCTATGCCAAAGCCCTTGGTCCACTTATAGTTAAAATGCTTGTGATTAAATTCTTCCATTTAACCTTCTTTGACTGGCTTAGGCATTTTGTCTGGATTCTTTAACCAGGCTTCTTTGGCTTGCTCGCCTATCATGCCTTCGTATGGGCAGGGAGTACCAGCCTGCATCATGGCATCGAATACTCTACGATCCTGACACATGGTAGCAACTGCAGCAACCTTCATGCCCATGTCATATAATGTCTTGCTTAGTTTCAATCGTTCGCAATTCATGTCCCTTTGTGTACCACCTAAGGCAAAACCTAAGAACTGAGTCTGTGCTGCACCTGATACACCTGTAGTACAAAGGTCTGGACTACCGCCAGACATCATGGCAGGAGCTATGGCAGTCGGTGGAGGCTGTATGACTCTTTGAGTAATCTCAGTCTGATTAATGTTACGATTTGTCATATCACCTGTCTGTACATTTTGATTTACTGCAGT
>RGSB01000109.1 GCA_010032875.1 Actinomycetota bacterium | reverse complement strand
ACAAGCGACTCGTTAATCTCTTGTTTGTTATGTGGCATAACTTCAATATAGAAATCATCACCAAAATTATCTTTAAACCATTCAATATGTTTCTTTGCTTCTGCATACTCTCCTACCTCAATTGCTTTTGCAATGAGTCCACTCATGCAGGCAGATAAAACAATAATGCCTTCTTTGTATTTCTGTAGAACTTCAAAATCAATTCTTGGCTTTTTATAAAAACCTTCTGTCCAGCCAATTTCATTTAGTTTATTTAGATTTTCTAGGCCCTGTTGGTTCTTGGCAAGAAGAACAATATGAAAATAGTTAAGATCAAGTGGACCAGTTCTTTCGGACTTATCACGCTTATCAAATCTATCGTATGCAATATATCCTTCTATGCCAAGAATAGGTTTAATACCCGCTTCCTTGCAGGTACGATACATCTCACGGTGCCCTGATAGAGTACCGTGATCTGTAATCGCAATTGCAGGCATACCGAGTTCAACGGCACGTTTTACATATTCCTGCGGAGTTGCCACACCATCCATCAAAGAGTAATGGGTGTGGACATGAAGCCCAACGTAAGACACTAGTTAATTACCACTCAATATTTGATGAACCAGCAGATGGTGTATCAAATCCGAGATAGAATGCCTCTTGTTCAGCGTATGGAATTTTGTTGAGAGCCTTCTCTAGTGGGAATGGCTCAACCTTAGACCAGTCATATGGTTCCTTATCTGGAACTCCTGGAATAAGTGTGTAACTTGTTTCAGTTCCCTGACCGTTACGCTTCAACTTCCATGTTAGGTTTGAGATGCTACCAGTTTCTAGTGCATACTCACGAATTGTATTAAATGCAGATTGCTTGCTTACACCCATTGCCCAAACAGCAACATATGGCTCTTCAAGACCATCGTCTACTAACACATTGCAGTAGAAACGAAGACGTGCTCGCCATCCAGCCTTTGGATCTTTACGATGCATTTCTTCTGCCCAGTCACGGCCTTCTGCTTCCATTGTGTCTAGAGCACGGCGCTTGTAGTCCTTTGGGTTTGTATGTTCCTTAACAACAAGAGCAAGACCACGCTTGTCATTGTAGTTAGAAGAGTCTTCATCCAACTCTTCAATGAAACGAATTTTTACTGATTGACCGTCTGCCAACTTGAGCCAGCGGACTTTTGATCCAGTACCTTCATATTTTGGCTTATCAACTAGAGCGTTGATATTCTTTAGCCCTTTTACTATTGTCATTGTTTCTCCTTGTTTTTTCTATTTTAGCATAGCGACTATAGAGTTGTCAAACTTATATTCTAGTTTTTTGATTTCCTCGTCGCTCATTTCGCCTATGTCTTTGTATTTTTTGTCAATGTTTACAACAGATACTTTTGAGCCTATCTTTCCAACAATACGCTCTATCATTGTAGAACCTGCTTCATCATTGTCTGCTACAAGTATAACATCGCTGAAATACTTTTCCAATAGATCCATCTGAACAGATGAAACATTAGCCCCTAGGGTAGCAACTGCGGGGAAACCTACTTGGTCTAATCTGATTGCATCAAAAGATGATTCAACTACATAAATAAATTTAGACGATCTAACTCTATGAAGATTAAATAGTATCTTTGATTTTGGAAGACCTGGTGTATTTTTAAATTCTTTGCCTTCTATAGATCTTGCTACAAAACCAATAGTCATACCGTCTGGAGACTGAACTGGTATTGTTACATAGTCTTGCTTGTCTGAATATCCAAGAGCAAACTTATTAATAGATGCCTCTGTTATTCTACGACTATGGAAATAGTTCATGGCTCTTGGTGTTTCTAGTGCTTGATTGTTTAGCCTCTTGATTAATACCTCGTCAAACTGTACAAACTCAGGAGCAACATACAACTTTTTGTTTACAAGTTGTGTAATGTCTGTCTCGCTATCTTTCTGCTTAATATATCTAACAGATTCAAAATAAGATCTATTTGATATAGCCATAACAAACTCTACAAGATTCTTGCTTGTCTGGCAGCCAAAGCAAAAGAACAAACCCTTTTCCTTGGATACAGTTCCTGCTGGCGTACGAGAATTATTATGAAACGGACAGAAAACCATAAAGTTACTTTCTGTCTCTGATGCAGGTTCAATACCTACCCCATTTAGGACTCGCTCTACTTGTTCTTCTGTGTATGTTTCATTAAACATTTGCAGCCTCAAAGTCTTTATATCTGTAATAGCCTTTGTCAAAGTC
>RGSB01000108.1 GCA_010032875.1 Actinomycetota bacterium | reverse complement strand
GCCATCATTGCAGCCGCTGGCAGTGGCGAAAGATTTGGCGCCACACTTCCTAAAGCGTTAATCACTCTCGGCAATCGCACTCTTATCGAACACGCTGTTGCAGCGTTATCGCCAATTGCATCTGAAATAGTTATTTGTGCACCGGCTGGATATGAAAAACAGATTCAAGAGTTGGTGGGTGCCGAGATAAAAGTTGTTGTCGGTGGCACAACACGATCCGATAGCGTGCGAGCAGGAATCGCAGCCCTTAGCGACACACACAAATATGTTTTAGTTCATGATGCTGCGCGCGCACTTGCAACCACAGATTTAGCGCACCGTGTTTTAACTGCACTAGTTCAGGGCGAATCAGCAGTAATCCCTGGACTTGAACTAATCGATACGGTTAAAAGTATTGATGCAGGCGGACACGTCACAGCAACCCCAGATCGTTCATCACTTCGACGTGTACAAACCCCGCAAGGTTTTGATCTTGGGGTTCTTAAGAAGGCTCATGCAAGTGGTGCCCAAGCAACCGATGATGGTGCACTTGTTGAAGCACTTGGTCACAAAGTTTTGATTATCAATGGCGAAGAACGCGCATTAAAAATAACTACACCTTCAGATCTCGCAACAGCACTTTCAATGCTCGGTACATCTTCAGAATAGCACTTTCAATGCTCGGTACATCTTCAGAATTTAGAACTGGTGTGGGTGTTGATTCGCACGCATTTGAAGATGGACGTGAGCTCTGGCTTGCGGGATTGCATTGGCCAAATGAAACAGGCGTGGCTGGCCACTCTGATGGCGACGTTGCTGCGCACGCAATATGCGATGCGCTATTTGCCGCGGCGCAACTAGGAGATCTTGGAACAAACTTTGGAACAGATAAACCAGAGTATGCGGGCGCATCAGGAATCACATTGTTAAAAGAGACGATGCAGAAAATTACGGCTGCTGGTTATGTGATTTCAAATGTCACTGTGCAAATTATTGGCAATCGCCCAAAACTTGCAGGGCGCAGAAGTGAGGCAATCTCAACGCTGTCAGCCGCACTTGGTGGCGCAAATGTTTCAGTACTCGCGACAACAACAGATGGCATGGGTTTAACTGGCGAAGGTCGCGGTATCGCAGCAATCGCGTCAGCTCTGCTCATTAAGCAAGGGTAGAATTGCCTAATGAGTTCGCTGCATTTATATGACACTTTGACGCGAACCACTGCACCCTTTAAATCAATTAAAGATGGCGAAGCATCTATTTATCTCTGCGGCGCAACAGTGCAAGCACCACCACACATTGGTCACGTTCGAAGTGGAGTCAACTTCGATATTTTGCGCCGCTGGCTGACAAAGAGTGGCTACAACGTGACATTTATTCGAAACGTCACAGATATTGATGACAAAATTTTGCACAAAGCTGTTCATGAAGAAATGCCGTGGTGGGCAGTTGCTATGAAGTACGAACGTGCTTTTGCGGATGCTTATGATGCACTGAACGTGATGCCACCAACATATGAACCACGAGCAACTGGTCACGTGACGCAGATGATCGAATTAATGCAAAAGCTCATCGAACGCGGAGCTGCCTATGCACCCGGCAATGGAGATGTTTATCTTGAAGTTCGCAAACTAACTTCTTATCTCACTCTCTCTCGCCAAAAACTTGATGATTTACAACCAGCAGCCGATGCGGATGAAACATATAAAAAAGATCCACGAGACTTCGCATTATGGAAAGCTGCAAAGCCGGGAGATCCATCATGGCCAACTCCGTGGGGAGCAGGTCGTCCTGGTTGGCATCTTGAGTGTTCTGCAATGGCACATACATATTTAGGCGAAGCATTTGATATTCATGGCGGCGGATTAGATTTAGTTTTCCCACACCATGAAAATGAAATTGCACAATCAGAAGCAGCTGGGTATCCATTTGCAAAACTTTGGATGCACAATGCCTGGGTTACAGCATCTGGTGAAAAAATGAGTAAGTCACTCGGTAACTCATTGCAGGTTGCAGAGTTGCTCAAAAGTGTTCGCGGTATTGAATTACGTTGGTATCTCGGTGGCGCGCATTACCGTTCGATGCTCGAGTTTTCTATGGGCGCACTAGAAGAGTCCGCAACAGCTTTTCGCCGTATCGAATCTTTCTTACAGCGTTCAGTAGAAATCCTTGGCGTCCAACCAACCCCAGTTGTTAACGCTACTTTTTCTGATGCGATGAATGATGATTTAGCAGTACCAACCGCACTGGCCGGAATCTCTG
>RGSB01000107.1 GCA_010032875.1 Actinomycetota bacterium | reverse complement strand
GCAAGCCAAGGCGTTGTTGATGCAATTGCAAAGGCAAAGACTGGCGCTCAAGATAAGCCAGTTACACCAATAACAATTAATAGCGTCACAGTTAAGTAATTTATGGCTTCACTGAAGCGCTCAGCCACAACAACAATTATTACGATTATTGCTGCGGCTTATCTTTTTAATCTTGTTTTTGGCGGCTTAGAGAATCGTTTTGCACTTCCCAACATTGATTACTTAATGTCAACGGGTGAGTGGTATCGCTTACTTACTGTTGCACTCGTTCATGGTGGAATATTTCACTTAGGTTTTAATCTCTATGCGCTCATGGCTCTAGGTAATCCAATTGAATCTGCTTTTGGAAAATCAGGATTCTTAATTATTTTCTTTGTCTCCCTTATTAGTGGATCGCTACTCTCTTCGTATTTAGCTTCGACTTACCAATACTCAGTTGGAGTATCCGGCGCGGTTTTCGGACTCTTTGGTGCATTCGCAGTTGTCAGCAAGAGGTATGGTCTAGAAGTTAAGAGCATCGCCGTAATCGTGGGAATTAACTTTGCACTCGGCTTTGTTATCGGCGGCGTCGATTGGCGGGCACACCGAATTACACGCGTGTAATTAGCGCCATTTAGTGGCGAGTGTAAATCCAAATCCAATAAAGCTAAATCCGATAACCATGTTCCACGCGCCAATACCTGGGATTGGATAGCTGGTCTGAGTCACATAAAAGACCACAATCCAGAAGAGTCCTACGAGAAATGCAGCAACCATTGTTGGTGCTAACCACTTTGGACTTTCAGCAAGTGCGGGCGTGTGATCAACAACGTCCTGCTCGTGTGCGTGCGCCTTTTGAACTTTCTTGCGTAGCTTTGATTTTGGCATGAGGCGAGGTTACACCGAAACCTTCATAATTGGCACATGGCTACCAAGATCCTCGTCGTAGATAACTATGACTCCTTTGTCTTTAACTTGGTGCAATACCTAGGCCAACTTGGGGCCGAGTGCACCGTTGTGCGAAACGATGAAGTCACAGCCGATGAAGCAAGTAAGTACGACGGCGTTCTTATTTCTCCAGGACCTGGCACCCCGGAAAAAGCGGGAGTCAGTATCGACATGATTAATTACTGTGCCG
Source organism: Actinomycetota bacterium (assembly GCA_010032875.1). GTDB lineage: Bacteria > Actinomycetota > Actinomycetes > Nanopelagicales > Nanopelagicaceae > Planktophila. Next base: position 1,220 of record RGSB01000107.1, on the reverse strand, counting down.
AGAAAGAGATTCCACTCTTTGGAGTCTGTCTTGGTCACCAAGCAATTGGCGTCGCATTTGGTGCAACAGTTTCGCGCGCACCAGAGTTATTGCATGGTAAAACTTCGCAAGTAATTCACGAAGGCGCTGGCGTATTAAATAATTTGCCATCACCATTTACTGCAACTCGTTATCACTCACTTGCAGTAGAGCCAGCAACAATCGGTGAGCAACTAGAAGTTACAGGCCGCACAGAATCTGGTGTTGTTATGTCGATGCGCCACAAAACACTTCCGATCGAAGGCGTGCAATTTCACCCCGAGTCAGTGCTTACCGAACACGGACACAAACTTCTTGCTAATTGGTTAACACAGTGTGGAGACACAAACGCACAGAAGAAAGCAGTGGGTTTATCTCCAGTTATTAGTGCTTAATTACGGCGCTTTATTAATTGTAATTGTTACTGGTTGGCCAATAGTTTGTGTCGAACCCGCATCTGGTGCTTGTCTAATAACAACGCCAGCAGGTTGATTCGCATCAAATGCTTCAACTTCGCGAACTAAGAAACCTGCCTGGACCAATAAAGTTTTTGCTTGTATTGCATCGATTCCAATCAGTGATGGAACTTCAACTTCACCACTAGCAATTTGCAATACAACACCGCTACCTGCAGAAATTGTTGAACCTGGTTCGGGAGTTACTTTTAATACTGTTCCTTGCGGACGATCTGCAGGTACTGCTTGCGTTGATGAAATAACTAATCCAACTGCAGCCAAAGCATTGCGCGCATCTATGAGTGATAAACCAACGAGATCAGTAGGAACAATTGCATCACCAGGTCCATCTGAAATTGTGATGATCACACCAGAACCCTTTGCAGCGCGAGTTGTAGCAAGCGGGAACTGGCTTGCTACGCGATCTTTTGGAATTCTCGAATCATGTGCACGCTGAACAGTGACGGTGTAATCAGTCAGCAGAGCTTGCGCTGCAATCTGCGTCAATCCAACAACATTTGGAATTCCATCTGCGCCAACAGATGAATCTGAACGAGATAAGAAGACGCCACCAGTTGCTACGGCAAGTGTTACAACAAGGGCCATAACGGAGTTTAAAACTGTGCGGCGAGAAACTTTGGTACGCGCAATCTTTGTTGTCACTGCTTGGCCAGTGCGCACGCGATGCAAATCATCAAGCATTAAGCCAGCTGATTGATAACGATCCTGCGGTTTTTTAGCTAATGC
>RGSB01000106.1 GCA_010032875.1 Actinomycetota bacterium | reverse complement strand
CAGTTTATAAATCCAACTAAACCAATCAGCATATGCTCACCTTTTTCATAAATTTGCCTTTATCGTCTCTTTTCAGATAAGATTTTGGTTTTCCTTTTTGGGCTTTTCCAATATTTTCATTATGTTCTATAGAGTTTTTTCTGCCTTTTAGTTTTAAACTATGATTTGCTTTCCATTCTTCTGAATGTTTTTGCAAACCTGTTTTACCTTTATTCCAAGGAACTCTATTCTCGCACATTTTCTTTAGTCGTTTTCGTTCTTCTTCAGATACTACACGACCTTTATTCCATGGTATATGTCCAGTTTTCCATGTAGTCGGGGTAACTCCACCCGAAATTCCATAATTCTTAGCATCTTCTGGAATTATATCAATTTCTTGATCGCTGAGTGAGGGAATCTCATGAGGCTCTATTCCTAGAGCCTCACTAATTTTATGCGTAATCTTATAGGTATAAATAGACATGCTGGTATACTCCTTTACAGTTACTAGAGTCCCTGGGAATTGGCGTTCCGCGAGGGACATCTCTATTTATAACAAAAGTAATTACAAACTACCCACCCAGTTGGCTACTGCGGGCATATCACCAGTAAATGGATAGGTGCCAATGTGATGCGTCTTCATCCATGGGCAGAGCCAAATTTGACCACCGATCTTTCTCCACATCTGACAGAACATATAGTCTTCAGAAAGATAACGATCTGATCCACCAGCAGTGATACTGTCTTTGTAATCAATTACAGTGTCAAAATATGCATGAATATAACGTGAGCCATCAAAGTTTGCTTGACCAACATGATCTGGCTTGTAGCGAATCATTGGGAATGCTTCTTTCATTTTGTGGAAGACTTCTCGCTTGATAAGCATAAAGCCTGTGCCAATTTCAAGAACTTCAATTGGTTCAGCAACACTAAACTTTGTTGTGCCTGGTGCTGGATTGAAGACAAAGTCGCCAGCAAGTTTCTCAAGTTCACCTGCATCAATATCAGGATGACGTTTGACTGCTTCTTTAATTGCACCCCATTTGATAGATTTCTTCGGATATGGTCCACCAACAATTTCTTTATCAAGTGCAAGACATGCAATTACGTCACGTGGATCGAAGTGAATGTCAGAGTCAATAAAGAGCATATGAGTGAAACCTTCTGCGCGAAGGAACTCATCAACGAGATAGTTACGTGCTCTTGTGATTAGAGATTCATTAAAGATAAACGAGAATCGAACTTCAATACCGTATTGAGTGCAGATTCCTTGAAGGTCAAGGCAAGACTTCACATACATGCCATGTGACATACCACCATACATTGGAGTTGCTACGAATAGTTTTTTCTTGCGCAACTCTTCAACAGATACTTCTAACTGCATAATTATTCACTCCAGTTGTAATATTTTCTAATATAGTCAATGATCTTTGCCTGATCATCGAGGTTTTCGTTGACCATTGTCTCTATATAGTCCATGAGCGTCAGCGACCCCATGATATTCGAGATTTTGGTCTTACGAGAATTCTTAAACTTATCATCTTGATCATCTTTGCGATCAATGTGACGCTGATCAAGAGTGCTATCCTTTACTGTAAGAATCAACACTTTGAAATCATTTGGGAACAGTTCAGAAAGACGATCAAGCATCTTGCCATTGAACAGACGATCACCTTCAAAGATCACATTCACAGATTCATTTTCTGCACTCATTTCAAATGCAAGATTGCCGAAGAATTTATCGGCATCTGGTTGCACAGCCATTGACAAACGATCAGTTCCCTGGAACACATTACCATCATTTACATACTTGCCAAGAATATACAGATTCAATTTCTTGGAAAACATCGCATCCAATAGTTTCTCTGGCTTGCAAGTAACCCAATCATCAGCCATCGAAATCAGTTTGAACATCAGAGTGGTCTTGCCAGTTGCTGGCTCACCACCCATTGCAATCACTTTCACCATAATGCCTCCAATCCTTCCTTCACTTCTTCTTCGTCTTGGAACATCCAATTCATTCGATCTATTCTACCTGTTCGAATGAAATAAGTAAACTTTTCTTTGTTGATTTTATTTCTTGGAGCAAGTCTTGGATCAAGTGTCTCATGGCGTGCTTGCCATAACACATTCCACTCAATACCAGTCCAACCATCTTTCTCTGCTTGCTGAATTTCTTCAGATTGGCGATCAAGATAGTAGCCAAGATATCTTCCATGATGTTCACGAAAGATTTTCTTGAATGAACACAAACAAGTTTCCATCGTGAAGAAATCAATTTGGTCTAGCAAGTCGGGGTTTCTAGATGCCGTTTCTTCAAGTATGTCTCGCGATCTTGCTTCAAGAGATAGGTACTCTCCT
>RGSB01000105.1 GCA_010032875.1 Actinomycetota bacterium | reverse complement strand
GAAATACTGTGGCCGTCTTAGTCCAGAGGAGGTCGGGTTAACGCATGCGTCACTATGAATTAATGGTCATTCTTGATCCAGAACTTGAAGAACGCACAGTCACACCAAGCCTTGAGACTTATCTCAAAATCATCAAAGAGAGCGGAGGCCGCGTCGACAAGCTCGATGTGTGGGGCCGACGTCGCATGTCCTTTGAAATTTTGAAGAAAGCCGAAGGCATTTACGCAGTTGTAGATATGCACTGCGAACCAGCTGCCATCAAAGAGTTGGATCGCCAACTCAATTTGAATGAGTCAGTCTTACGCACAAAGGTTATTCGTCCAGAGTAAATTATCGGAGTAATCCGATACTTTGACGAGTATCCGTTTAGCACGGACCCCAGAGTAGATACGCAGAGAAAGAGGAAAAGAAATGGCAGCAGGAGATACAACAATCACAATGATCGGCAACCTTGTCGATGATCCAGAACTACGTTTCACACCATCAGGTGCGGCCGTAGCGAAATTTCGTGTTGCCTCAACACCTCGATACTTAGATAAGCAAACCAATGAGTGGAAAGATGGCGAGAGTCTCTTTTTACAATGTCAGATCTGGCGTCAAGCAGCAGAAAATGTTGCAGAGTCACTGACAAAAGGAATGCGCGTAATTCTTTCAGGTCGTCTGAAGCAACGTTCGTATGAAACTAAAGAAGGCGAAAAGCGCACAGTGTTTGAGGTAGAAGTTGATGAAGTTGGTCCATCACTACGAAGTGCAACTGCAAAGGTGACACGTACACAACGTGCTGCCGGTGGTGCATCTTCTGGTTCATTTGGTTCACCTGCTGCATCTACTGAAACTTTCTCAGATGATCCATGGGCTGCAGCCTCTACAACAACAGCCGGCGGCGGATGGGCAACCACCACCAACGACGAACCACCATTCTAAATAAACCTATCCATCCATTCCTTCGACTAAGTAATTAGAAGAAGGGCCCGAAAAGGAGCACCACAATGGGAGCAAGAAATAACAGAGCTCTAAAAGAGCCAAAGAATAAGGGCGCGAAAGCTGCTGCTCTTAATAAGAAGTTTAAGAAGAAGCCATGCAGCTTCTGCCAGAACAAAGTTACATATATCGATTACAAAGATATTGCTACTTTGCGTAAATACATCTCCGATCGCGGCAAGATCCGTGCTCGTCGTGTAACTGGTGCATGTACACAACACCAACGCTCAATTGCTACTGCTGTGAAGAACAGCCGTGAAGTTGCGCTGTTGCCTTACACATCAAGTGCTCGATAAGGAGATATGAACCATGAAACTAATCCTTACTCGTGAAGTTCCAAAGCTTGGTGCAGCAGGAGATGTTGTTACCGTAAAAGATGGTTTCGCACGCAATTACTTATTGCCACGCGGAAGCGCAATTGCATGGTCAGAAGGCGGCGAGAAGCAGATCGAAGGCATTCGTCGTGCACGTCGCGCTCGCGAAGTTCGCGATATCGACCACGCAAAAGAGATTAAGTCAGCTCTCGAGGAAGCAACCGTGAGCATTGCGGTCAAAGTTGGAACTGGCGGACGTCTATTCGGTTCAGTAACAGATAAAGATGTTGCAGCAGCAATCAAGTCAGCCACAGGTAATGACATTGATCGTCACAGCATCAAGATCACTGGCCACATCAAGAAGATCGGAAAGCACACAGCGAAGGTTTCACTTGCACACGGAGTTGTTGCAACTGTAAATATCACTGTTGTTTCTGCTTAATTTAAAGTAATTAAACGGGCTCGCCGCAACTGCGGTGGGCCCGTTTTACTTTGTCGCTGCAGCAACCAGTGATTTCTTAAATAGCTCAGATGTAAATTGGCTCTGAGCTAGATCAAACTTTTCTCCGCCCCATGCGCGGAAATCAAAATCAATATCTGAAATAGATGCCTGGATTGCAGCCCACAGAGTCCATCCATACTTTGCCATCAAAGATTGCAACCATGCACGTGCAATTTTCTCTGGACGATGTGCTCCGTAGTACGCGTCAATGAGTTCAACCAATGCGTCGTACTCCAAGAATGCTTCAGCCCAGATATTTCCAAGCTCAAAGCAGGCGTCGTTATTGCCTGAATATTCGTAATCAATCAGCCAGATCTTCTCACCATCGTCGATGAAGTTACCCGGCAATAAATCGTTGTTGCACGGAACTATCTCTGCAGGCAAAACTGACAACGCCTTCTTGAGATCTGCAACGTGGCCTTCGTAATCCAAATACTTATCTGGATAAATAAAGTTATTTGATTGCACAATATCTAAGTATCGTTTTTGCAGAGTAAACATATTGAAATCACTCACGAATGGCTTTGCTCCATGCAGTGTTCGCACAGCCTTCGCTACGCGTGGCAGATTATTTGCAATGTCATCGGCGCCAAATGTTTT
>RGSB01000104.1 GCA_010032875.1 Actinomycetota bacterium | reverse complement strand
ATCTAAAAGAAGATGAATGATTGGGTCAAAAGTTTTGGTAATAACCTAGTAGGATTTTTTCATTACATAGCACTGTTTGCCATAGGCAGCATGACCGTGTATAGTGCTGCCATGGCTTTCATGGTCATGGGCATGCAGGGCTATGCTGGCATCAACGACATACTGTTATTGTTTATTTACCTGGAAATTGGTGCCATGGTAGGCATCTATTTCAAGACCAATCGCATGCCAGTTAGGTTCCTGATCTACATAGGCATAACTGCCATGACTCGTCATTTAATAGAAGTCATGACCGAAGCCGACGATCATGGCATGGAAGTCTTGACAACCAGCATAACTATCTTTATACTGACACTAAGTGTACTTATTGTTAAATATGCCAGTTCTCGTTTCCCTGGCTCTAAGGAGGATATAGATGATGTTCGATGATCCAGAAAAACAGGCCGCCTGGGACGAACTCCGAGACAGCATGAAAGAAAACATGCTTATAGATAAAGATCGTAGCGAGAAACTTTGGGACAGCCTAAGCGTAGACGAACAGATCGACGTTTTTTGTGCTGTGGTTCGAAGGATATGCAAAGCCGAGCTCGATGATCAGGGATCTTACAGATATGCCTTGTACAATGTATTTGGCTTTCACAAGGGTAGTTATTCACGGGCATTGGATGCTGGTTACATGTCTCTACACAACAGTATCTTTACCGACGCAGGCGTTAATACTTTGATTAAAAACTTTTGTAAAGATCATGAACTCGAGTTCACTCCTGAACAGATCCAGTCCTGGACCTTCAAACACAGATACTACTAATGCCTACTAGACAAGAAATTGACCACTTTCTTAAGATTGCACGAGGTAATCCTTACAGAGGTTTGTCTCGTAAACGCAACAAACGAAAAGACAGTCTTATGCCTCAACACTATACCGATGACATACCAGGACCGCACATGTTTGATGACCTAACCCATAACCCCTTTCACATGGCGGCCAGCAGTGTAGACGATATTATTACCAGTCAGATACTGCAGAAAAGATTCTTGGCCAACAAAGATGTTGAGCTGGAGCGCATCTATTTGCTGACCGATGTTCGTACAGTCAGAAAGTTTATTGCAGCTCTTAAAGAGCCCAAACGTATCTTTAGCATGAGCGAAGATCATGGCTATGTGTTCTTTGCAGACGATTGCTACTGGGAATATGGTGCAGACTCCAACATGGTCAGAGTCAAGTTTGTAGGCGGCAAAGATTTCGTTGGCTCTTGGAGCAAGAAGCTCAGCGAAGAATTTACCATTGCCAAGAGCTTTGTTGAATGGATGTATACTTCGGACGGCAACAGTGCTACTGTTCCCATTACCGACGAAAAGCAGCCCTTGCCCGAAATGTATCCATTCCTTAGCAAGGACTTGTTCGAATATTACGATGACTACATGGACAGTTCGGCTAGTGTGCTGGTACTGTTAGGTCCTCCGGGCACAGGCAAGACCAGTTTTATTCGTGGCTTACTTCAGTATACCAAGACCAATGCTCTGGTAAGCTATGATGCCAGCATCCTGGAAAAAGATTATATCTTTGCTCGCTTTGTCGAAGGACAGAACAATGTCATGATACTGGAAGACGCCGATACCTTTTTAGGCAGCAGAACCGAAGGTAACGATGTCATGCACAAGTTCCTAAACGTTGGTGATGGCCTAATTACCAGCAAGGGTAAGAAAATGATCTTTAGTACTAACCTGCCCAGCATCAAGGACATAGATCCAGCACTAATTCGCCCAGGTCGTTGTTTTGATGTTCTAGAGTTTCGTGCCATGCAGGAAACCGAGCATCAGGTCCTGGCTGACAAATTGGGCATAGATCGCATGACCGGAGAAAAGACTCTGGCTGAGCTTTTCCATAGTCAGATCCATGCGCCCAAAGTTAAACGTCGTAACATGGGATTTTATTGATGAAAATTGGATTTTGCTGTAAGTGGATTGACACCGTCGAACAAATTGACGGATTCAAACCCAAGGATGCTGCCAAGCAACTAAATACCAGAGTCACGACTATTACCTGGTTGAACAGACAGACTCGTGAAGTTGCCGAACAATGTCTCTGGGATCTCATGGTCCATAACATTGAGAGTATAAGACTCTTGGTGGAAAGGGTTGGTAATCTAGATGCACATCTTAGGATGGTTCGTCTTGGTAGTGATATCTTGCCTGCTTATACCGAACCTACTTGGAGCTATTTTTGGCGTCGTGCTGACGTTAGGGATTATTGCGAGCGCCATTTTCCTGTTGTGGGCGAGCTTGCTCGTAGGCGGAACGTTCGCCTTGATTTTCATCCTGGTCAGTTCTGTGTACTGGCTAGCACAGATCCTGGTATTGTTAATCGCTCGCTAGAAGAATTCGAATACCATGTTGACA
>RGSB01000103.1 GCA_010032875.1 Actinomycetota bacterium | reverse complement strand
TGTAATTGCAATCTTGCAAGTTAATGGCAAAATTAAAGATCGTATTGAAGTATCTCCAAATATTTCAAAGGATGAGTTAGAAAAATTGGCTAAGGAGAACCTTGAGATAAAGGCGGCTACTGCTGGGTTAACAGTAAGTAAAGTAATTACTGTTGCGCCTAAACTAGTCAATTTTGTAGTTTAAATAACACTTCCCTTTATATCCTTTTAACCTTTCACCTGGCTAAAATTTGATCATGAGAAAAATAGTGTTGGTATCACTTTTGTTAACAAGCATGCCTGCCGCTAATGCTGCAGATCGTGTTGAATCAACTCCTGCCCCAGTTGTGAGCGCAACTCCAACCCCGGCCAGGACAACACCAACGCCAGTAGCAACACCAACGCCAGTCCCATCGGTGGCTGCTAAGAATGTAAATACAGAGTTAACCAAGATAAGGTCATTAATTGAAGCAAAAAATTTCTCAGCAGCATTGAGCGCTTTAAAAGTGGCTGATAAAGCTTTCCCAAATAATGCTGATATCAATAACTTACTAGGGTATAGCGCTAGAAATTTAAAGCAATATAAGCCAGCTGCTACTTATTATGTAAAAGCGCTAAAGATTGACCCCAACCATTTAGGTGCCTTGGAGTATCAAGGTGAATTATTCATGCTAACTAAAAAAACTAGTGATGCAAAGAAGAATTTAGATAAGTTAAAGAGTTTGTGTGGAGTCAATTGCGAAGAGTACATAGATCTTAAAAAAGCAATCGGCAATAAGTAACGTTGCGTTCTCTATTAAGGGCTAGTCATTTAGGACCAACCCTTGCGGTTACTTTAGTTTCCTTCCTATTAGCAACTGCATTATGGTGGGAAGGCCCCGCCTACTTTATTTCCATTGGCGTTTTTCTAGGCCAATTACTAGTTGGTTGGACCAATGATCTAAATGATTACCAGGATGATTTAAAACATAATCGTATGGGTAAGCCATTAGTTAGCGGTGAGTTAACGAAGACTTCATTACTTCGTGCAGTTAAAATTACTACTCCTATTACAGTAGTTGTTAACTTATTTGGGCCACTTGGCATAAAAGGTGGCAGCCTTTACCTATTCGGCGTTGGTATGGGTGTGGCATATAACTTCTACTTCAAATCAACCGTGCTTTCACCACTGCCATACGCCCTAGCTTTTGCAGCTTTTGTTTCATCAATCGTGATCGCAACTGATCAAAATGTGCCGATCTGGCTTGTTCTTGCCGGTGCCTTATTTGGAGTGGCCGCCCACTTTGCCAACGTACTGAAAGATTTAGATCAAGATTTAACCTCTGGAATCAAGGGATTACCGCAGCGGTTGGGTAAGAATAAAACAAGGGTTATCTGCGGGGCACTTCTTATTGCTTTGACCTTGACTTTAAATAGCGCAAATCCCAATCAGGTGCTTCTTATCGTTGGTTTAATTGGAGCAGCTTTAACCACTCTTTCTTCAAGTAAATGGATCTTTAAAGTTTTAATGATCACAGCGATTGTTGATGTGATTTTATTGCTTGAAGCGGCCGGAACACAGATTGGCAGCATTGCTGTTTAATCCTAAATTAGAAAGATAGAATTAAGGACATGTGTGGACGGTATGCGTTAAATATTTCAGGTGAGGATCTAGCCTTAGAGTTTGCTGCAGGAAATGCCAATGTTGCGCTAACTCCAAGTAATTGGAACATCTCACCAACCACACCAATTCCATTTGTGGCTGCCGATAACGAAAGTGGAGATAGCCGGCAAATACAGATGGGCCGGTGGGGATTAATCCCATCCTGGGCAAAGGATGCCTCTCGGCAATCAAATGCAATTAACGCAAGGGTTGAATCAATTGCAGAAAAACCAACCTTTAAGAGTGCTTTTAAATCTAGAAGATGTTTAATTCCTGCAACTGGCTATTATGAATGGGCAACTGAGCTTGGTGCATACAAACCAAAGCAGCCATTTTATATTTCAAATAAAGATAAAAGCTCTATTGCAATTGCAGGAATTTATGAGCAGTGGATAAATCCGCAAACCTCATCTGCAATTACAACTGCTGCCATTATTACCAGGGAGGTGGTGGGTATATTAAAACCAATTCATCACCGGATGCCGGTGATCTTGCCAAAGAGTTTATGGAGCACCTGGCTTAGTAATAAATCTTTATCCCCACAAGAGGTTAATGATTATTTAAAGATGATTGATATAAAGCAGGCAGATGCGGGCTTAACCTTTTGGCCAGTATCTGATGAGGTTAATAATGCAAGAAATAATGGCGCGCAGTTGGCAGCACAAATAGAGCTACCCCCAGCTGAGACACTTTTTTAACTTCATTTATCTGCGCTAAGTAGCCCACTTGCCACTGTCGGTGGGGTTTAGTATCTTATCGAACAAATGTTCGAACGCAAAT
>RGSB01000102.1 GCA_010032875.1 Actinomycetota bacterium | reverse complement strand
CGGCGATGCTCGAGTGAACACTGCGACCAAGAAGTATGGAACAGGGTCGATGTATTTTGATGGGACTGGAGATTGGTTGCTTTCAACGGCTTCACCAAACCTTGCTCTAGGTTCTGGTGATTTTACGATTGAATGTTGGATTAATCGATCGACTCCTGCTTCTGGTGCAGGCGTAATTTTGCAAATGTCGGCGGGAACTGACTCGTATTCTCTGTTATTTGGATATATCTCTAGTTCGAACTATGTTGTTTATATTTCAAGTAATGGAAGTTCTTGGGATATTGCAAGTGCACAAGTTTTGGGAGCAATAGAAAACGATGTTTGGGTTCACTATGCCTTGACAAGACAGGGATCAACATTTAAAACATTTAGAAATGGCATTCAGCAGGCAACATGGACATCAAGTAGTAGCATCTATCAGGCATCTAACCAAGTTACAGTTGGTCGCGCTCAAGGCACGCATCCATATGTTGGTTACATCGACGACCTTCGCATCACTAAAGGCATCGCTCGCTACGTCAATAACTTCACTCCACCGACCGCTGCCTTCTTAAATAAATAATCAAAACATCGGAATAAATCAATGGCAACACCTACGACTCGAGAAGGACTTAAAGATTACTGTCTCCGTAAACTCGGATTCCCTGTAATTGATATTAACGTCGACGATGATCAATTAGAAGATCGAATTGATGATGCACTCGCAAAGTTTCGAGAATATCATTACGACGGCACAGAAGAAATCTATCTCGCAACTCAAGTAACTGCAGCAAATATTGCTAACGGTTACATTGATGTGTCTGATAATATTGTCGGAATTACAAGAATCCTTCCAATATCTGGACAAAGTATCAGTTCACAGAGCTCTCAAGGCTTTAACATGTTTGATGTGAACTATCAAATTCGTCTAAATGATTTCTATAGTCTTACAGCATCTAGTTACACTTATTACTATATCGCAAGAACTCATTTGTCTATGCTTGATATGATTGTGACTGGTGAACTTCCGTTTCGATATAACAAAACAGTCAATCGTGTGACTGCCTATATGGATTGGGCAGGAAGATTAAACGAAAATGATTATATCGTAATGCAAGCACATCGAATTATTGATCCAACTGTTTATTCAAAAGTTTATAGCGACTCTTGGCTCAAAGAATATACAACTGCACTGTTTAAGAAACAATGGGGTGCAAATTTAAGTAAGTATGCAAACTATACACTTCCTGGTGGTCTTGTTGTAAATGGTGAGAAAATTGCAGCAGAGGGAACACAAGAGGTTGAGGTCTTAGAACAAAAACTTAGAGACACATACGAATATCCTCCGATGATGATCACAGGATAATATCATGACATCAGTATATTTCAATAATCAAAATGCAACTCGAGAGCAAATTCTCATCGAGGACATGATCATTGAATCCATTAAGAATCATGGTATTGATGTGTATTATCTTCCAAGAGAATCGCAATCTGAATTAGATCGTCTCTTTGGTGATGATCCTGTCAAATCATTCTCAACTGCATATTCTCTCGAAATGTATCTTGAGTCATTTCAAGACTTCGAAGGCAATCAAGAATTTTTCTCAAAGTTTGGTTTGCAAATTCAAAAAGAAGCACGTGTTGCTGTTGCGCGAAGAACATTTGAGAAAAATATTCCAACTGGAATACGCAATGTTCCAAAAGAAGGCGATTTGATTTACCTTCGTGTTCAACAAAAACTTCTAGAAATTAAATTTGTTGAAGAAGAAAAGAACTTCTTCCAGTTAGGTAAATCTGCACCATATATGTACAGTTTAAATCTTGAGGTCTTTCGTTATAATGGTGAAAGACTTACAACAGGCATTGCTGAAATTGATGCAATTGGTGATGCAAATGCGTATGGAATTGAGTATACAATGAATAACAGTGGAACAAATACTTATAGAGAACATGAGATTGTTTATCAAGGAGCATCTTTGGAAACAGCAACAGCAAAAGGTTATGTTTCAAGCTGGGATCTTCCAACAAAGAAATTAATCATACGAAACATTAAGGGATCATTTGCACCAAATGTTCTTGTAAAAGGTGTTGAATCTAGTGCAGCATGGCTAATGCTTACAAACAATCCACAAGAAAATGCAAATGATACGTTTGAAGAAAATGTTCTTCTTGAAACAGAAGCAGATAATATTCTTGATTGGACTGAAACAAATCCATTTGGATCAATAGACGAGAATTATTGATATGCTATCCAATCAACATTTTTATCATCGAACTACTCGCAAGATGGTTGTCGCATTCGGCACCATGTTTAATAATCTCAAATTGTTTCGATACAATGCTGCAGGCACAACAGAGATTGAGCGCATCATTGTTCCATTGAACTACATCACAAAAGAAAAATTCTATCAACGTATTACACAAGATCCTAAACTTGCAAAAGAAGT
>RGSB01000101.1 GCA_010032875.1 Actinomycetota bacterium | reverse complement strand
TGGTGAATCATCATCAACTAGCAAGATATCTACATCAAACTTCTGAGAAATTAACTTCCTAGCCGCATCCAAACGGGTCAGGAGGGATCTAATACTTTCAGACTCATTATAGGTTGGAACAACAACTAATACTGAGACCAAGATCTTCTCCTAACCTTAATTGTAACCAAAACTAGTAAAACAATCATAGCCAAAGGCTCTACAAGATGACCAAAAGACTGACGGAATGTTAGGCCCTCAGTTGCATAAACTTTGCCTTTGAGTGTGGCTGGTTTAAATTTATCTAAACTACTGAGGATCTCTCCTTGAGATGATATAAAAGATGTTGTACCGGTGGTGGAAACATATGCAATACCTCTAGCAGATTCCAAGGCCCGAACTCTGGCGATGTTTAGTTGTTGATCCAGTTGATTCGTATCACCAAAAGTGGCATTGTTTGTTTGAATGACAAGAAAATCATTTTTGGCTTCTGCTACAAAAACATCATTGATCAATTCGTAGCAAATTAAAGTATTAAATCTACTTGCATTTACGTTAAAAATTGTATTTTGCTCCCCTGCTTGGAAATCTGTTATCTGATTTGAATATTTTGAAACCTTCTCGGCAAGAGATCTCAGGGGTAAATATTCACCAAATGGAGTCAGATATCGCTTCGTATATATCTGCCCTTTGTCTGAGTTGTAGAGTATTGCTTGATTTCTAGGACCCTTGATAGATTTTGTCACACCTCCGACTAATATTGGAGTGTTCAACATCAAAGATAATTTTTTAATCGAATCATTAACTTGCGGATTGGTATTGACATCAACATCCACTGCATTTTCAGGCCAAATAACTAAATCAACCTCATTTGGTTTTATCGATAAAATTGATTGATCTAGATGACGCTTAAAAACCTCTTGGGGCTTACTATTGAAATCTAAACCCAGATTTACCACTCCCCCTTGAACTAAAGCTATTGATATCGGCGCAGTGGTCTGGACATTTGCAGGGATAAACCAACATATTGCCAGAAATAATGATGCAATAACAAAGGACTTTATTGAACGTGCACTACTGATCAGCGCCAGAAAAAAGGCAACTAAGGCAACTCCCCCGATTGGATAGATAATAGATAATGGAGATTCAACTTGCGTGAAGCTCAATCGAGTCCAACCGAAACCCGTAAAGGGAACAGTTCTCAAAAGTAGTTCAGTTAAAACATAAGACAAAGCGAACATCAAATGAGTGTTTTTTGTATTTTTTTGTACAAATAATGCAGGGATTATAAAAATCAGAGCCTGCGAAAAACAAAGTATAAGCCAAGGAATATTTCCCACATAGATTCCAGTCCAATGCTGGTTTATTAGCAGTAAACAAGCACCAAAGATGTATGAGATGAAGATTCGGTTTTTCAATCCATTTTGTGTTAAAAGTGTGAACCAACCAGCCATTCCTATTACAGCAAAAAGCCATATGCCATACGGTTCAAAGGCAAATGCAGCAAGGGCGGCAAAAATTACAGCTAGTAAGTACTTCATTTATACCCAACCCAAAGCAGATATTATTCGATCAATACTGGCGCCCAACCCGTACTCATCTTTTAAAGCTATGATTTTTTCAAATGAGTTAGGTTTTGAAGGCAGATCTATTTTCATCTCAGGAATTGCCACATCAAGGGCACAACTAACAAGTTTTGGGGCGATTAGAGCATAATCCGCACTTTCCAATAATTTCTTCCGAAGATTTGGAGTCAAACGTTCATCCCCTGACTCAGCGGCACGCATGACTTCCGATAAATTTTTGAACTGTTTTGCTATCGCTGCAGCACCTTTTTCACCTATACCGCGAATTCCTGGCAACCCATCGGATGAATCACCTCGAATCATGGCAAAGAGAGAGTACCGATCACCTGGAATTTCATATTTCTTCTCAATCCAACTCAAATCAACTAAATCATGATTCGAAATACCTTTGGCTAAATAAACAACCTTAACATCACGCTTATCATCAACTAATTGGAATAAATCCCGATCACCCGTGACTATTCTGATCGGTCCATTTTGTGTAACGCTGAAAGTGGCCATCAGATCATCAGCTTCATAATCATCCACTCCAATCATAGGAATTCCAAGGGCATCCAACACATCCAATAAAATTGGAATCTGTGGGCCTAGGGTGTCGGGCTCTTCTTCAGCGTCAGTTTTATCAAGACGATTTAATTTATAATCGGGAAATAGATCCACACGCCAGGATGGACGCCAATCTCCTTCTAAGCAAGCAACCAATCGATTGGGTTGGTATTTAGTTAATAATCGTGATGTCATATCCAAGTAGCCGCGAATTGCATTAACAGGCATGCCGGTTGGTGACACCAAAGTTTCTGGCATTCCAAAATATGCTCGATACCAAAGAGATGCGCTGTCTAAGAGCATTAGAGTCATACAGCAG
>RGSB01000011.1 GCA_010032875.1 Actinomycetota bacterium | reverse complement strand
CGCCAGCGCCACATCAGCTTCGCGCGAGTATTGAGTAGCCATCACACGTTCAGTCTACAACGCAGGGCAAAGTAAGCACATTTGTTCTTAATCTAACGCCTAAAAATTTATGAAGGCTGTAAGTTTTTTTGAGTTTGATGGATTTTTAGGTGTGAATTCTTGCGACGATATTACTCTGAAATTGCTGAATCAAAGTCCTTGATTTCAAGGAGTGATCGCAAACTCTGCAAGCGACGCATACGTGAAACATCGACTGTGCCATGTGGTGCTGCCCATTCGTTGAGTCGACAGCTCTCTTCGCTATGTGAGCAACGTGGCATACATGTTGCAGCTACTTCAGATAAATCGCTAAAGGATGCAATGATTTTGTTTGGATCTAAATGTGCCAAACCAAATGCGCGAATACCTGGTGTATCAATTGCCCAACCACCAGCAGGATCTAAATCCGGTGAAAGTGGTAAAGCAATTGCACTCGATGATGTGTGGCGTCCGCGACCTGTTACATCATTTACATCACCAGTAATACGACCAGCATGTGGAACTAAATCATTAATAAGTGTTGATTTTCCAACACCAGAGTGACCAACTAGTACAGAAGTTTTACCTGCGAGCAATGTATGAATCTTTGCTACATCTGCTTCTCGATCAGATGTTTTACTAGAAGTCGTAACAATCTGCACACCAAGTGCCCGATACTCTTCGATGAAATCCGGAACAACGATGCGTGCTAGTGATCCTTCGGTTCCAGTCACATCGCCAACCAAACTTACGATGTCACCAACAACAACAGATTTTGGTCCTAATTCGCGCGACTTCATCGCAGTCACAATTAAACGTTCTTCAGTGATGCACGTCGTTCTGCCACGATCGACAGTTGTTACCAACGCAGTTATTGCATCATCATGCGATGGGCGATCCTTTGTACGCGGACGAGTACTACGAGCAGGGCGAATACGTGCATCGCTCTCGTCATAAACGCGTTTACTCACTATTGAACCAAGCTCTTCCAGAGTCCTGGGAAATCAGTCAATGTTTTGCGTGTTGTAGCAATATTTTCTACTTCAATTCCAGGTGTAACTAAGCCAATTACAGCGCCAGCTGTTGCAAGACGATGATCTTCGTATGTGTGAAATTCGCCAGCATGTAATGATGATGGCTCAAAATGAAGCGCGCTGTGCTCTTCGGTAACTTTTCCACCTATTGAATTGATTTCACGAGTAAGGGCCGCAAGACGATCAGTTTCGTGTAATCGAAGATGAGCAATTCCGCGTAGGTGTGAAGGTGAATCAGCAAGGGCTGCAAGAGCTGCGATAGAGGGCGTCAGTTCGCCAACGTCATGAAGATCGACATCGATTCCAATAATTTTTGGTGCATCACGATGTGATGATTTTTCTGAATTTGCAGTCAGTGTTAATCCATCGCTATTAAGTGAAATCTCTGCACCCATATCGCGAAGTAAATTACGTAATTGATCGCCAGGCTGTGTGGTTTTTTGTGGCCAATCTGCAATAGTGATGGATCCGCCGCAGACCATTGCAATTGATAAAAATGGTGCAGCGTTAGATAAATCTGGTTCTATCACCATATCTTTGCCGTGTAGTGCGCCCGGTTCAACGCGCCACGTTTTTTTGGCTTGATCAACATGAACTGTGGCTCCAAAATCGCGGAGCATTTCAACTGTCATTTCAATGTGTGGCATCGATGGCAATTCACCACCAACATGTCGTGCCGTAATTCCATTGACAGTACTTGGGCCAATTAACAAAAGTGCTGAGAGAAATTGGCTAGATGCACTCGCATCAATATCAATTTCGCCACCAGGAATTTTTCCTGTACCAACGAGTGAGAGTGGAAGGCTGTAACGATTGCCGTGATCAATTGAAATACCAAGTTCTTCTAGTGCCTTGATCACTGGACCCAGTGGACGTTCGTGTGAACGTGGATCGCCATCGAATGAAATCGCGCCCTGTGCAAGTGCTGCAAGTGGTGGCAAGAAGCGCATAACGGTTCCAGCATTACCAACATCAATTGCAGCTGGTCCCTTAAGTGGTGTAGGGGTAATTTTCCACGCTAACTCTTTTGTTGATGTGCTGGTGCCGGCGTTATTTGTGCCGGCGTTATTTGTGCCGGCGTTATTTGTGCCGGCGTTATTTGTGCCGGTGCCAGCATTGCTTTCAACTTCGATTTCTTGCACATCAACTCCGAGTTGGCGAAGTCCTGCAACCATTAATTCACTATCGCGAGAAATAAGTGGTCTGCGCAAAATTGATGTCGATGTTGCTTGTGCTGCAAGTATTAATGCTCGGTTTGTAACTGATTTTGAACCAGGGATTACTACGCGAGCATTGACAGGTTTTGATCCACGAAAAGGCGCAGGCCACATAGCCACGTTCGCACTGTGCGAATTATCCTTTTGTGAATCAGACATATGCATCAGTCTACCGATAACCTGTATCTCTATGTGCGGCCGTTATGCGCAATCGCTGAACACCTCCGAACTGGCAGAAGAGTTCGGTATCGGTGCGCAGACCCCTGCCGAAGAGTTGCCATCGAGTTGGAATATTGCACCAACTAATCCAATTTATATTGTTCGTGCGTCTCAAAACATTGCTGAACAAAAAGAGTTATCTATTGCATCGTGGGGAATCATGGCTCACTGGCATCAAAGCGAAGCGGAAGCGCGAGCATCACAATCGCATGCAATCAATGCTCGTTCAGAATCAATCCATGAAAAACCAACATTTCGAAACGCATTTAGAACTCAGAGATGTTTAATTCCTGCAGATGGATATTACGAATGGGCAACGGCACTTGGAAAATATTCACCTAAGCAACCGTTTTATATTTCATCATCAAAAACACGTTCTCTTCCCATTGCAGGAATCTGGTCAACATGGAAGAGCATGGACGGAGAAGTTATTCAGAGTGCAGCAATTATCACGCGCGAAGCTGTAAATGATCTGCAAACTATTCATAGCCGTATGCCGGTAATGATGCCGCGTGATCGATGGGATGCATGGCTTGATCCCGCACAACACGATGTAGATTTTTTGATTTCTTTGATGCACAACTCACATCCCGATGATGGTTTAGTTGCGCGCCCGGTTTCCTCAGAAGTTAACCTGGTACGCAATAACTCCCCTCGCCTTGTTGAACCGATTACTTTGGGCGAGCCCGAAACCTTGTTCTAGCGCGCTTCTCTTCACTAGCGCGCTTGACGTTGCCACATCATTCCTTGCGTTGCCACTGCGCGCTTCGCGATGCGCCTAACCACCACAAAGCGATAGCCTTACGGCGATGTCATCCACTGATTTAGTTAAAGAGAGCGCTGCCGATCGCACCAATCGGTTCGAGCGCGATGCTCTTGCGTTCACTGATCAGTTATATGCAGCAGCACTTCGTTACACGCGTAATCCAGATGATGCGCGCGACTTGGTTCAAGATACTTATCTAAAAGCATTTACTTCTTTCCATCAATTCGAGCCAGGCACAAACTTAAAGGCGTGGCTATATCGCGTCCTGACAACAACATTTATTAATACGTACAGAAAAGATCAACGTCGTCCACAACTTAGTGCTGGTGAAGTTGAAGATTGGCAATTAGCAGATGCTGCATCACATACAAGTGATCAAGGTAAATCTGCTGAAGTTGAGGCGTTAGAAAATCTTCCAGATAGTGATATCAAAAGAGCGCTACAAGAAATACCTGAAGAGTTTCGTATCGCAGTTTATTTAGCTGACGTAGAAGGATTTTCATATAAGGAAATTTCCGACATAGTCGGTGTTCCAACCGGAACAGTTATGTCTCGCTTGCACCGTGGCCGTAAACAATTACGTGAAAAGTTAACTGAGTATGCAAAAGAACTTGGTTATTCCACGGTAAAGAAGGACAAAAAAGATGATGGGAAGGACGCATCATGAGCAATATTCATCATGACAATTGCGTAGACGTCCTTCACTCTGTGCTGCTATTTGTAGATGGCGAGATATCTGATTCTGCTCAGGTTGCAAGCATTGAAGTTCACGTTCAGCAATGTCCGCAATGTGCTGCCGAAATTGAACATGAGAAGAACGTCCGCGCATTGATGCAATCTGTACTACGTAGATCGTGCAATGAACGCGCTCCACAAGAGTTGCACGAACAAATCCATCAACAACTTCTCAATGTTTCAATGGGTGGTGCGCCAGATATCGTTCGCGAATTTAGAATGACAGAGATATCCATTGAAATTAATGAAGATGGCACAATCGAATCGCGTGAAATTCATATTGAGCACACCGAGGAATATCGCTTCCCTAACGAAGAGGCTTAATTCTTATGTTGGTTCCTGTTGAAGATCTTGTAGGAGCAGTCGCTTTTTCAACGATGATTGTTCGCCCCGGCGATACCGCCGTCGCAATTGGTGTGGGAGATTTACCAGTACTAGCTAATTCACTCATAATCAATGCAATGCAAAGCGCAGCTATTGCATCCATCGCCGAACATCTAGAGACAGGCGAATCAACAATTGAAACATCCATTGCTCTCGAATTCCATGGTGGTATCGCAATTGGCGGCGAACTCCGTACGTCAGCAAACTGCACCGAAGTGAACGGCCGTGAAATTACTTTTATCTGTGAATCTTACGAAGGTGAAAGACTTGTTGCATCAGCTGTAATAAAAAGAACAGCGGTTGAGCGAGTATCTTTCCTCGCCCGAACCGCTGCTCAATCAATAAAGTCGAGTACTACTTCTTAGTTGCCCAAAAGATCTCTGCAATTTCATCAATCTTTGCGATTAACTTATCTGCAACTGCAACATCATTTGTTCCCTTTGTGCCAGCAGCGCCGGCAAGTTTTGTTGCATCGTTAAATAGTGTGTGCAACTGAGGATAAGCCTCAAAGTGATTTGGCTTGAAATAATCTGTCCATAAAACCCATAGGTGCTCTTTAACTTGGTGCGAGCGCTCTTCTTTAATAGCTACTGAGCGAGATTTAAAATCTGCATCGCTGCTTGCTGCATATTTTTCCATGCAAGCTTTTACTGAGAGTGCTTCGATCTTTGCTTGTGCTGGATCATAAACTCCGCAAGGAAGATCGCAGTGTGCGAGTACAACTGTCTTTGGTTGGAACAACTTCATTAGTTTCTCTCCTTCAAGAGCGCTATATCTGTGCCTTAATTCGCGAAATTACGCAAACAACGCCAACAACTTATGTGCAAGACTACTGTTCGTGAGCAAATTTGGCACAGTCAGAGTTTCTGGGCACTCAATGGCCCCGACTTTTAATGATGGGGACTGGCTCTTAGTCTGGTACTCCACACGCATGCGCCTACATGTGGGCCAGCTCATCGTTCTGCGCCGTCCATTGGATTCACGAGCCGAAGTGGCATCTCTATTCATTAAGCGAATCGCGGGCATAACCGGCTCATTCGTAACTGTGCACGGCGATAACAAAGATGCCAGTACAGATTCACGACAATGGGGTGATATCCCGAGAGAAGAAATTATCGGAAAAGTTATCGGTAGATATCACAAAGGAAAAACTAAAAAAGATTAGCGACTAAAGGCTTCCATCAAAAGAGCTTTTTGTTCTTCTTCATGCAAGTGATGATTTCCTGTTGCAGGACTTGCAGTTGCGCGACGTGAAACTCGACGCAAGTTACGTCCACCAAATCCTTCACCACCAAATTGTTCTGCTGTGCGTAATGCAACAAATGGCCATGGTCCTTGATTTGCTGGTTCATCTTGAACCCACAAAAGATTTGCATTCGGATGTTTCGCAGCTTCTTCAGCCATTTCTTTAGCAGGAAGTGGATACAAAAGTTCTATACGAATAATTGCAGTTGTGTCTTCTTTACGAGCTGCACGTTCTGCAACGAGATCGTGATACACGCGACCTGAACAGAAAATAACGCGAGTTGCATTGTGTACTGTGTCATCTGGAATTAACTTCTGGAATTGTCCAGATGTGAAATCTTGTAACTTAGATGCGGCAGCACGAAGGCGCAACATTGATTTAGGTGTAAAGACGACCATAGGACGACGAATCGGATTCTTTGCATGCCACCTTAAAAGATGGAAATACGATGCTGGTGTCGACGGTTGAGCAACTGTCATATTTCCTTCTGCACACAGCGCTAAATAACGTTCAATGCGTGCAGATGAGTGATCCGGTCCCTGTCCTTCATAACCATGTGGCAATAGAAGTACTACAGATGAACGTTCACCCCATTTTTGCAAAGATGAAGAGATAAATTCATCAACGATTGTTTGTGCACCGTTTGCGAAATCACCAAACTGTGCTTCCCACATAACCAAGGCTTCATCGCGAACAACTGAATATCCGTATTCAAAGCCCATTGCTGCGTATTCAGAGAGGAGTGAGTCAATTACGAAGAATTGGCTTTCATCGCTAATTAATGCACGAAGCGGAGTCCACTCATTTCCATTTTCTTTATCAACAATTACTGCGTGACGATTACTAAAAGTTCCGCGACGTGAGTCTTGTCCTGCTAAACGAATTGGTCTTCCTTCAAGTAATAATGAACCAAATGCAAGAGTTTCACCCATAGACCAGTCAATAGTTCCATCGTTGAGCATTTCTACGCGCTTTTGTAGTTGTGGCAAGAGTTTTGGATGAACATTAAATCCATCTGGTACTGCTATTTGTGTTGCCGCAATTTTGCGCGCAGTTGCTTCATCAATGCTGGAAACAAGTGTCTCTGGATTAGCAGCAACTGGCGCCTTAAAGTTTGGATCCACTTCTGGTTCGATGTTATGAACTTCAGCAAATACTGCTTCGAGTTGTGCTTGGTACTCGCGAGATAGTTCTTCAGCTTGTTCTACAGAAATATCTCCGCGGCCAATCAACGCTTCTGTATAAAGATTACGAGTTGAGCGTTTTGCGTCGATGAGTTTGTACATCAATGGTTGTGTAAATGATGGCTCGTCACCTTCGTTATGACCGCGACGACGGTAACAAACCATGTCAATGACAACGTCCTTGTTAAATGCTTGACGATACTCAAATGCTAAACGAGCAATGCGAACACATGCTTCTGGATCATCACCATTTACGTGAAAGACAGGTGCCTGAATAATCTTTGCCATATCTGTTGAATAACGGGAAGTACGAGATGCATGTGGTGAAGTGGTGAATCCAACTTGGTTATTTACAACGACATGAACTGTTCCACCTGTGCGATAACCCGCAAGTTGTGACAATTGGAATGTCTCTGCGACAACACCTTGACCAGCAAATGCTGCGTCACCGTGAAGAAGAATTGGTAGAACAGAATAAGCATTCTTCACATTAAGGCGATCCTGTTTTGCACGAACAATGCCCTCTAGAACTGGGTTCGCAGCTTCAAGGTGAGAAGGATTTGCCGCTAAATAAATCTTTGTTGTTGCGCCAGATTCTGCTGTGAACACACCTTCAGTTCCCAAGTGATACTTCACATCGCCTGAACCGTGTACTTCATTATCTTTATAGTGTCCTTCAAACTCTTGGAAGATTTGTCCGTAGGACTTACCAGCAATGTTTGCAAGAACGTTGAGGCGTCCACGGTGTGGCATGCCAATACATACTTCATCAAGGCCACGTTCTGCTGCGCTAGAAATTACTGCATCAAGAATTGGAATTACTGATTCGCCACCTTCAAGTGAAAAGCGCTTCTGACCAACGAATTTGGTTTGTAGGAATGTTTCAAACGCTTCTGCACTATTGAGTTTGCGCAAGATGCGAAGTTGTTCTTCGCGCGGGAATGTTTGAACACCAACTTCAACACGCTCTTGAATCCACTGACGTTCTGCAGGACTTTGAATATACATATATTCAATTCCAACTGTGCGGCAATATGAGTCGCGCAAAATACCAAGAATTTTTCGCAGCTTCATAAACTTTTGTCCGCCGAAACCGCCTGTTGCAAATTCGCGATCAAGATCCCACAGAGTTAATCCGTGTGTTACAACATCTAGATCTGGATGTGAACGTTGGCGATACTCAAGTGGATCAATATCAGCCATGATGTGACCACGTGTGCGATATGCATGAATTAATTGTTGAACACGAGCAGTTTTGTTGATCTCTTCATCTTTTGAGAATTCGAAATCTTGTGCCCAACGAATTGGTTCGTAAGGAATACGAAGTGCTGCAAAGATTTCGTCGTAGAAATTCTCTGAACCAAGAAGTAATTCATGAATGCGACGAAGGAAATCTCCTGATTGTGCACCTTGAATAATTCGATGATCGTATGTACTTGTGAGCGTAACAATCTTGCTAATTGCCATTCGCGCAAGAGTTTCTTCACTTGCACCAGCAAACTCTGCTGGGTAATCAAGTGCACCAACGCCGATAATGAGGCCTTGTCCTTGGACTAAACGTGGCACAGAGTGCACAGTTCCAAGAGTTCCTGGGTTAGTGAGTGAAACTGTTGTTCCTGCAAAATCTTCTACTGTAAGAGTTCCACTTCTGGCTTTTCCTACGACTGCTTCATATGCACTCCAGAATTGTGCAAAGTCAAGGTTTTCACAGCCCTTAATAGATGGCACCAGTAATTGTCGTGATCCATCTGCTTTTGCTAAATCAATTGCAATACCCAAATTGATATGTTCAGGATGGCCGATTGCAGGCTTGCCTTCGATTTCTCCAAAGAAGGCATTCATCTCTGGCATCTGGCGAAGCGCTTTAATCATTGCAAAGGCAATGAGGTGGGTGAAAGAAACTTTTCCACCGCGAGCGCGCTTCATGTGATTATTAATAACAATTCGATTATCAATCATGAGCTTTGCAGGAACGGCGCGAACACTTGTTGCAGTAGGAACAGTGAGCGAACCTTCCATGCTTGCGACAACGCGCGCACCAACTCCACGAATTGGTTCTAATTGCGCAGCATCAGGTGTGCTTAAAACTGGTACTGGTTTAACAACAGGATCCGCAGGTGTTGGAGATTGCAAAGATCGATCACGAACGAGTTTTTGTGATGCCGGTGTTTGTGATGCTGCTGCAGGAGCTGCAGGTGCAGGTGCAACGGGTGCAGGTGCGACTGGTACTTGTGCAACTGGTACTTGTGCAACTGGTTCAGGACTTTGCGCAACAGGTGCAGGACTTTGCGCAACTGGTGTTGGTGTTACAGCTGCTGCAGCTTTTGGAGTTGGTGGAACGCCACCACGTGGCGCACCAGCAATTGGTGCACTTGCTGAAGATGCAATTGCTGAAGAGTTACCCGCAGAATTATTAGATGGGTTATAAGTTTTAAAGAATTCAATCCACGACGGTTCAAGTGAAGTTGGGTCTGCTAAGTAGCGCTCGTACATTTCGTCGACGAGCCATTCATTGGCTCCAAAGTCCTGATTCGGATCCTTTGCCGACACTGGCGCTCCCCTACTTGGTGTATTTCAAATAACCACTTGCAAGGCTAAGACTATCGGCATGCACACAGGGATAAAAATAAGGAAAGCACCTAATGAAGGCGAGATTGACCACATAAAGAGGTGGAATTCTGGGCTCGGGATACAAGTGGACGGGCAGGCAGGCAAAGTTTCGGGCACAGTATCGCCATGAATATGTCGAGTGATTCTGCAGCGAAACTGGCGTTTGTCACCGGTGGATCTCGTGGTCTTGGATTCGAAGTTGCCCGCGGAATAGCTCGTACAGGAATTGGTTCGGTAATAATCGCAAAAGATTCTGCGCGATTAGAAAGTGCTGCCGAGCAATTGCGTTCGGAGTTCCCTGGAATTACTTTTCAAACAAGTGCATGCGATTTAGAAGATCAAATTCAGACAAGAAATGCTGCCGAATCGTTGCTCGCAAAATATGGTGCGCCATTTTCTCTCGTTCTTGCACACGGTGTCATGAGTGAAAGAATGTCTAAAACTCTGCGAACAACGGATGCTGAATGGCGTCGTGTGATGGCAATTAATTTAGATTCCGTTTTCACGTTAGTAAATGTTCTTGGTGCGCCGATGGCCGATGCAAGAGACGGGCGCCGAATTGTGATCTTCTCTGCATGCCTTGGTCGAATGTCTGGACCAGGAAATGCTGGCGGACTTGCACCATATCGAATTAGTAAAGCCGGTGTTAATGCATTCGTTAGAAATCTTGCACATGAAACAGGACTCGGTGCACGCGGTTTCTATGTTGATGCAATGTGTCCCAACCATTCACGCACTGACATGGGTGGCCCGGATGCACCACGAAGCGCCGAAGAAGGCGCGGAGTGTGCGGTGTGGTTAGCGACTCGTGAATTTAATCCTGGAGATACAACAGGTGTGCTGTGGGAAGACCGAGAAATTGTTCCGTGGTGAATTAGTTCTTTTCAGGAATAATCGAAACAGCACAGTAAATAGTTAGTGCGGCATAAAGAGTTAGCGGTAAGGCTGCCCACCAAAATCCTGCTTCGAAAATATATTTAGAAACACCAATTGCGATGAGGTTTGCGAGAACCGCAGGGGCACGACCATACATTTTCTTAGCTTTAAAACCTTTAGCAGCAAAAAGTAAACCGAATCCGCCAACAAGTGCGAGAGCCAAAATTCCTGAGATAACAAACCACTCAATTGATCCGCCAGAAATTAATCCTTTGACGATTAAGAACAACCCGAGCGCAAGAATCACAATTCCTTCAACGCGCAGTAGGGCTACCACCGTAGACCTGCGGAGTTCTGGGCTGGAGAATGAAAGTGCCATGAGAAGAACTTTACTTGCCGTCCAATGAATAATTCAAACTTTTCTCATGATGGAATCCATGACACCTTCACTAATCTTGCGGCTCCAAATTATTTCTACGAAGAACTCAATCGACTCATCTCACGATTTGAACGATCTAAGACTGAATTCCGAATAGTTAACATCACTTTTGCTGGCATCAAAAATGGACACAAATCTGAGATATTAGAAATGGCTGCAATTCTTCGAAGTTTGGTCCGAGGTGAAGATCTTGCAGCACGATTAGGTGCTTTCGAATTTGGGCTTTTGATAAATGGATCCCAATATGAGTCGCTTGCAAAAAGAATTGAAGAAAATTGGAATTCTTCAGTTGGAAGCAAAATTCCCTTAATTTTCAAATTTGGAGAACCTGAAAGAGGAATAAGTGGATTGCAATTACTCAATAAAATGGATGAGACATTCTAGGTAAGGTTTGGAGAGTGTTTATCCACCGCTAAAAGCAACATAGAACGTTGCGCCACTTCACCTTTTACTCTCCCGATATGAATTCCATCAAAGAATCTATGGATATTGAAGTAACTTTTGGGCCCCTTGCTCAATTTATGCGTGATGACTCCGTTGAAGAAATTTGGATAAATTCACCTGAGCGTATTTTTATTGCGCGTGCAGGAAAAAGTGAATTAACTAATCTTCTGTTATCTGCTGCAGAAGTTCACAATATTGTTGAAAGAGCATTGATGTGGAGTGGGCGAAGATTAGATCTATCGCATCCCTTTGTCGACGCTCGAATGCCCGATGGAAGCAGACTTCATGTAACCATTCCAGAAATAACTGCCGAACATTGGGCGGTCAATATTCGAAAGCATTTGTTGCGTCACTTGAACTTATCTGACTTAATCACTCGCGGAGTTTTAAATGAAAAAATCGCTCAGGTACTTAAATACTCTGTTCATGCTGGGTTAAATATCCTCGTTAGCGGTGCCACGCAATCAGGAAAAACAACGATGCTTAATGCTCTCGCATCTAGTATTCCTGTATCTGAAAGAGTAATAACTATTGAAGAAGTTTTTGAACTTAAACCAAATTTGCCTGATGTAGTTCAAATGCAGACAAGATCAGCCAACCTTCAAGGCACCGGAGAAATACCTCTTCGGCGTTTGATAAAGGAATCACTTCGAATGAGGCCTTCTCGAATAATTGTCGGTGAGGTTCGAGAAGCAGAAGCACTGGATTTACTAATTGCTTTAAATTCTGGATTACCTGGAATGGGAACGCTACATGCAAACTCCCCAAAGGACGCAATAATAAAATTGCAAACACTTCCTTTGTTGGCTGGTGAAAATATTTCACATAAGTTCATTGCACCTACGGTTGCGGCTGCAATTGACTTGATAATTCATGTTCAGATGGATCAATCGGGTAAGAGAAGAATTTCAGAAATTGCCGCACTAACCGGTAGATATGAAAATGATCGTCCAGAAATTGAAACTTTATGGAAATGGAATACAGATCATTACGTGCGAGGCCTCGGCTCTTTGCCAAAACCTGAAAAATTTGCCGCGATTGGTCAACCCCTGGAAAGTTGGTGGAATAAGTGAATGCCTCTTGGAAATCTCGATTCCAACACTCACATCTTCGAAGTCTATTAATTGGATTAGTTTCTGGGTTATTGGTTTTCATTGTTTCGCACTCAATAATTCTTAGTTCGCCATTTATTTTGCTCGCAGCTGGTTCCCATTTTGCAATCGCCCGTGGAAGGAAAAATAAGTTTGCTTCCCAATTGAGTAGTGCTTGGCCAGAAGTAATTGACCACCTTATTTCAGGTATATCTTCAGGATTATCGCTTGCGGAGTCACTCACAGGTTTGGCAACTCGTGGGCCTGAAATTGTTCGATCAGCTTTTGATGAATTTCACAGGCAACTTCAAAAAGATGGGGATTTTTCAGGAGGGATACAAAATTTGAAAAATTATTTTTCGGATCAAAGCAGTGATCAGATTTTTGAAGCAATACTTTTATCAAAATCTCTGGGTGGTAATGAATTGATGTCCATTTTGCGCACGGTTGGTGAATTTATAAGACAAGATGTTGCTTTGCGCAAGGAGATTGAAATCAAGCATGGATGGGTAAAGAACTCTGCGCATCTCTCTGCAGCGGCACCCTGGTTATTGCTCTTGCTTCTCTCTACCCAACCAGGAACCGTGAATTCTTATTCAACTCCTACAGGTGCTCTTATTCTTGCGGCTGGTGTGGGTATGACTGCGCTTGCATACACTTGGATGAATTTCCTTGGAAAACTTCCACGTATCCCCCGTGTGTTTTGCAAACAATGAATCCCACTTTCGCAATTCCCTTAGTCCTATCCATGACAAGCGCATTCTTCATGCTTCAAGATGAAGATATCAAGAAGTCAAAAATATTTTTTTCAAATAATAAAAGGCATTTAACTAGTTATTTTCCAAAAATGCGCGACCACAAATCAGTGCAGCATAGGCTTTTTGAGATTGGGAAAAACAAATCTGAGGATCTCAATCATTTTAGATTTAATCAGATTGCTATTACATCTGCATCAACTTCTGGAACATACATTTTTCTCACATTAATGGGAAAAACTGCCCCTTTGACTCTACTAATTTCGCTTCTTGCCGGATTTTTCGGATATTTCATTTCTGATAAGTCGCTCACAAAGCAAATAACAAAAAATAGAACGATGCTCGAAAGTGAGTTTCCTGCAATCGTTGAGATGTTGACTCTTTGTATGGCCGCTGGCGAAACACCTTTAGGCGCTATGTCACGAGTTGCTCAGAGATCAACAGGTTTATTAAGTGCTGAGTTTGCATTAGTTATAAGTCATGTAACTTCAGGAGTTCCTTTTCAATTTGCACTCGATGAAATGGGTAGGCGAATCAAATCCACGCATGTGCGTCGATTTGTTGATGCTTTAATAACCGCAATGCTTAGAGGAGCTCCTCTGGTTGACGTTCTTCAGAGCCATGCTCGAAACGCTCGTGAGGCCGAGCGCAACCGAGTTTTGAGTGCAGCTGGTAAATCTGAGGTTTCCATGATGATTCCGGTCGTATTCCTGATTTTGCCTATTTCAATACTTTTTGCGCTTTGGCCATCATTATCAAATCTCAACTTATTTTTGTCCTAGTCACGACAACATCAACACAGAACTTTTATCCACATCAAGAGTTCGCTGCTGCAAATCTCGAGCTAAACAAATACAAAATCAGCCTCAAATCCAAAAACAAGAAATTTAGGGAGAAAAATGAAACTGAATACTAAAGTTATTGAAAACACTTCCATAAAGGTTGCTCTCAATATTTTTAAGGTGCAAGCATTTACCAAAAGAAAGATAGAAAACTCAAAATTTATTGCAGAGCTACGCGACGAGCGTGGAGATGTTCCGGGTTGGGTACTAGTTGTTTTAATGACAACTGGACTTGTGACTGCAATATGGACTATCGCATCACCGCGATTGAGTGCAATATTAAAGAACTCGTTGGATTCTATGAACGGTATTCGTTAAAGAATGTTTTTATCCAATGTTCGTCCGGAAAATCATATTCAAAGGGTTATTCGAGCGAAGATAATCAGAACAGTAAAGGGATTAAAAAATGAGAGCGGATCTGTCGAAAGTACGCTTGTTTTGATTCCTTTACTGATTCTATTTCTTATCTCTATGCAAATAGGAGTTGCAATAAATTTCAGAAATATCGATCGAACTTTCGCACAGAGTGAGGCCTCAGACCGTGCAATTTCTGGGAAATACCTTCCAGAAGATGAAGTTTTAAGAATCAATCCTTTTGCTTCCTTTAATTCACTAGTTGTTTTAGTAAGCAAGAAGAAAAGTAATATTCCAATTTTGTTACCCTTTCTTGGAAACTTCTTAAATCGAGGAAATCAAACGGATGTGACCGGTATTGCAATTGTGGAAACTTTGTCGTGAAAACTCTTCTTAAATGGATCCGGTCTGAAGATGGCAGCGCGGTAGTTGAGTTTGTGCTTCTTGCAATCCCTTTATTCATTCCTCTGATTATTTTCATGAGCTCTTTTGCAGATTTAAGCGACAAAGAAGCAATTGCTAGAACTCTGGCTCGAGAAAGTGTTCGTGGCTTTGTTCTTTCTCACGGAGATATCTCGGCCCATTTGACCGCGCAAAGCATTGCACGTGAAGGTGCTCTGGCTTTGGGTTTAGACAACCGAGAGGTTGCATCCATGAAAGTGAATATCAAATGTTCTTCATGGCCATGCATTAACCCGCGTAATCGGATCTCGCTCACAATAACTTTTTATTCGAATCAAAGTCATCGAGAGATTAAGGCTACCGCTGAAGAAGTCTTGTCTCCATGGGTTTGATATGAGAGGTAAATTTTCAAAGGTTATTCAATTCACTAAAGTGAATATAAAAGCAAAGTCTAAAGATGAAGAAGGTTCGATTTCATTATTAATCATTGGACTGTTTGTCATAACCGTTGCCACTTTGTTGGTCATTACAAACATCGCATCTATTGCGATAGCTCAAAGATCTTTAATCCAGGCAAGTGAAGCAGCTGTACAGCGCGGTGTTCAAAATTTAGATCTCAACTCATATTACGTCGGCAAAGGAGGGATGATGAGTGGCATATTGAAT
This sequence comes from Actinomycetota bacterium, assembly GCA_010032875.1. Lineage (GTDB taxonomy): Bacteria > Actinomycetota > Actinomycetes > Nanopelagicales > Nanopelagicaceae > Planktophila. The sequence goes on along the minus strand of RGSB01000011.1, from coordinate 14,707 downwards.
AGTGGTGAGGTTCCTATTCCCATTGAATGCACTGATGCAAGTTCTGAAATATCTGATGAATTAAAACATTGGAACTCATCTAACGATTCCCTTCTACGCAGAGAAATCCGAGATATCTGGTTGAGTGAATTCAATTGTGACGGTGTATCTGTTGGAATAAGTACTTCGGCATTCGCTGTACTGCCTCTTCAAGTTCCTTTTATGAATCTTAAAAATATTGAGTTACATACATCTGTTGGTGCTACAAATTCTCGCTCAAAAGGGTTTTATCTCTTTGGAATACGTATTTCTTAGTTGGTTTAAAACCCCAGATTCTTCTTGATTCCTAATCTCGCTATCCTTTACCCATGGCTGCGCGTGAATATGGGATTGAGATCAGTGCGATTGACGCGACCCTAGTTTCTATTGAAAAGGTTCTAGATTTACCGAAGCTGCGTAAATTGGCAGCCGAACTAGAAGAGCAAGCAGGTGTTCCAAACTTGTGGGACGACCCGGAGAGTGCACAGAAGATTACGAGTCGCCTTTCTCGAACACAATCAGTGATTTCAAAGTTAGAGAGTTTGCGTCAACGCGTAAGTGATTTACCAATTCTCATCGAGTTAGCTCAGAGTGAGAGTGACACAGCAGCTGCTATGACAGATGCTGAAGCGGAGTTAGATGCGACAAAGAAAGCAGTCAGCGAGTTAGAAGTGCAGACACTTCTTAATGGTGAATATGATGATCGAGATGCACTCATAACAATTCGCTCAGAAGCTGGTGGAGTTGAAGCTGCTGATTGGGCGCAGATGTTGATGCGTATGTATCTGCGTTATTGTGAACGTCATCAGCTTAAAGTAGATATTTTAGAAACTTCATATGCTGAAGAAGCAGGAATCAAATCTACGACTTTTAAAGTAAGTGCTGCTTATGCCTATGGAACATTGTCTGTGGAGCAAGGAACGCACCGATTAGTTCGTATCTCTCCATTTGATAGTCAGAGTCGACGTCACACTTCTTTTGCTGGCGTAGAAGTTGTGCCAGTTGTGGACCAGAGTGATCACATTGAAATTGATGAGAAAGAAATTCGCGTCGATGTTTATCGCTCTTCAGGTCCTGGTGGACAAGGCGTTAATACAACGGACTCGGCGGTTCGTATTACTCACATCGCAACTGGAATTGTTGTTTCTTGTCAGAATGAGCGTTCTCAGATTCAGAACCGTGCAACTGCGATGGCTGTTTTGCAATCAAAGTTACTAGAACGACGTCGCCAAGAAGAGCAAGCAAAAATAAATGCTCTCAAGGGCGATAACTCTGGATCATGGGGAAATCAAATGCGTTCTTATGTTCTTGCTCCGTATCAAATGGTGAAGGATTTGCGCACCGATTATGAAACAGGAAATACAAGTGCTGTTCTTGACGGAGAAATAGATGACTTCATTGAAGCTGGAATTCGTTGGCGTCGCAGTTCTTAAATCACGCGTGATTTGCCACACTCAGAGAAAAATCACAGGCTTACCTAGCGCCTAATTCCCAAGAAAAGTACGCTAATTCCATAAACTATGGACAGTTTAAAAGCACATGATATTTAGGCCGAATTAATTGGAGTGCACGTGATTCGTTTTGAGAATGTAACGAAGATTTATCCAGGGCAGGAACGAGCAGCCCTTGATAGCGTCTCTCTTGAAATTATTAAAGGTGAATTCGTATTCCTTGTTGGTTTATCTGGTTCAGGTAAGTCAACATTTCTTCGCTTGATTTTGCGTGAAGAACGTCCTACTTCTGGAGTAATTCACGTCGCCGGAAAAGATTTAGGAACACTTGCAACTCACAAAGTTCCAGAATTACGTCGCCAAGTTGGAACAGTTTTTCAAGATTTCCGATTGCTTCCTAATAAGACAATTGCTGAAAACGTTGCGTTCACTCTGCACGTCCTTGGATACTCGCAAAAGGAAATCAACCGAGAGATTCCAGAAGTGCTTGAATTGGTTGGTCTTGAAGATAAGGCCGATCGCCTTCCGAATGAAATTTCAGGTGGAGAGCAACAACGTGTGGCAATTGCACGTGCATATGTAAGCCGCCCACCAATTCTTATTGCTGATGAGCCAACAGGAAACCTCGACCCAGCTACATCTGTAGGAATTATGAAGTTGCTAGACCGCATTAACCGCGAAGGAACCACAGTTTTAATGGCAACTCACGATGCTGGAATCGTGGATCAAATGCGTAAGAGAGTTATCGAATTAGATGGCGGCCACGTGATTCGCGACCAAGTTCGCGGTGTTTACGGTTACACAGGTTAGGGTTAGCAAATGCGCGCACGGTTCTTATTAGGTGAAGTAGGTATTGGCCTTAAGCGAAACTTCACAATGACATTTGCTGTCATCGTCACAGTTGCAATCTCACTCTCGTTGCTTGGAATCGGACTTCTTTCTAACTCGCAAGTAAATGCCATGAAAGATTATTGGTATGACAAGATAGAAGTTTCAGTTTTTCTCTGTGGATCGCTATCTGACTCTCCGTCATGTTCTGCTGGCATAGTCACATCTGCTCAGCGCCTTGAGATTCAAAATGATCTGCAGAAGTTGCCAGTTGTGGCTAATGTGTATTACGAATCGCAATCACAAGCATATGCACGATTCCAAGAGCGCTTCAAAGATTCAGCAATTGCACAGAACGTTACTGCGGATCAATTGCCTGAATCATTTCGCGTGAAGTTAAAGGATCCACAACAGTTTCCAGTAATCGTTAGCGCTTTCTCCGGTCGTCCTGGTGTTGACCTCGTTCAAGACCAGCGAACAATTCTTGAGAAGTTCTTCCGTTTACTTGCAGTGCTTAGAAATGGTGCACTTCTTGTCGGACTTGCATCAGTTTTCACAGCAGCACTCTTAATCAGTAACACACTTCGCATTGCAGCGTTTAATCGACGTCGCGAGACCGGTGTGATGAAACTTGTCGGCGCATCATCGTGGTCGATTCAACTTCCATTCTTACTTGAAGGTGTTATCTCAGCAATCATTGGTTGGGGTCTAGCAACCGGATTGCTCTCTCTACTTAAATCTGTGATTGATTCAAAAGTTGCGCCACTTTTAACCTTTACCAAGTTCTTTGGCTGGGGCGAAGTCTGGATTGCTTCGGGATGGCTCTTGCTGACAGGACTTACTGTTTCAGTTCTGGCTTCATTGGTAACTCTTCGCCGCTATCTCAAGGTTTAATTATCTCTTAACAACCAAGATTGGTTGGCTCATCAGGGGGTGATCTGCGATGGTAAAGGAAGTCGGTCGCAAACTCATCGCACAAAATAAAAAAGCCCGCCATGACTACTCAATCGAAGATGTTTTCGAATGTGGAATTGTTTTAACTGGAACTGAAGTTAAATCACTTCGTATGGGTCGCGCATCACTCATTGATGGGTTCGCCATGGTTGATAAGGGCGAGCTCTGGCTTAGCGGAGTTCATATCCCTGAATACACAGAAGGAACGTGGACTAATCACACTCCGCGTCGTGATCGCAAATTACTTGTACACGCAGCAGAGATTCGTAAATTAAGTGCGCGCATGAAAGAAGGTGGCCTCACACTTGTGCCGCTTTCGCTTTATTTTAAAGATGGCAAAGCAAAGATTGAATTAGCTGTTGCTAAAGGTAAGAAGGTTCACGATAAGCGAGCAGCACTCATGGAGCGTCAGGCAGGAAGAGAAATAGAGCGCGAAATTTCTCGTCGGCGTTCTGGAAAAGATTCTTAATTCTTTCTCGCTAAGTTAGAAAACCTTCTAAAGCTGATACCTGAAACCTTTCAGTAGGCTTAATTTTTACCCCGTTTTGTATCTTTTTTTGCTGAGCCTTACACTTATCTACTCATTACTGAACGCACATGTGCGGATTCAATAATGAAAATAAAACAACTAAATAGTGGGAAATGCTTTCCACACCCATGGGGGTGAACGGTCTCGACTTTGGAAGTTGATTCAGGGGAAGCGGGCCGAGGAAGCCAGGATGATCTCGTTAACCAAAAACCTGTGCAAAAAATAAGTGCAAGTACAACTCGCACTGATTACGCCCTAGCTGCATAAGCTAGCCCCGTAATCCGTCAGCTCAGATTCCGTCTTCGGTCTGAAACCTGGCGTCGCTAGAGGACTTTTTCTACAGTGGCGTTGCGAACACTGTGGAAGAACCTTTTCGCAAATGAGTTCGTCGAATACTTGTGTGTATGAGATTCGGAACTGAGAAAACGATAATCACACTACGCCCGTAGAAGCCCTGATTTAATCCCGAAGGACCCGGGTTCGATTCCCGGCACCTCCACGACGAGCAAGCAATCAAGAATGCTCGCATTCTAGATTCGCGAGCGAGGAGTGGAAGGTTGAGCACAATTTATTAATTGTGTAAAACCTCCACAACTTTAACTCTCAACGATCTTTAACCGCGCGTGAACTCACGTTTCAACGCGTATGCACCAGCTGCAATTGCAAAGAGTGAAAATAGTTTTGCTCCTAATGCAACGCCTTCAAACATCAGTGCGATGCCTAATCCAATTCCTATCGCACTTAATAACGCCACAAATAATCGACGGACCGTTCTTAGTATTGGATTACTAATTCGGATAAATGTTAATCCGATTGCAATTGGACCAGACAAAATCATCGTTAACAGGATTATTCCAACAAGTAGTGCAAGAGATTCCATTAATGCAACCCCTGCCAATTACTCTGTAGGACTGCGTATAAATCCATATCTATGACGTTGCCATCTGCGCGAATGACTCTTTGGCGAAGCAATCCTTCGTGCTCATATCCTGCACGGGTAATAACCTTTTTCGACGCTTCATTGTCGTGATCAATCATTGCTTCAATGCGGTTCCAGCCCATTGTTTCAAAACCGAAGTTTGTTAATACTTTTGCCGCAGTTGTTCCTATGGATTTGCCGCGGTATTCCTTCGCAATCCAATATCCAATTTCAGCGACTTTGTTATTGAAATTTGGTGAGTGAAAAGAAATTACGCCAGCTAATCCAGGGGTAGCGCCATGGTTACTTTCAATAATGAATCTAATTTCGCGCTTGCTTTGTAATCCTTCGGGATCGAGTTGGCGCACAAATGATTGGGCATGTTCGAGTGTGTAATTGGCAGGAACAGTTGTGAAGTGTGAAATCAGTGGATCTTGGCATGCCTGATAAATACTTTCGATATCGCTTTCACGAGATGCACGCAGAGTGATATTGCCGTGTGTCAGCGTTGGAACTTCACTTGGCCACCAAATCATGGCTCAAGGATGGCATACGTGAATCTAGTAGCGGGGGCAGGATTTGAACCTACGACCTCTGGGTTATGAGCCCAGCGAGCTACCGAGCTGCTCCACCCCGCGTCGGTGGCTTAATCGTAAGCGTGCAAGGAGTATTCACCAAATCCTTGAGTATTTACTAAGGATTTGTAAGCGAATTACTTTTTGCTTTGCGCAGAAATAGCTGCCGCAATCGCTGCCTTCAAGCGATCTTGTGCTTTTCCATACGCTGCAAAATCTCCCTTTGCAAGTGCTGCTTGTCCATCTGCAAGTGCTTGTTTCGCACTTGCGAGAGCATTAGCAAGTTCATTCGAATTAGTTGTTGGTTTTGCTGAACCAGTAGATGCACCAGTTTCAGATGTTCCAGAGTTACCGGCAAAGACTTGATCAAGTGCACCCTTAAGAGTGTCACTAAATCCAATCTGATCACCAAATGAAACCAAAACTTTTTGGAGTAATGGATACGCAGCAGCATTTGCTGTTGCGCGAACATATACAGGTTGTGCGTATAGCAATCCACCACCAACAGGAAGTGTCAGCAAGTTACCAAGTACAACATCTGATCCACCTTGGCGGAGCAATGAGAGCGAGTTAGCAACTTCTGGCTTGGCTTCAAAGTTGGATGCAACTTGTGAAGGACCAGCAATGTTTGTGCTTCGTGGTAATTGCAGAACGGTTATTTTTCCGTAATCAGGTCCTGCTTGTGAATTAACCGCTGCAAATGCTGCCAAGTTTTCACGACCACCACGAGGTACAAATGGTGTTGTAAGTGAGAACGCAGCCTTGTCAGAACCAGGTAATTGAATCGTCATGTAGTACGGAGGTTGGTTTCCAGCGTTGGCACCAAATGTTGATGGATCGCGAGGTACACGCCAGAAGTCCTGACCGCCATAAAACGCTGCAGCTGTTTGAACGTGGTACGCGCTCAAAATATCGCGCTGAACTCTAAACATATCTTCTGGGTAACGAACGTGCTCCATTAACTGCTTAGACATCTCTGACTTAGCTTTCACGCTCTTTGGAAATGCTTTCATCCAAGTCTTGAGTACAGGATCGTTTTCATCCCATCCATACAAACTAACGGTTCCGTCATATGCATCAACAGTTGCCTTTACGGAGTTACGGATGTAATTCACACTCTGATTGCCTTGCGCTGTAATTGAAGTTGAATTCGCTGTGAGCGCATCATTTGTCGCATTAGAAAGTGTTGTTTTGCGTGAATATGGATATCCAGCACTCGTTGTATATCCATCAATAATCCACAAAACGCGACCATCAACGATTGCTGGGTATGGATCTCCATCAAGAGTTAACCAAGGTGCAACTTTTGCTACTCGATCACGTGGATTTCTTTCGAACAAAATCTTTGAATCTTTATTGATTAAGTTTGAAAGCAAAATGCGTTGTTCTTGATACTTAAGTGCAAAAACTAATTTGTTAAAGAGTGAGCCAACTGGAACTCCTCCCTTTCCTGAATACGTAACGTTCTTTTGACCGTTTGGAGAAGTGTCATCCGGATAATCGAATTCGACAGGATCACCAGTGGCCGATCCACCGATGATTGAATAATCAGGAACATTTTCACCAAAATAAATGCGCGGCTCAAAATCTCCGAGTCCCTTTGTTGGTGGAAGATCGCCGACAATAAATGAAGGCTTTCCATCTGCGTCACGGACATTTCCGTAAGCAGCAACGAAACCAAAACCATGTGTGTAAACAAGGTGATCGTTAATCCAGTTTCGACTTGGGTTTCCGTCAATATTTAATTCACGGACAGCCACGATTGTGTCGTGTGAGACGCCGTCAACTTTATAGCGATCAACATCAAGGGATGCGCCAAATGTGTAATAAGGCTTAATCTGTTGAAGCTGTCTAAAAGTTGGAGAAAGTACATTCGGATCCATTAAGCGAATATTCGAAATGGTTGCTGAATCATTTGATAACTGACCAGCGGATGCATTAAGTGTTGCTTGGAAATCTTTGACTTCAACAGCTGACAAGCCAAATGCATCGCGTGTGGCGTCAATATTGCGTTGGATAAAAGGGGCTTCCTTCGAAGACTCACTTGGCTTAACTTGGAATTGCTGAATAGCCGCTGGATAAATTCCTGCGATTAATACTGATGAAATAACAAGAAGTGCTGTTCCGGCAGCAGGAAGCAGCCAGGATTTACGAACGATGTTGGCAAAGAAAAGAAGTGAACAGATAACTGCAATGCCCGTCAAAATTGCTTTTGCGGGTAAGAGAGCGTTCACATCTGTGTAAGTAAGACCAGTAATTAATTTATTATCTTTAAGAGCAAGTGCATACCGATCAAGCCAGTACGCAGCAGCCTTGAGCAAAACTACGAGACCGAGCAATACAGATAGCTGCACGCGTGCTGCAACTGTTGTGCGCTCTTGTGGAACTTGTGGACGAATACCGCCGTATAGGTAATGAACAATTGCTGAACCAATAATTGCAAAAATCAATGTCGAGATTCCCCATGCGACAAATGCTTGATACATAGGCAACTTGAAAGCAAAGAATGAAATATCTAATCCGAATTGTGGATCTGTCACACCAAAAGAAGTGGAGTTTCTAAATAGCAACCAGGTGTCCCACAATTGAGATGCTGATGATCCACCGAAATAGAAAAGAACTAAAGAGAGTCCAACTAAAACTAAGCGACGAATAGGTTCGATCTGTGCACGGTAGCGCTCGAGGTTGTCCGCTTCAATGCTCTGTGGAACGTAAAGTGGGCGCTTACGAAATGCAATATAAACATTTAATGTAATGATCAGAGAAGTTGCTAGACCTGCCACAATAAAAACTGCTGCTTTGGTGAGAAGAATTGTTGACCAGACTTCTGTGAAGTCAACGGATTTAAACCAGAGCCAATCTGCATAAAAGCCACTCAAACTTACGAGTGCAATTGATGCAGCAACCAAAATTCCGATAACAATTGGAAGTGGTCCGCGACGGCGACGATTAAAGTTTAAATTCGGGAAGCTATTAGTCATGAGTAAAAGATACTGAAGGGGGTGCTTGCTCTGCCACTCGGGAGGTTTTAAGCCCTATTAGTGCAGTTCATGCCTAACTTTTCAGGCGAACTATTCGCAGAAAGGGCTTTCACCGCATCATCTATTGTGCGAATCGCGAAAAGGGTTACTCCCTTTGGAACAGAAGTTACTTCTGAACAATTTGCTCGAGGGGCAAGAAAAACTGTTACGCCTACTCGTTGTGCAGCGATTAGTTTTTCATCAATACCACCGATTGGACCAACTTTTCCTGTTGGATCAATTGTTCCAGTGCCGGCAACTTTTCTTCCTTGCAGCAAATCATCCGGTGTGAGTTCCTCGATGACACCGAGTGTGAAAATCATTCCACCGCTAGGTCCACCTGTGTCTTTGACGTCAAGAGTTATCAAGGATGGGTCAACACTGGGCAACTGCGGATAATTCTTTTTTACATACTCAAGTGCAACAGCTTTAGCCTTGTCTTGCGATGTAGTCATATCAATTTTGGCTTCTTTATCAATTACCTTGGCGCTGACATTTTCTGGATAGACAAGTGAGCGAGGAAAAACTCTCTGATCTCCGTTAGCCCAGCCATAAACAATCTCCGCTGAATACATTGCAGAACCAGGACTTGTTACTCGCACGGCTAATAGATAGAGCGAACCAGTTGGTTTGTAAGCATTTTCAGATTTGATTGAAATCACTTTATCGAGCACATCTGTTGCACCACCTGGCATAACAACGACAAATGGCAGAGGAGCAAAGAGGGCTAAACCAAAGAAAAGAAATATGAATGCCTTAACCGCAATGGGTAGCGAGGAATAGCGCATTGCTATTGATGTGTGCGATCGTGATTGGGGTTTGGATCATTTCGATTCACTGGTGTGTGATCGTTGGGATCTCGAAAGGTGCTTTGAAACGCAGTAAATTTTCCTATAGAGCGACTCGTTTCTGATTCGAAACGATCTTTAAATTTAGTAACCCACACAACGTAACCTAAGGCGCCAATTAATCCCGCAGCAGGAATTACCCACCAAATAAGGGCTACGAAAGAACTGGACATGTTCATAGCCTAGAGGCTTTGTGTACAGGCTTTGTGCACCCGTTGCCGAATAGGTCATATAGGGATGGAATTATTTTCTTTCACCATGCGTTATAGGCGGTGACACAACTACCATGTGAATCGACGAAGTTAGTTAGAGTCTCGTCGAAAGAGTTGAAGGGAGCGGTCACAATGTCACCATTTGGTTTCACCCCAGATGATGGTTCCGAACAGAACCCGAATGAAATGACCCCTGAACAACTGGCAGCCATGCTTGCACAGATGCAAGAACAAGTAACCGAACAATTTCAAAAATTAGGAATTAATCCTGCTGGATTTATTAATCCATTCTCAGCCGGTGCCGAGTCACTTCCCAAGAGCATCGTGCGAGATACGGCGAAGAAAATCATTTCAACCTCGGGCTCGCTTCCTGTTGGCAACACTGATTTAACCGTTGTTGCTCAAGCAAGTTCAATCGCTCAACTCTGGCTCAATGAAGCAACTGATTTCGCACCGCTTACAAGTGCGACCCGAACCTTAAGTCGCTCGGATTGGATTGATTCCACCCTTGCAGGTTGGCAAGTCACGGTCGAGCCCCTGGCTACGGGCTTAGCTGCTGCTGTCTCAGAGTTAATGCAACAGGCAATTAACGATGGTGAAGCCGGCGAAACACCCATGCCAATCGAAACTATCGCCACGCTTCTTCGTTCCTTTATTAGCGCCCTGATAGCAACTCAACTCGGTCACTCTGTAGGTGCACTGGCATCGTCAGTAACTGGAATTCACGATGTTGGTTTGCCTTTAGTTGATCCCGCAGTTCCGGCGCTTGTGCCTGAAAACATTGCTCTGTGGTCACAAGATCTAGAGATTCCAAAGAGTGAAATAACGCTCTTTCACGCAATCCGCGAAGAAGCAGTTGCACGTTTATTCGATAGCAATCCATGGCTTGTTTCATATATTCGCACCGCTATTTCTGAATACGGAAAAGGCATTCACATAGATATCGATGCAATCCAACGACAAGCACAAGAAGCAATGGAGTCTGCAAATATAGATCCAAATAATCCCGAGAGTTTTACACTCGCAATTGGCGAAGGAATGTTTACGCCAGATGAGTCTCCAACACAGCGCGCAGCACTTACAAAATTAGAGACGGTTTTTGCACTAATCGAAGGATGGACCGATGAGGTAACAACACTTGCTGTTAGCGATCGACTCCCTTCAATTGATGCGCTGCGCGAAACTTTCCGCAGACGTCGCGCTACATCTGCGCCAACTCAACAATTGTTTAAATCACTCTTTGGGCTAGAAGTTTCTCCACGAATGTCTCGTGAAGCTGCAAACTTCTGGAAAGTTATCCGAGAAAAAGAAGGAGTGAGTGCTCGAGATAAAGTTTGGTCATCTCTTTTGCCAACACCAGAAGATTTATTGAATCCAGAAAACTTCTTAAAGAGCACAGAAGTTCCTGATGACCTATCCAGTCTCTGATTCAACTCTTACATAGAAAAGCGAAGTCCCCGGGCGCACATTCTGTATCTGCCTTCCCCTTGCAGATATAGAACGGTTATCCGAGGACTTCGTAGTCGCAAAGTACGACAGAAGAGAGTCAGAATCAACTGAACACCACTTTGACAATCGGACTTTTTTTGTTGTAATGCAAATATTTTTCGGCGTTTTATTCCGTGATTTATCTCGTGAAATCGCTTCAGCAGGTACCTTTTTACTATGACCCTCAACCATTCCATTACACATTCACCAATCAACCAACAATTGGGTGATGGCGATGATGCGGGCGAAGTAACCCTTCCGGGAATCTCAGAAGGTGAAATAGTTGTGCTGCGCTCTAAGCGGCGCAAGAAAAGTATCTCCGCCTATCGCCAAGGTGGACGAATAATCGTTTCAATCCCTGCTCGCATGAGTAAGGCTGATGAACGAAGCGTTGTGCCCGAGATGATTGCCAAAATTCGGGCTCAAGAAGCTGGTGAATCACCATCTGAAACGGTTTTGATGCAGCGAGCCAGCGAATTACTCGAACTCTATGCACCTGAAATTACCGCACGCCCTAAATCCATTAATTGGCGCGCAATGCGCGAGCGCTGGGGATCCTGCACATCGGTGGATGCAACGATTCGGATTTCAGATCGCCTCAAAGGTGCACCGAGCTACGCCCTTGATTACGTCCTCTTTCATGAAGCGATTCACCTGCATCACTTCGATCACGGCCCTGAATTCAAGGCAGTGCTGGCACGTTTTCCCGAGGAGAGCCGCGCTGAGGCGTATTTGGAGGGCTTTGAGGCTGCTGAGAGGCGTTATATGCCCCCAGCCGTGCTCCCAGGCGCCGAAGTCCTGTAAAAAACTTCCCACAACTACGCCTGATATCAACACTTTTGAGCGTGAGCGGGGGTATCGTCATGCTTGCACGCCTGCCCCTTAGTGGGAAAAAACCCATAGGCAAGCATGCGTCGAACGGAGGAAGAAAATGGCATCGAGGGAACCGTAAAGGTCTCAGACTCTGGTCGTCGCATGGCACAGGGCATCTGCCCAGTATGTGGCACCAAGGTGAACCGCATCCTCGGTAAGGCTTAATTCAAGCCGTATCGCTTAGCACTTTTAAAATAGTTATTAGTAGTACGAAAACCCCCGTTAGGCAGAGATGCCTGGCGGGGGTTTTCTTTTGAATCTCATTGCACGACTTAAGCGTTACTTCACGTAACAGAGCGCAATTAATTCCTGTGCACATACACAGAATTGAATACTCTGGATTCTAGACGTGGAAATTAGCGCCATTGTGCGCAGATGAAAATAAAGAGCTTAGAGGCTAAGAATAAAAATACTGATACTCCCGAAATTGATTTACTACTGATACGTCCGCGTCTAAAGCGAGGCGCAATAGTTCTCTCACTGGCCGACTCTCTCGTCGAAGGAAATCGCGTATTTGTTGGGTGCAATGGTTCAGGCATCGAGTGTGAGGCACTTGGAATTAGAGGCATCATCGAAGAGTTTGATGGAAAGAAAAGTGCGCAGGAAATTGCAAAGGCGCTCGCGATTGACTCTGACATTGTGTGTCAGGTTATTGGCCAGCTACTAAGCGCAGGACTCATCGATTACTTGATTACACAAATTGTTGCGCCAGGAAGATTTAAAGAACAAGATCAGAGTGCCGATGCTGGTTATATTCAACTGCAATCCAAAATAACTCCGGAACTGTCTGCAACAACATGGATTGCGGGAGTTAATGATGGTGGAGTTGCAATACTCACTAATCGTCGATTAGCTCTTATTGAAATCTCTGGCGAAAATCGAGTTGCAACACAGTTATATGGTCTATTGCTAGCAAGTGGTGTGACTCAAACCAAAATGGCTTCTGCATCTCGGCGAGATCGAGCACGTATTGGAAATCAAGATATGTGTGCAGGTTTGCTGACAATTAGCGATGTGGGATCCAATTTTCAACACACTCTTGAGGAGAAAGCTCGCGAATTAGCGCTCTTCCCAAGTAAGGATAAATCCGTCGCGGATGAGATTCCGGAAGTTTTCCTAAAAATATTTATTGGTAACGGACACGAAGCACTTATTGCACAGAGCATGAGTGAAGATGAAATTCACTTAATTGTGGCAGCTCCTGATGGACCATCTATCGATGTTGGACCCCTTGTCATTCCTGGAAAGAGTGCCTGTTCTCGCTGTGTAACACTGGCTCGTAGCGATCAACATCAACTTTCGCGCGAAATTGATCTGTATAAAAGCACTCATACGGAATTGGAAATTCCAGTTAGTGTGGCTCACCATGTCGCAGCGCAGATTGCTTCAGAAATTCTCCGCTATGTAGATACGAAAAAGTCAGCACTCATCTCAACTCGAATAAGAACCAACTATCTGGATGTATGTAATCCTCAACACATTCGTTTTGCTCGCCACCCTTTATGTGGGTGCTCTTGGCGTTAATTCACACCTTGAATCTGCGCCCCTAAAGAGCCCGCACTTTCTCGAGATGCTAATTGTGCTTTTTTCTCGCAGAATAAGCCCATGTCCAAAGACGCAGTTCACGAAACCGAGATTCCTCGTTCTGGTGCTGTGCGCTCGGCGAAGATGGTTTCAATTCCACTTGGTCTTGCAGGACGCGGTGCACTTGGACTTGGTCGCCAACTCGTTGGTCAATCTGGTTCTGTTGTTCTTGCTGAAATTCAAGAAAAAACCGCGGAGCAATTGTTTAAAGTTCTTGGCGAACTAAAGGGCGGCGCCATGAAATTTGGTCAAGCGCTATCAGTCTTTGAAGCAGCGCTTCCAGAAAACATTGCAAAGCCTTATCGCGAAACTCTTACGAAGTTACAAGAGTCCGCACCTCCACTTCCAACTCGTGTTGTTCACAAAGTATTAGCAAAAGAACTCGGTGAAAACTGGCGAGATAACTTTGCAAGTTTTGAAGACAAGGCAACCGCATCGGCATCAATCGGTCAGGTTCACAAGGCTGTTTGGAAAGATGGGCGTGCGGTTGCAGTAAAGATTCAATATCCAGGAGCTGCTGAAGCGTTGATTGCTGATCTCAATCAGATTCAACGCTTCTCAAAGATTTTCCAACTTGTTATGCCTGGCTTGGACATGAAGCCACTTCTAGAAGAACTACGTGCGCGAATCATCGAAGAAGTTGATTACAAGTACGAAGCGGAAGCTCAGATTGCATATTCGGCTGCATATGATGGTGATCCAGATATTGCGATCCCCAAAGTTGTCATGGCATCTGACAAAGTATTGGTAAGCGAATGGCTTGAAGGCAAGCCGCTCTCCGTGCCGGCCTACTTCACGCAGATCCACACCCAGGAAACTTCCGTGTATTAGCCGATGGTCGCTTAGGTGTTCTTGATTTCGGTGCATGCAACCGCCTGCCAAATGGGTTCCCGGAACCATTTAAGAATCTATTGAAAAACGCTCTCGATAACGATGCTCAGGCACTCTATGACGGATTTAAGAAAGATGGATTCATACTTCCCGAAGTAAATGTTGATCCAAATCTTGTACTCGAATTCCTAGTCCCACTGGTCGAACCACTTCGCACGGATACTTTTAAATACTCACGCGAATGGTTGCGCGATCAAAGTGCCCGCGTTGGAGATCCGCGTAATCCAACTGCAAAGATTGGCTTCCAATTAAATTTACCTGCTGAATATGTATTGATTCACCGCGTAACAATGGGAACTACTGGAATCTTCTGCCAATTAGAAGCTGAAGGACGCTGGCTTGATGAAGCGATTATCTGGCTTCCCGAAATTACACCGGCGTCGCTTACTCGTTAAGTAAATTTTTTCATCTTTGACCACTTGCACTCTTGAAAATGAGATTTCCAATCTCCTAAGCAAATGAGCGAGCGCTGAAGTTAATACAGCGCCCGCTCATTTACCTTACGCAGCGATACGTG
>RGSB01000002.1 GCA_010032875.1 Actinomycetota bacterium | reverse complement strand
TTTGTTCTGTCAATAATTCTCATTGCAGGTGCGCAATCACTCTTAACTAAAGCCAAAACTTCCTATGAGCATAAATCACTTGATAAAAATGTCCTACACGTTCTAGCTCGATCGCACGTGGTGTTAACTTTCATTGTAATCGTTGTTGGAACAATCGTTACGGGTACTGGTCCACATGCGGGCGACGTAGCCTCTCCCAGATTTGATTTCGATGTTCGTACTGTGGCCTGGCTTCATGCCGATCTTGTGATTGCTCTACTCGGACTCTCGCTTGCGTATTTCATTTCCTCAACGACGCCTGCTCCAACAAAGCGACTGCTTAAGTATTTCTTCCTCGCTGCTTTACTTCAGGGGGGAATTGGCTACATTCAGTACTTCCTTGGATTACCCGAATTACTGGTGGCTGCACATATGCTCGGCTCCACATTGGTGTGGATTAGCGCATGGAAAGTGTGGCTCTCAATTTCCAGACAACCAAAGAAAGTGAATTGATTACATGAGTTCAATCGCACAATGGAATTCCCTAGATGAACAAGTAATCACTTATGCTCGCGCACTTGCGATGGATGCGGTGCAAAAAGTCGGTAATGGCCATCCCGGCACTGCTATGTCCTTGGCTCCTGTTGCCTACCTCTTATTTCAAAAACACTTAGTGCACGATCCCAACGATCCGCATTGGATCGGTCGTGATCGATTCATACTCTCATGTGGTCACTCTTCTATGACCTTGTATACGCAACTTTTTCTTAGCGGTTATGGATTAGAAATGAAAGATCTGCAGGAGTTTCGTACCTGGGGATCATTGACTCCAGGTCACCCCGAATATGGACACACTCTTGGAGTTGAGATGACAACTGGTCCCTTGGGCCAAGGAGTTTCAACTGCAGTAGGTATGGCAATGGCTGCGCGATATGAACGAGGCTTATTTGATCCAACGACAACAGATGGATCATCTCTATTTGATCATCGCATATGGGTTATTTGTTCAGATGGAGATCTGCAAGAAGGTGTGAGCAGTGAAGCAGCATCACTTGCTGGCACACAACTGCTTGGAAATCTCAATGTTATTTATGACGATAATCGAATATCAATCGAAGGCGACACCCACGTCGCATTTACAGAAGATGTCAGTGCGCGATACCGCGCTTATGGATGGGAAGTAATTGAAGTACCTGCTAAATCTAACGGCGATGTTGATTTAGTTGCTTTAGATAAAGCGATGACTACTGCCACGAAAAATTTAGAACGACCAACTCTCATAAGACTAAAGAGTGTTATTGCTTGGCCGGCGCCTAACGCGCGTGGAACCGCTGAATCGCATGGTTCTGCTTTAGGAATCGAAGAAATAGCGGCAACTAAAAAGGAGTTAGGTTTAAACCCGGAAGAACACTTTGCCTTTCCGAGTGACTTACTTCAGCACGCTCGATTAGTGAAAGAGCGCGGCGCGCAAAAACATGCAATGTGGAATGAAAAATTTAAGGATTGGGAGAAGCAGAATCCAGAGAACGCTCGACTGCTCTCAAGGATTATCTCCGGTGAGCTTCCAAAAGATTGGGATTCATTAATTCCCACTTTTGAATCTGGAAAAGATGTAGCAACACGAAAGGCATCAGGTGATGTCATAAATGCTTTAGCTAAAAAACTGCCAGAAATGTGGGGTGGTTCCGCAGATTTAGCTGGAAGCAATAATACGACGATTGAGAATGGCGGATCATTTCTGCCATCACAGAGTCAGATGAAGAACGCAAACCCATATGGACGTGTAATCCACTTCGGCATAAGAGAACATGCCATGGGATCAATTCTTAATGGAATTGCTCTGAGTGGATTAACAAAAGCATTTGGAGGTACCTTCGCAGTTTTCAGTGATTACATGCGACCAGCAGTTCGTTTAGCAGCCCTGATGAAGCTGCCATCTATTTTTGTATGGACTCATGATTCGATTGGTTTAGGTGAAGACGGACCAACTCACCAACCCGTTGAACACTTCGCCGCACTTCGCGCAATACCTGATTTTGATGTCATACGACCTGCTGATGCGAATGAAGTCGCTGCTGCATGGCGAATAATTATTGAACGCAAGAAGGCTTGCGGCATGCTTTTGTCGCGCCAAAATCTTCCAGTCTTTGATCGCACAAAATTTGGATCAGTAGATGGTGTTGCGCGAGGCGGCTATGTATTCAAGGAGGCAACTTCAACTCCTGTTCTAATTTTGATGGCAACTGGTTCTGAAGTTGCATTGGCCGTGCAAAGTGCTGATGAATTGGAAAGGTTAGGTATCCCAACCCGCGTTGTCAGCATTCCTTGTTTCGAATGGTTTAACGAACAAACTCAGAGTTACAAAGATCAAATACTTCCTCCTTCAATAAAAGCCCGGGTTAGTATTGAAGCTGGAATCGCACAAGGATGGCGAGAATACGTAGGTGATCAAGGAGCCTGCGTTTCACTAGAACATTACGGCGCCTCTGCGGGAGCAAACATACTCTTTAAAGAGTTCGGATTTACCGTGGAGAACGTAGTAGCCACAGCCAAGAAGATATTGAAATGATCACTAAAGAAATAGCTGCAGCAGGAACTTCGATATGGCTTGATGACCTATCGCGCGCCAAACTAACTGGATCTGATTCGCTTAGTTTGCCTTCGCGGATAAAGAATTCCGGTGTAGTAGGTGTAACTACAAATCCAAGTATTTTCAACGCAGCAATCACTGGTTCGGCTGATTACGCAGCCGATATAGCAAGATTGAAATCGCACTCCCCTGAGGAAATCGTAAAGAAACTCACAACTGATGACGTGAGAAAGGCCTGCGATTTATTCTCCGAGATTTACTCACAAAGTTCGGGAGTCGATGGCAGAGTTAGCATCGAAGTCGACCCTCGACTAGCTCACGATACTGCAACAACAATTGCTGAAGGTAAGGATTTATGGCAAATAGTTAATCGTCCCAATTTGATGATTAAAGTTCCGGCAACTTTGGCGGGACTTCCAGCAATTACAGAACTTATAGCCAGTGGGATAAGCGTTAATGTAACTTTGATTTTCTCTTGTCAACGTTATGAACAAGTAATTGATGCTTTTATTGCAGGAATAGAAGAAGCTCTGCAGCGAGGTAATGACGCATCGAGAATTCATAGTGTTGCGTCTTTTTTTATCAGTCGAATCGATACCGCTGTAGACCAGCAACTTAAAATCATCAATACAACCCAAAGCCTCAAACTGCTTGGTCAAGCGGCAATAGCAAATGCTGTGCTTGCCTATGAACTCTTCCTAAAAAAGTCGAATTCCGCTCGATGGACTAAATTCTCAGCAGCAGGCGCACATATGCAACGTCCTCTGTGGGCTTCAACTGGAGTAAAAGATCCCGCTTACGACGACACTCGCTATGTCATGCAACTTATTGCTCCTCACACAGTAAACACCATGCCGCAATCAACATTGGACGCAGTCCTTGACCATGGAAAATTTTATGGAAATACCGTGACGCCAGCCATCGAAAAATCACATCTTTTGCTAGCCGCCTTGACGAAAACGGGCATCTCGCTCAATTCAATAACCGATCAACTTGAAATCGATGGCGTAGCTTCCTTCGCTAAAGCGTGGCAATCACTGCTAGATGATGTTGACAAGGTTCGCAGTGCATGATTGATGTGCAATATAAGTACGCCCGGAGTGTTCAGGTTGACTCACATCTGTATCAAATCTTGAATGATGCCTTCGAGCGTTTATTACTAAAGGATCCAACGATTTGGGGCTCAGAAGCGAGTGCCGAAGCTAAAATTCGAATGGATTGGATTGACCTACCTAATCAGTCCCGCGCTCTGCTTGCTCAGTTGGATTCACTCTTTGCCAAACATAAACACTTAACCGATGTCGTTCTATGCGGAATGGGCGGATCTTCTTTGGGTCCAGAAGTCATTGCCCAGACATTTGGCAAAGAAATTTTCATTTTGGATTCAACAGATCCTCATTACATAGCTCATGCGATTCCTCATAAACTTGATCAACTCTTGGTTGTTGTGGGTTCTAAATCTGGATCGACCATCGAAACAGCGAGTCAAAAGTCCTTTTTTGAAAAACTTTTTGATGATGCAAACTTAAACAAATTTGAACATATGGTGATTGTGACAGACCCCCAATCGCCATTGGATATCGAATCTCGGGATGCAGGTTTCACAGTTATCAATGCAAATCCAAACGTGGGAGGCCGATTTAGTGTTTTGGGCGCTTTCGGATTAGTTCCAGCGGCACTGATTGGAATCGACGTATCAATAATTTTGGATAGTGCAGCAGAAACACTGCAATCTCTATCTTCAAATCCTGAACCAGCATTACTTGCTGCTTACTCACTAATTTCGGATACCAAACAATATTTTTCACTCACAGACGAAAAATCAAAGATGCCCGGGCTATCTGATTGGATAGAGCAGCTGATAGCTGAATCCACGGGCAAAGATGGAATCGGACGTTTACCTGTCGTTTTGAATAATTCTAAAGATTTTATTAACGAAGATTGCTTGTCCGTTTCTTTTGCATGCAGTTCCGATTTAGTGGTTTCCGGTGATCTTGGATCTCAATTCATTTTTTGGGAAATAGTTACCGCTCTCGTTGGGGCAGGTCTCTCTGTTGATCCATTCAATCAACCAAATGTTCAGGAATCTAAATTGGCTACCAGCGAATTACTTTTGCAGTGGAATAACTCTCTTCCTACGCTAGGCAATATAGGTTTAGAAGGTTGTATCGCATATTTTGAAGAATCTAATAACGTCTCAGAATTACTGAGTGTCTTTTTGAAACAAATAGATATGGACGGGTATGTGGCCATCATGGCCTACTTAGATCGAAGGACCGATAAAGATATTCAAGAGCTACAAAATTTGTTAGCCAAGAAAACTGGCAAGCCGATAACCTTCGGGTGGGGTCCACGTTTACTGCATTCAACTGGTCAATTTCATAAAGGTGGTCAACCAAATGGATCGTTCTTGCAAATCACAGCAGATTGTGAGAAAGATTTTGAAGTTCCTGGAAAGGGATTTACATTTCAAACCCTAGTGATGGCGCAAGCTATTGGTGATCAAAACGCATTAGCCAAACGTGGATTAAAAACTACGAGATTGCACTTAACAAATCGCAAAGAAGGTATTGCTCAGCTCTTAGCAACAGTCAAATCGCTTTAGTCGTCACCTCGAAGTTTACGAAGTGCTTCTTCTAGAATCTTTGCGCCCTCTGCATCACTACGACGTTCTTTTACGTACGCCAAATGCGTCTTGTAAGGCTCATTTTTAATTGGACTTGGTGGATTGGCTTTATCTCGCCCAGCAGGAAAACCACACTTTGGGCAATCCCACTCCGCAGGTATTACCACGCTCTCTTCTTCTGCAAATGAAGGACGTACTTCGTGACCGTTAGAGCACCAATATGAAACATGGGAACGCGCAATAGCTTCTCCGCGCTCTGCCTCGCCCATTGGGCCAGCACCAACACGACTTCCACGAATTGCACTTGCCATGAATTACTCCTATTGGTTAGTAAAGAAGATTTACTTTAAAACTAAACTCAAAGCTACGACACCAGCGAACCATAAACCACCAACAACGATTGTGATGCGATCAAGGTTTTTCTCTACAACGGATGATCCGCCGTAATTTGAGGAGATTCCTCCTCCAAACAAATCAGAGAGACCTGCGCCCTTACCTTTATGCAAAAGTACGAGAAGAATCATAAGTACGCTGGTAATTACCAGAATGATCGAGAGTGCTAACTTCACGAGTAACGAACCCCTTGCTCTGTTCTATAGCCCCAAAAGTGTGGGCAGGTGGATAAGGATACCCGCTAAATCTTCCAGATACCTACTTAGGAAGTAGCGTAGAACTTAGCAATTTTGGCAAGTTCTTCTGGATCCAGACTTGCCCCACCGATCAAAGATCCATCCACATTCTCTTTTTTCATTATCTCGACAATATTTGATGACTTCACAGAACCACCGTAAAGAATGCGCATATTGGCTGCTATATCGGCACTTCCGATTGTTTCGATTTCTTCACGAATGGCGGCACATACTTCTTCGGCATCTTCGGGGGTTGCGGTTTTACCTGTTCCGATTGCCCACACTGGTTCGTAGGCTATTACGATTTTTTTCAAATCTGGTTTGTGGAAACCTTCGAGACCGGCACGTATTTGACGTACTACGTGACTAACGTGAGTTCCGGTTTCGCGAACTGAGAGTTCTTCGCCCACGCAAAAAATTGGTGTTAACTCATGTGCAAGTGCGGCTCTAATTTTGCGATTGATGAGGGCGTCATCTTCGTGGTGAATTGCACGGCGTTCGCTGTGACCAATAATGACGAATGTGCAGCCTAGTTTAGCCAACATGGATCCAGAGATATCTCCCGTAAATGCACCGCTTGCTTCTGGTGAAAGATCCTGAGCACCGTAAAGAAGTCGCAGACGATCACCATCAACAAGGGTTTGGATCGAGCGAATGTCGGTAAATGGGGGAATGATTGCAACGTCTACGGCGTCGTAATCTTTATCTTCAAGGCTATATACAAGTTTTTGTGCAACCGCAATGGCTTCAAGGTGGTTGAGATTCATCTTCCAGTTGCCAGCCATTAAAGGTTTACGCATGAAGTACAGCCCACTTTCTGTTTCGAAAGAAGTTAAAGTCCAAGAGCCTGGAGACCAGGGAGAACCTTTCCTTCTAAATATTCAAGAGATGCTCCGCCGCCAGTTGAAATATAACCGAAGTCAGAATCCTTAAATCCTAGCGCTCGAACTGCAGCTGCTGAATCTCCCCCACCGACCACTGAAATACCTTGTACTTCGGTAAGCGCTTGAGCGATGACTTTCGTGCCATGAGCAAAATTTGGGAATTCAAAAACACCCATCGGGCCATTCCAAAAGACCGTTTTACATTTCTTAATTTCAGTTGAAAAAGCCGCAGCTGATTCAGGACCAATATCTAAGCCCATTTCATCTTGTGGAATAGCGTTAACAGAAACCAAGGTAGGCGTAGCGTCAATCTCAAATTCAGGAGCAACAACGATGTCTGTGGGAAGTACGAGAGTTACGCCTTTGCTACGAGCAGTTTCGATAAGTTCTTTCACCGTTGGAATTAAGTCTTTCTCAACCAATGAAGAACCAATCTCTTTTCCTGATGCAGCAAGGAATGTGAAGACCATTCCCCCGCCTATCGCCATTACATCTACTTTGGAGAGTAAATTTGAGATGACACCAATCTTGTCCGAAACCTTTGCTCCGCCAAGGACAACTCCATAAGGCCGTACAGGAGATTGCGTTAATTTTTTCAATACCTCGACTTCGGCTTGGATTAAAAATCCTGGAGCGCTTGGCAATAATGCTGGAAGATCATAAACAGATGCATGCTTTCGGTGGACCGCTCCAAATCCATCTCCTACATAGAGATCGGCATATGTAGCTAATTCTTTTGCAAAAACTTTTCTCTCCGAGTCATCTTTGCTGGTTTCGGCGTTATTGAATCGCAAATTCTCAAGAAGGAGAATCTTGGCTG
Organism: Actinomycetota bacterium; assembly: GCA_010032875.1. GTDB lineage: Bacteria > Actinomycetota > Actinomycetes > Nanopelagicales > Nanopelagicaceae > Planktophila. Next base: position 68,745 of record RGSB01000002.1, on the reverse strand, counting down.
AACCTTGAGTTTGGAAATCAACTGGCTCTCCAAGAAGTTCTGACAACTTTCTTGCAACTGGTAACAATGAGAGTTCGGGTTTCGCCTCTCCTTTGGGACGCCCTAAGTGGGCACCAATAACGAGTGATGCACCACGTTCGAGAAGATTTTGAATAGTTGGCAAGGAAGCACGAATTCGACCGTCATCAGTGATTACTCCATTCTTTAATGGAACATTTAAATCACAGCGAAGAAAAACGCGCTTACCTGCTACATCAAGTGAAGCAAGTGAACTCATTACAGAGCTTTACCAACGTATGTAATGAGATCTACGAGGCGGTTTGAATATCCCCATTCATTGTCATACCAACCAACAACTTTGGCAGTTGTTCCAATAACTTTTGTTAGCCCGGCATCAACGATGCACGACGATGGATCGGTAACAATGTCAGATGAAACGATTGGATCCTCTGTGTACGTCATAAATCCCTTGAGTGGACCTTCTGCGCCCTTTTTTAGTGCAGCATTAATGTCCGCGGCACTCACTTCTTTAGATAGTTCAACAGAGAGATCCACTACGGAACCAGTTGGTACTGGTACGCGAAGAGCGTAACCATCAAGTTTTCCTTTGAGTTCTGGAAGCACCAAACTAATTGCTTTGGCAGCTCCCGTAGAAGTTGGAATGATATTTGTTGCTGCAGCGCGTGCGCGACGCAAGTCTTTGTGTGGGAAATCTAAAATAACTTGATCATTTGTGTAAGCGTGCACTGTCGTCATCAAACCACGTACGATGCCGAAATTATCATTGAGCACTTTGGCCATGGGCGCCAAACAGTTAGTTGTGCAAGATGCATTTGAAATGATGTTGTGCGACGCAGGATCATATTTTTCATGATTTACACCCATCACGATTGTTATGTCCTCATCGGTAGCTGGTGCTGAAATGATGACTTTCTTAGCTCCTGCAGTGATGTGTTTTTGAGCATCAGATGCTTTTGTGAAAATACCAGTAGATTCGACGACAACATCTGCACCCACGGACTTCCAAGGAAGATTAGCTGGATCGCGTTCTGCAAAAACTTTAATGACTTTTCCGCCGACTGTGAGGGTGTCGGCTGTGTGTGAAACTTCTAGTCCTAAACGCCCCAAGATTGAGTCGTACTTGAGCAAATGCGCAAGTGTTGCATTATCTGTGAGGTCATTTATTCCTACAATGTTTATATTTGGATTAGTTAGGCTTGCTCGGAAGAAGTTTCTGCCAATGCGACCAAATCCATTAATTCCAACGTTAATCATGTGTATTCCTCACTAATAAATTGCTTGTATGGGTCCAGTTAAACGAACCATCCTGAACGGACCTCGTGCACCACAACGTTGGGGTATGAGCGAACTCTATCAGGCAGGGGTTATTACTTAAAAGTAGAGATTGAATTATGCGTGAATTAATTCAACAAATCTGGTGATAATCCTGCTTCGGTATCTGGAATACCTAACTCTGCTGCGCGTTTATCGGCCATCGCCAAAAGTCTGCGAATACGGCCAGCAATTGCATCCTTCGTCATCGGTGGTACAGCTAGAGAACCGAGTTCTTCCAAACTTGCTTGACCATGGCTAATACGAAGTTCGCCGGCTTCCTTGAGATGATCGGGAATCGTTGGACCAAGAATTTCCATTGCACGTGAAACTCGTGCAGACGCTGCAACTGCCGCACGTGCTGATCGACGAAGGTTTGCATCATCAAAATTAGCTAAGCGATTTGCAGTTGCACGCACTTCCCTGCGCATGCGTCGCTCTTCCCACGCAAGAACACTTTCATGAGCACCTAAACGTGTAAGGAGTACACCAATAGCATCGCCATCTCGAATCACTACACGATCAACTCCACGAACTTCGCGTGCTTTTGCAACGATGCCCAAGCGACGCGCTGCGCCCACTAATGCAAGCGCTGCTTCAGGTCCGGGGCATGTGATTTCAAGGGAAGATGAACGACCTGGTTCGGTCAACGAACCATGAGCAATGAATGCACCGCGCCATGCTGCTTCAGAGTCACATATTGCGGCAGAGACTACTTGCGGGGGCAATCCACGAACAGGTCGAGAATTTGCATCAACTAAACCAGTTTGACGAGCCAGCGCTTCACCTTCGTTGATCACGCGAACAACATAACGCGAACCTTTTCGTAATCCACTCGATGAAAGAACAGCCAAGTCACTTTCGTGTCCGTAAATATCTGAAATATCTTTACGTAGTCGCCGAGCACTCTGGGCTGTGTCTAGCTCTACTTCGATAACAATCTTGCCTGCTGCTATATGTAATCCGCCGGCAAAGCGAAGAAGGGAAGAAACTTCGGCTTTTCGACAACAAGGCTTGGTTATTGCCAAACGACTGAGTTCATCCTTTACAGCTGATGTCATTGCCATGTGCTTATCCAACCAAAGATTGGCCCATGATGTGGCTCAAAAGAGAAAATAGTTTTTCAACATCGTGATGAAGACTTCCAGGAGAATTACGCAAATCTGAAATATGTAACTGCCCCCCAAAACTCTCAACAAGAAGTTGAAGCCTTTGGCTATCCCCCAATTCATACTGATCTACTAATACATGATCGATATTCATACCTGGTGCGTAATCGCGGAGCATTTCAAGGTGTTCAATAGGTGTGTATCCGGCGAATTCATCCGCTTGGGCCTCTGGATGAGAATCAAGATTAAGAATGATTATCTTCTGCGCAGAAGTTTTCTCTAGTGCTCGCAATTGTTCTTGAACCAGAAAATGTGGCAGAACACTTGAGAACCACGAACCAGGGCCAACCGTGATCCATCTCGCTTCATCTATTGCTTTAAGTGCAGCGGGTAGCGCCTTAGGATTTTCAGGAACCAGATGCAATGACTCCAATTTACCTTTTGCTGTTGCAACTTCTACTTGCCCGCGTACGTGTTGTATCTGTTCGGCATCCATAAAGCTCGCTTCAATATCAAGAGGAACACTTGCCATCGGCAGAACTCTGCCAACCACTTTCAGAAGTTCGGCTACGCGATCTAAACCTTGTACCGGATCAACATCTCTATCCCACAACGCAGCTAGTAAAAGATTTCCCACTGCGTGACCATTGAGCGGACCATTGCTCGTGAATCTATATTGCAAAATATCTGCCCAACTTCTTCCCCATGGATCATCAGCACACAATGCAGCAAGAGCCATTCTGAGATCTCCCGGTGGGAAAATGGGAAATTCCTGTCGAAGACGACCGCTTGAACCGCCATTGTCAGCAACTGTGACAATCGCAGTTATATCGGAAGTAATTTTTCTTACCGCAGATAGCGTTGCTGCTAAACCATGTCCCCCGCCCAAGCAAACGACTGGAGAGTTTTTTTCTAAATTCATTCCCGTCCAACATCTCGGTGAGAAGCATGCGCACTTACAGTAAATCCATCTCGTTCTCCATCTAATTTCATCGCAATCTCACGTGCAACCGAAACACTGCGATGCCTTCCACCCGTGCATCCAATAGCAACTGTCACATATTTCTTTCCTTCGCGTAAGTATCCGGACAACATCTGGTTTATTACCGAAACATATGAATTAACGAATTCAGTAACACCGGGATTAGCAAGAACATTTGATCTCACTTTGTCATCCAAACCTGTAAGAGGCCGCAGCTCTGGAATCCAGTGAGGGTTGGGTATAAATCGACAATCGAGGACCAGATCTGCATCTACTGGTATTCCGTATTTATATCCAAAAGAGAGAACGTTTACTCGAACCGAATGCGTCAAGCCTTGGGCAAATATTTCTGCGGTTCGCTTCTCTAATTGGTGCACATTTAAGTTAGATGTATCAATAACGACATCTGATTGAGCCAAGAGATCTTGAAGTTTTTCTCGTTCTGCTGCAATTCCATCAACGATGCGACCTTTACCTTGAAGGGGATGCGGACGCCTTGTAGATTCAAAGCGCTGTACTAGAGCCTGATCCGATGCATCGAGAAAGGCAACACGAAAATTTGCTTCTGATTTCCTTAACTTAGCCAGCGAAGAAGCTAATTCATCAAAGAATTTTCCGCCACGAACATCAACAACTACAGCGAGTGATTTAATTTCAGATTTATTGCCTTGACTAATCAAATCAGCGAGCAATGTAGGAGGAAGATTATCGACAACATACCAACCAAGGTCCTCTAAAGCGTGTGCCACTGTTGACCGACCGGCACCCGACATTCCTGTCAGGATTAAAACTTCTTGGCTCATGTCTCTATCTTTACCTACCTGTCAAGCATCTTCAATAACGCCTGTAGCCGTATCAATTTTTGAAGTGGAACTGTGAGCAAGGAAATCAAAAACTATTAAAGCGATTTTTTCACCGATGCCTGGGGTCATCGCAATATCTTCAACACTAGCCTTTTTCAGAGCCGCTACAGAACCAAAGCGTTCGAGCAAAGCATTCCTACGACTCGGTCCTAGTTGCTCAATTTCATCAAGGATTGACTCGAGCATTACTTTACTTCGTCTTGAACGGTGGAATGATATTGCGAATCTATGTGCTTCATCGCGAATTCTTTGCAAAAGATAAAGCCCTTCACTAGTGCGGGGCAAAATGATGGGATCAGATTGCTCCGGTACCCACACTTCTTCCAATCGTTTTGCTAATCCACATAGAGCGATATCTGAAATTCCCAATTCGCTCATTGCACGTTGCGCTGCACTCACTTGTGGAGCTCCACCATCTACAACGATTAATTGTGGAGGATATGAAAACTTACTTGGCTTTCCGCCGGCTTCAATGATTTCAGCACTATCAACTACGCGATCATTGAGTAGTCTTTTTAGTCTTCGGGTAATTACTTGATGCATGGCACGTGTGTCATCAAAACCTTCTGTTGTATCGATTATGAAACGTCGATACTCAGATTTCTTAGCAATACCATCTTCAAAAACAACCATTGATGCAACAACAGATGTTCCCGAAATATTGGAAATATCAAAGCATTCAATTCGCAACGGTGTCTTGGCCAAACTCAGCTCCTCTTCAATTTCTAGGAGGGCCTTGCCTGAGACAGCTGCATCGCTGGCGCGTTTGCTCATGAATTGAACTAAAGCGTAATGCGCATTTCTTTTTACAGTTTCTAATAGTTCTACTTTGTCGCCACGTTGTGGAACCTTCAGAGTGACCTTTGTCCTTGATAAGGATGAGAGCCACTGTTCAAGAGCAGCAGTATCAGCAGGTTCAGAGTTCAGGTAAATCGTGGAAGGAATTTCTGTACTCTCTCCCCCATAAATTGAAAAGAGCAACGATGCCCACTGGTCATCTCCCTCAAGTGCTAGTTCTTGATTAACAATCCACGAGCGAGAGCCTTTGATAGAACCACGACGTAACATAAAGATCGAACCTGCCGCGTGCAAACCCTCTTCATGGATAGCAATAAAGTCACCATCTAGCTCGTCTGAAAGATTTCCTTGCGTAGAGCGTTGGGCTTTTTCAAATGATTCGATCTGATCCCTGATACGTGCTGCTCGTTCGAATTCTTCGCGAGAAGATGCAAGTTCCATTTCAGATTGCAGCGCCGGAAGTAAATCTTGCATACCAGCTTCCATAAATGCATCTAGTTTGTGAACAATTTCCTTATGTTCTTCTGGAGTTACCCAACCAACACATGGAGCAGCGCATTTTCCTATATCGCCTAAAAGGCATTGACGTTTACTCTTTTGCGCACGTTGAAAATTTCCGGATGTGCAGGAGCGAACAGGAAATACTTTGAGCAAGATATCGAAAGTATTTCGCAGAGCCCAGGCATTGGTATAGGGACCAAAATACTTTAAGCCCGGACGTTTTTCTTTTCTCGTGACAAATATTCGGGGATATTCATCTTGCATAGATATTGCCAGATATGGATATGACTTGTCGTCTTTGAATTGAACGTTATACGTTGGGTGATATTGCTTGATCCATGAAAACTCTAACGCAAGTGCTTCGAGTTCTGTGTTAACGACCGTCCAATCCACTCGTACAGCTTCGTGCACCATTCGATATGTTTTATGCGCAAGATTGCTTCCAAAGTAAGAACTCAAACGATTCTTTAGATTCTTGGCTTTGCCTACATAAATAACTTTGTCATTGCCGTTATAGAAGCGATACACGCCAGCTTCTTCTGGGATATCAGTTGGACGATAACTGGCTGGTTCGGCCATGATTACTTCTTCTTCGCAGGAGCTTTTCGGTTAGTTTTTAATATCTCAGCTAAGAACTGCCCTGTGTAACTTGCGCTGACTTTCGCTACATCTTCTGGGGTTCCTTCTGCCACGACGGTTCCTCCACGGAATCCACCTTCTGGACCCATGTCGATTACCCAATCTGATGATTTGATGACGTCTAAATTGTGTTCGATGACAACAACAGTATTGCCAGTATCGACCAAACGATTGAGTACGCCGAGTAACTTGTTCACGTCTTCAAAGTGCAAGCCAGTTGTTGGTTCATCTAATACATAAATTGTTCGACCCGTGGATCTGCGTTGCAGCTCTGTAGCCAGTTTGACTCGCTGCGCCTCACCTCCAGAGAGAGTTGGAGCAGATTGTCCCAAGCGAACATAACCCAAGCCGACATCACATAATGTCTTTAGATAACGCGCAATTGTTGGAACAGATTCAAAGAATGCGTGCGCTTCCTCGATAGGCATATTTAAAACATCAGCAATTGTCTTATTCTTATAATGAACTTCTAGAGTTTCGCGGTTGTATCTGGCACCGTGACATACTTCGCATGGAACGTAAACATCCGGGAGGAAGTTCATTTCGATTGTGATAGTTCCATCACCTGAACAATTTTCGCAACGGCCGCCTTTAACATTGAAAGAGAATCGACCTTGTTGATATCCGCGAACCTTGGCTTCAGATGTCTCGGCAAATAGAGCGCGAACCTTGTCGAAAACACCTGTATAGGTCGCTGGATTAGAACGTGGAGTTCGACCAATTGGCGATTGATCAACGTGTACCACTTTATCAAGATGATCAACACCAGATACTGTGCGGTGACGACCAGGAACTATGCGAGCACCATTTAACTTATTGGCCAATACACTGTACAAAATATCGTTAACTAGTGTTGATTTGCCTGAACCGCTAACGCCTGTAACAGATACAAAGACACCCAACGGAACATCGACATCTATATCTTTAAGGTTGTTCTCTTTTGCACCCTTAACCGTGAGTTTTCGCTTCGCATCAAGTGGTCGACGCTTGCTTGGAATTGCGATGGATTTACGACCACTCAAATATGCGCCAGTAATTGACTCTTTGGAGTCAATCAGTGATTGGTAATCCCCTGAGACAACCACTTTGCCGCCATGTTCACCAGCTCCTGGCCCAATGTCCACAATCCAATCGGCGGTACGAATTGTCTCTTCATCGTGTTCAACAACAATGAGAGTATTACCAAGATCGCGAAGTCGGGTTAAGGTATCGATTAATCGGCGGTTATCTCTTTGATGAAGACCAATACTTGGTTCATCTAATACATAGAGAACCCCGACTAATCCCGAACCAATTTGGGTAGCCAATCGAATTCGTTGAGCTTCTCCACCGGACAAAGTTGCTGCCGGGCGCGCTAGAGACAAATAATCTAAACCTACATCTAGTAAAAATCCCAAGCGCGCATGAACCTCTTTCATTACACGTTCGGCAATCTGCGCTTCGCGAGCATTAAGGGATATTTTTTTTAAAAACTCTGCACAATCCGCAATTGAAAGCTCGCATATCTGGGCGATGGACAAATCGCCGACAGTTACTGCAAGAACTTCAGGCTTTAATCGAGCTCCTTTGCACACAGAACATGGAATCTCGCGCATGTACGCTTCATATTTTTCACGGCTGTAATCACTATCAGTTTCTCCGTGACGTCTGTGAATAAACGGTACAACTCCTTCAAATCCACTGGTGTGGTTACGAACGCGTCCGTAACGATTCTTGTATTTAACATGAACTTCGTACTCATACCCATTAATGATTGCGTTGCGTGCTTTTTCCGGCAATCGCTTCCAGGGTGTATTGAGTGAGAATTTCACATCTTCTGATAACGCTTCAAGTAAACGTAAAAAATACTCGGAAGACTGTCCCCCGGCCCACGGCGCGATTGCACCTTCATAAATTGAAATCGAATCATCAGGAATGATTAATTCTTCGTCAACTTCGAGTTTTGTTCCTATACCCGTGCACTCAGGACATGCTCCAAATGGTGAGTTAAATGAGAAAGATCGAGGCTCTAGCTCCTCAAAAGAGAGATTACAGTCGTGACAAGCAAGATGTTCACTAAAAGTTCGTTCCTTATCGCTTCCTTTTGCATCCACAAAATCCAAAAGAACAATGCCTGATGCTAAGCGAAGGGCAGTTTCAATTGAATCAGTTAGGCGGGACTTAGATTCAGCTTTTGCAGTGAGGCGATCAACGACAACTTCTATTGTGTGCTTCTCTTGCTTCTTGAGTTTTGGAGCATCGGTGAGCGCGACAATCTCTCCATCGATTCTGGCTCGCGAATATCCCGAAGCAATCAACTCTGCAAACAAGTCTACGAATTCACCCTTGCGAGCACGTACAACTGGAGCCAAAATTTGAAACTTGGTAGTTGCGGGCATTGTAAGAATTTGGTCAACAATTTGTTGTGGCGTCTGTCTAGATACAGCCTTTGCGCAATTTGGACAATGAGGGCGACCAGCGCGTGCGAATAGCAGTCGCAGGTAATCGTAAACTTCTGTGATTGTTCCAACAGTTGAACGTGGGTTTCTATTTGTTGATTTCTGATCAATGGAAACTGCTGGCGATAAACCTTCAATGAAATCAACATCAGGCTTATCCATTTGGCCCAAGAATTGTCGGGCATACGCAGAGAGTGATTCCACATATCTACGCTGACCTTCAGCAAAGATAGTGTCGAAGGCCAAACTTGATTTTCCAGAGCCAGAAAGCCCGGTAAAGACAATCAGAGATTCTCGAGGTAGTTCGATGGAAACATCTTTGAGGTTGTGTTCGCGGGCACCGCGCACTACTAACTTATCGATGCTCATCAATGCCCCGCTTCTTGCATCGCTCGAAGTTCCTTCTTCAGATCGCGAATCTCATCACGCAATCTTGCTGCAAGCTCGAAGGATAGTTCCGCTGCCGCACTTCTCATCTGGTCAGTGAGCGACTCTATCAACGCTACTAATTCTTGGCGCGGCAGAGAGCCAGCATTCTTGCTGCGCAAACCAATCGGTGGCGCACTGGCTGATTTCGATTTATGACCAGATGCAAGCAGTTCATCTGTGTCATCGCTTTCGCGATTAATCAGATCGGTGATGTCGGCAATCTTCTTGCGTAATGGTTGCGGGTCTACTCCTCGTTCGAGGTTATAAGCAACTTGCTTTGCTCGACGCCGATTAGTTTCATCGATAGCTTTTGCCATGGATTTTGTAATGTTGTCAGCATACATGTGAACTTCGCCGGAAACATTTCGAGCTGCACGCCCAATAGTTTGAATTAACGAAGTTGCAGAACGGAGGAATCCCTCTTTATCTGCATCCAAAATTGCTACAAGTGAAACTTCTGGTAAATCTAGGCCTTCGCGAAGTAAGTTGATACCGATGAGAACATCAAATTGTCCTGACCGAAGCTCGCGCAATAGCTCAACTCTTCGTAACGTATCTACTTCTGAGTGCAAGTACTGAACTTTTATACCTTTTTCTTGGAGATACTCTGTTAAATCCTCCGACATCTTTTTTGTTAGCGTTGTAACTAAAACGCGTTCATTGCGCTCTGTGCGAATCTTAATTTCAGAAAGCAGATCATCAATCTGACCTTTGATGGGTTTTATGACAATCTGAGGATCCACAAGTCCGGTTGGGCGAATAACTTGTTCAACTACATCATTTTCAACTTTGCCCAATTCGTAAGGACCAGGAGTTGCAGAAAGATATACCTTTTGACCCACCCGTTCTAAAAATTCGGGCCACTTGAGAGGCCGATTATCTAGCGCGCTTGGAAGTCGGAATCCATGTTCAACCAAAGTTCTTTTGCGCGAAGCATCGCCTTCATACATCGCTCCTATCTGAGGAACAGTAACGTGGCTTTCATCTATTACTACTAGGAAATCTTCAGGAAAATAATCCAACAAACAATTAGGAGCTGATCCTGGCTCGCGTCCATCAAGATGTCTTGAATAATTTTCAATTCCGGAACAGAAACCAAGTTGTTCCATCATCTCCAAATCGAAGGTTGTGCGCATCCGCAGCCGTTGCGCTTCTAGCAACTTACCTTGCTTTTCAAAGAGATTGAGTTGAATCTGAAGTTCATCAGTGATGTCCCCCATTGCGCGTTTCATAGTTTCGGGACCCGCGGCATAGTGAGTTGCAGGGAAAACGTACATCTCTTCTTCCTCGCGAAGGATTTCACCTGTAAGTGGATTGAGAGTAGTAATTCGTTCGATTTCATCTCCGAACATTTCGATTCGAAGGGCTAATTCTTCATACATCGGAATGATCTCGATGGTGTCGCCGCGAACTCTAAAAGTTCCACGTTCAAAGGCCATATCATTTCGTTTGTACTGAACATCAACAAATCGTCGCAGTAAAACATTTCGTTCGATTTCATCGCCCACTCTTAATTTAATCATTCGATCGATGTATTCCTGCGGCGTTCCAAGTCCATAAATACAAGAGACAGTTGCAACCACAACAACATCCCGACGCGTTAAGAGCGAGTTCGTCGCAGAATGGCGCAAACGTTCTACTTCATCATTAACGCTGGAATCTTTCTCGATGAAAGTATCTGTCTGGGGAACGTAAGCCTCAGGTTGGTAGTAGTCATAATATGAAACGAAATATTCAACTGCATTATTTGGCAGTAATTCGCGAAATTCATTGGCAAGTTGTGCTGCCAAAGTTTTGTTGGGGGCAAGAACGAGAGTTGGTCGTTGCAACTTCTCGATCATCCAGGCAGTTGTTGCAGACTTTCCTGTACCGGTTGCTCCTAGGAGAACAACATCCTGCGCGCCTGAATTAATGCGCTTAACTATCTCTTCGATAGCAGCTGGTTGATCTCCTGCTGGTACGTAATCGCTGATTACTTGAAAGGGTTCGACCCTCCTTTGAAGATCGGTAATCGGGCGCATATGCCGAACTCTATCTTTGCAGCTCTATTTTTGCGCGCGCGGCAAAATTGTTGATTCCCAGACATTTTCAACCTGGCGTAATAATTCGTCTTCACTGCCGTTATTGGTTAGAACGCAATCAGCGATCGCTCGACGCTCTTCTTCGCTGGCTTGTGAGGCCATTCTTTTTTCAATATCAGAGTGGAACATTCCTCGAGCACGAAGTCGTTCTTTTCTCAATTCGGCATCTGATTCAACAGTGATGATGAAATCAAAACGATCTGCTGCATTTGTTTCAACAAGTAGTGGAATTTCATAAACCATTATTTCATCGGCGTCCAAACTTGCGACGGCTTCTTCGAATTCGGCGCGAATTCGGGGATGAATAATGGCTTCGAGATCCTTCTTTGCTTGTGGATTCTCAAAGACAATTTGCCCGAGTGCTACTCGATCGATGTCACCGTTGATTAGAACGGAGTCACCGAATCGAAGTAATACTTCATCAAAACCCTCTGAACCGCGTTCAATAGCCGAACGCGCTAATTGGTCAGCATCAATTACAAGCGCACCTAATTGCGAAAAGAATTGCGCAGCAAGAGATTTGCCCGAGCCGATGCCGCCAGTGAGTCCTATAACGAAGGCCACTAGAAATTACTCTGCTGCTACCTCGACAGGTGTTGCAGCAGCGTCAGCAGCTTTCGCTTCAGCCTTTTGCTTCTTGTGAGCTAGGAAACGTTCTTGAGCAACTGCGTACTCTTTTTCCCACGCTTCGCGTTGTGATTCATATCCAGGCTTCCACTCTTGAGTGTCAGCATCGAAACCTTCTGGATAGATGAACTTACCTTCAGCATCGTAACGAGCAGACATTCCGTATTGAGTTGGATCGAATGCTTCGATTTCAACTTCTTGTCCCTCATTAGCTTGCTTAAGTGACAGAGAGATACGACGACGCTCTAGGTCAATATCAATAATTTTTACAAAGAGTTCGTCATCTACTTGAACTACTTGCTCTGGAATTTCTACGTGGCGCTCTGCTAATTCAGAGATGTGAACAAGACCTTCGATGCCTTCATGTACACGAATAAATGCTCCGAATGGAACAAGTTTGGTCACAACACCTGGAACAACCTGATTGATTGTGTGTGTGCGAGCAAATGCTTGCCATGGATCTTCTTGTGTTGCCTTGAGAGAGAGTGAAACACGTTCACGCTCGAAATCAACTTCGAGAACTTCAACGGTTACTTCATCGCCAACTTCAACAACTTCACCTGGATGATCAATGTGCTTCCATGAAAGTTCTGAAACGTGAACCAAACCATCTACGCCACCAAGATCGACGAATGCACCAAAGTTAACGATGGATGAAACAACACCGGAACGAACTTGACCCTTTTGGAGTTGATTTAGGAAAGTTGTGCGTGACTCTGATTGAGTTTGTTCGAGGAACGCACGGCGTGAAAGAACAACGTTATTGCGGTTCTTATCTAATTCGATGATGCGTGCTTCAACCTGCTTGCCGATGTAAGGAGTCAGATCGCGTACGCGTCGCATTTCTACGAGTGATGCCGGAAGGAAGCCACGAAGACCGATGTCAACGATGAGTCCACCCTTAACAACTTCAATAACAGTTCCGATTACAACTTCGTCGCGCTCTTTCTTGCCTTCAATGTCTCCCCATGCACGCTCATATTGTGCGCGTTTCTTAGAAAGAATTAAACGTCCTTCTTTATCTTCCTTTTGAAGAACTAAAGCTTCAATTTTGTCGCCAACTTTTACAATCTCATTTGGATCTGCATCGTGACGGATCGATAACTCGCGAGATGGGATTACACCTTCGGTCTTGTAGCCAATATCAACAAGAACTTCTTCGCGATCTACTTGAACAACTGTGCCTTCGACGAGATCTCCGTCGTTAAAATTTCTAATTGTTCCTTCGATTGCGGCTAGGAAATCTGCCGCTGATCCAATGTCATTAACTGCAATTACTGGTGAAGTAGTCAAAATGCTCCGTAGGGATAGATGAGTAGTAGGGACAGGGAGCGCTAAGGGTACGGTTTTACGCGTTGCGGGGTCAATTCCGTGCGTATAAATACGCTCGCCCACCCATACTTGGTGGATAGACTCGCGCGAAATGCAGAGATACAGAGAATTACTTAGATTCCCAAACGCCTGGGTGCTGATACTTGCTGCCCTGCCCGCACGTATTTCATACGGGATGATCAGTTTGGCGATTTTCTTTAAAACGGAACAAGAAACCAACTCTGTTGCAATCGCGGGGTTAGCCATTGGAATTAACTCTGTTGCAGGTTCGCTCACTGCAGGTATTCGTGGATCAATTATGGATAAATGGGGACAAAAATGGCCCCTGCGAATATTTGTTCCATGTTATGCAGGAATGCTGCTTGCGCTCAACATGGCACACGACCGAACTATTCTTCTTGTTGCGGCTTTCGTTCTTGGAATTACTGCACCTCCAATTAATCTATCTGTGAGGCCACTCTGGAAAGATGTTGTACCAGCAGATTATTTAAGAGTTGCATACGCTGCCGATACAGCAATTATGAATTTTGCTGGTGTGATAGGACCAGTTTTAGCAACATCTTTGGCATTATCTTCTCATCCAGGTTCTGCACTAAGTACGGCTTCCGCGATGATGTTTATCGGTGGGACAGCACTCGGTATAAGTTCAATTTCACGAAACTGGAAGCCAGAGAAAAAGGTTAAAGATTCAGCCGCACTCTGGAGATCAAAACCACTTCAACTTTTAATGATTGAAGGGTGTTTTATTGGCTTTGGTTGGGGCCTATTCGATGTTGCGGTTCCCGCTTTTGCAACGTTAGAAGGTGTTCCCCAGAGAACCGCGTGGATATTTGGTGCAATGGGTGTCGCGAATGTTGTTGGTGGTTTATTAGCTGGTTTAGTTTCAAAAAATCGCTCAGCGCTGTCTACCATGCGTAAAACTTATTTCATCTGGTTTTTTGTATCCATCCCTATTGCATTTTCCTATCCAGGTTGGTCTATGGCTTTGTTTGGAGCAGCACTCGGATTAGTCGGTGGAGCGATTCAAGTCTTTTACTGGGAAGTTATGGAAGCTGTTCGTCCGAAAGGTTCGCAGACTGCAGCAATGGGTTGGCTGTGGACGGTTGAGGGAACTCTAATGTCACTTGGTGCAGCACTCGGTGGATATCTATCTGAAACTTTTTCACCGCGTACTGTGCTTGCAACAACATCTGCGTGCATCGGAATAGGTTTTGTGATTCTGACAATTGGTCGCGAACGTCTCAAGGCTGCTGACAGGATCCCTGAATCGGAAGAAGATCTACAAGCGATGAAAGATAACTTACCAACAACTAATTAGTGTGCTGCTTGATTCCAGCTAGCACCCACGCCGATACTGACATCAAGTGGTGCCTTCAAGTCAAAGGCGCTGCCCATGCCTTTACGAACTATGTCACTCAGAATTTCCTGCTCCCCAGGTGCAACTTCAAATATCAATTCATCATGAACCTGTAACAACAATTGAGATTTCAATTTTTTTTCACTAATCAAGGAATCAACATTGAGCATTGCTTTCTTAATAATGTCAGCCGCAGATCCTTGAATCGGTGCATTCAACGCCATGCGCTCGGCTATTTCTCGACGCGGACGATTATCGCTGCTGAGATCAGGCAGATAACGCCTGCGACCCATAACTGTCTGGGTATAACCAACTTTACGAGCTTGTTCCACAACATCACTTAAATAATCACGAATGCCGCCAAAGCGAATAAAGTACTTATTCATTAAATCCTGCGCAGCACTGGCAGATAGATCTAGTTGTGCAGCTAAACCGTAGGAACTCAAGCCGTAGGCTAAACCGTATGACATGGCTTTCATTTGTCGTCGCATCTCAGGGTCGACTTCACTTGGTTTAACACCAAAAACTAAACCCGCAACACTGGCGTGCAAATCTTCTCCAGATTCGAAGGCTTTTAATAAGGCGGCGTCATTGGATAAATGAGCCATGATTCGCATTTCAATCTGACTGTAATCTGCGGTCAGTAAAGATTCATAACCGGGTCCGGCAATAAAGCATTCGCGGATCTGTCTACCTTCTTCTGTTCGCACGGGAATGTTCTGAAGGTTTGGTCCCACTGAAGAGAGTCGACCCGTTGCTGCAACTGTCTGAGCAAAATGAGTATGAATACGGTTAGCTTTTGATGTTTCTGTGAGCAAACCTTCTACGGTAGCGCCTAATTTTTTTGTTTCACGAACACGCAACATCGCGGCCAATACAGGATGTTTAGATTTTTCAAATAACCAATTAAGGGCATCTGCATCCGTTGTATAACCAGTTTTAATCTTCTTGGTTTTGGGTAATTTCAGTTCGTCAAATAGAACCACCTGCAACTGCTTAGGCGAGGCTAAATTAAACTCATGACCAACAGCCTCATGTGCAATCTTTGTTTGAACCGTACTCTCCTTTTCAAAAAACACAGCCAAAGATTCGAGCTTTTTTCGATCAACAGCTATGCCCCTGTTCTCCATAACTGCCAGTAACTCTGATATAGGCATCTCAAGTTCATTAAACAAACTTTCTAATTCTCGTTCTTTTAGTTGTTTCGAGAGAGAATCTCGCAAGGTAAATAACAATCGAGCATGTGAATGCAAAGTCGCTTCTGGAGAACTTTTATCTATCTGTGTTCCATCGCCCCATCGTTCGATGATGTCAGTGAAATCCAAACTTCGAGTACCCGGATTGAGTAAATAGGCAGCGAGGTTGGTATCAAATGAGATGTTCGTTAATGGATAGTTCCGAGCTACCGATTTAGCGTCATGTGCAATTTTGGAAACTTTTGTATCTGTGGCCCAAGCGCCCATCTGACTTGAATGGACTATAAATGAGTTTTCGCGACTTAGCGCTACGCAGTAGCGATGCATCTTTTCTTCAATAACTTCAAAAGCTATTGCGATTTCACCTGCGTGCTCGGAGATTTTTTTTGTTACTTCTTCAGGGGTGAGAATTGATGAATCAAATGGAGTTTCAAATAATGTTTCGGATGTTGATGTTGATGTTGATGTTGATTTTTCTGAAGCTTTCTTTAGAAGCGGAGTCAAACGATCTTTGAGAGTTCTGAATTCCAATTTTTCAAAGAGTGGAGTAACGAGTTCTTGATCAGGTCCACTCCAAAGCAGCGCATCAATCTCAAAATCCACAGGTGCGTCATGAACAAGTTGAGTGAGCTCTCGATTGCGAATGACGTTATCGATGTTATCTCTGAGGGATTGCCCGACTTTTCCTCCTAAGGTCTCTACATTTGAAAGTAAGTTTTTGAGTGAACCAAAATCAACAATCCATTTAGCTGCAGTCTTTTCACCAACACCTGGCACTGATGGAAGATTGTCACTGGGATCTCCCCTCAGTGCTGCAAAATCGGGGTATTGATCTGCAGACATTCCATACTTGGCTAAGACGGCGTCGGGATCCATTCGTGACATTTCACTGACGCCACGCTTTGGATACAAAACTGTTGTTTGCTTATTGATCAGTTGGAAACTATCTCTGTCCCCCGTACAGATGAGGACTTCACACTTCTCTTTTTCGGCACGCTTTGTAATTGTTGCAATGATGTCATCGGCTTCGTAGCCTTCTATTTCAAATTGCTGTATTCCAAAAGCTGAAACTAGTTCGTGCAAGTAACTCATCTGAGATCGGAACTCATCAGGAGTCTTTGAGCGATTCGCTTTGTACTCTGGAAAAATATCGGTTCTAAAAGTTTTGCGCGAAACATCGAAAGCCACTGCAATATGTGTTGGTTTCTCTTCCTTTATGAGTGAAATCAACATCGTGGCAAAGCCATAGATTGCGTTCGTGTGCTGACCTTGGGCTGTAGTGAAATTCTCAGCTGGTAGAGCAAAGAATGCTCGGTACGCCATTGAGTGACCATCGATTAAAAGTAGGCGTTTGGTCATGTGCGCATCCTATGAGGCAAGTTAGACTCAACCCATGGAACAACCAGACTTTCTTAAAGCAATTCGTGAACGCGGTATAGGTGCTCTCGACAAGAAAATGGGAATCGAGATCATCGAAGCTTCCCCGGAACGCCTTGTTGGCACGATGCCTGTTGAAGGAAATACGCAACCAATTGGATTGCTTCATGGCGGTGCAAATGTTGTATTAGCCGAAAGTTTAGGTTCTATAGGTACACAACTCCATGCGGGACCAACCCGAAAAATAGTTGGCGTAGATATCAATGCCACTCATCATAAATCAGCGACCAAAGGAGTGGTTACCGGTGTCGCCACAGCGGTGTCACTAGGTAAAACGATGTGTTGCTATGACATAGTGATTACAAATGACGAAGGTCAACGTACTTGTACAGCACGTATTACTTGTTTGATTCTTGTAGAGCGCTAAAAATTAAAAGTTAGTGTGCGCCTGTTCCGAGGTAAGCGGCGCGAACAGCTGGATCGTTAAGCAAATCTGATGCCTTTGCTTCCTTCACAACGTGACCAACTTCTAGAACGTAAGCACGGTGTGCACGTTGTAGAGCTTGTTGGGCGTTTTGTTCTACAAGAAGAATGGTTGTTCCGGTCTTATTGATTTCGGTGATGATGTTAAAGATATTTGCAATCATCAGTGGAGCAAGACCCATGGAAGGTTCATCAAGTAACAAAACCTTTGGCCGTGCCATAAGAGCGCGTCCAATAGCAAGCATCTGCTGTTCTCCACCTGAAAGAGTTCCGCCAACTTGGGAGATACGTTCTTTCAAACGTGGGAACAAATGAAAAACTCTTTCAAGATCTTCACTCATCTCAGATTTTCGATCTTTACGGTTGTACTTTCCCATTTCTAGGTTTTCCAAAACGCTCATACCCACGAAAATTCCGCGACCTTCTGGTGCCTGAGCTAAACCAAGATCGGCACGCTTATGTGCAGGCATTTTGGAAATATCTTCGCCATTGAAAATAATTTGTCCGCTAGAAACCGGACGTAGTCCAGAAATAGTCTTAAGCATCGTTGTTTTGCCAGCACCGTTGGCACCGATGAGAGTAACAATTTCACCTTCATTAACGGTGACGCTGATACCTTTAATTGCTTCAATCTTGCCGTAATGCACGTGTAAATCTTTAATTTCAAGACGCATCAGCAGGTGCTCCTAAATACGCTTCGATAACACGTGGATCATTTTGGACAACCTTTGGTACATCATCAGCGATTTTTTGGCCGAAGTCCAAGACTGCTACGCGATCTGAAATATCCATAATCAGCGACATGTCATGCTCAATGAGAAGAACTGTATAACCAGCATCTCTAATCTTGCGAATCGTTGCGGCTAGTGCAACTTTTTCAGCTGGGTTAAATCCTGCGGCTGGTTCATCAAGCAATAGCAGTTGTGGATTTGTTGCTAGTGCACGTGCGATTTCAAGACGTCGTTGATCTCCATAAGGTAAATTCTTACCGAGTTGACCTGCACGATGCTTAAGTCCCATGAACTCCAGTAGCTCCATGCCACGCTCTAGTGCCGCTGCTTCCTCGCGGCGTGAACGTGGTGTTCCAAAAATTGCGCCAACCACTCCGGACTTTGAATGAACATCTGCTCCTGTAACAACATTTTCTAGCGCAGTGCTTTCACCGAAGAGGCGAATATTTTGGAATGTACGTGCAATGCCCATTTTCGTTACTTGATAGCGCTTCTTTCCAACTACTGATTGTCCTACGAAATTCACTTCACCAGAAGTTGGTTTGTAAACACCTGTGACAACGTTAAAGACGGTTGTCTTACCGGCACCATTTGGTCCGATTAAAGCGGCAATCTCACCCTTGCTAACGTGGAGATTAACCTCGCTCAGGGCTGTCACTCCACCAAATTTCATGGTGATATTTTTGAGTTCGAGCAATTTTTCAGACATTACTTGATCTCCCCTTCACCAGATTCTTCAACGCTTTTCCAATTTGGATCAAAGTGTTCACGCTTTTTCTTAGGTAAAATTCCATCTGGACGTAGATTCATCATTACAACGAGAGCAATACCGAAGACCAAAATACGTGGTTGACTCAAGAAGCGAATGCGCTCTGGGGTAAAGGCCAAAAGCGCTGCACCAAGGATTACGCCCCATAGATTTCCGATTCCACCAAATACAACGCATGCAAGAATCAAAATCGAAACGTTTAAATTGAATTGATCTGGAACGATTGAAAGAATTTGTGATGCGTAGAGAACGCCACCTGCGCCAGCAACAGCTGCTCCAAGGACGAATGCCCAGACCTTGTACTTTAAAGTGTTAACGCCCATCAACTGTGCGACATCATCATCTTGGCGAATTGCATCCCATGCACGTCCTGGTCGACGGGCTGCCATTCGGCGAACCATCCAAATAACTAACAATGTGAAAGTAAGCAGCACCCAGTAATAAGGCTTTGGATCCAAAATAGTGAACTTGGCCTTAAATAAATCTGGTGGTGTTGGGATTCCTGCGATACCGCGTGGGCCACCGATTGCTTCAATATTGACGGCAACGATTCGAACGATTTCACCGAATCCAAGAGTGACAATTGCTAAGTAATCGCCACGAAGACGAAGAGTTGGCGTACCTAGGAGAACTCCAGCAACCATTGATAGAGCTATACCAATAGGAAGAATTTCCCAGAAATTAAGAGCAGTATGCGTTCCAAGAATCGCCATCGTGTACGCACCAATTGCGAAGAATGCGACGTAACCCAAATCAAGAAGTCCGCTCTTACCAACAACAATATTAAGACCAATTGCCATCAAAACGTACATTCCGACTGGATAGAAGAGAACAGATTGGAAATCAGAACCTGGTGTATTTACCAAAGGGTTATTGAGGAATGGAAGTGCATAAAAGAAGGCTATGAAGGCAATTGACATCGATACGCGACGCCATTTAGGAGAATTCTCCCAGTAAGTTGCAGCGTGATCTCGGATGTTATAGCGATTCTTTTTGTCAGCCATTAGACCCTCGCCTGCTGAATTGATTCACCGAATAAGCCAGTTGGCTTTATGAGCAATACCAAGACAAGAATTAAAAATGAAATAACTGCTTTCCAAGCCGTACCAAAAACAGCACTTGTGTAGGTTTCTAGAATTCCTAGAACAAAGCCACCGAAAAGCGCACCTTTAAGGTTTCCGATTCCACCGAGAACGGCAGCGGTGAATGCGCTGATTCCTAGGAAAAAGCCCACCTTAAAAGATGTATTTTCGTAAACAAGGATGTAGAAAAATGCCGCGGCGCCAGCCATTAGCCCACCAGCTAAGAATGTAACAGTAATAACTTTATTAATATTTACGCCCATCAAAGTCGCAGTATTTTCATCCATTGACACGGCACGAATGCCTTTTCCATAGCGAGACTTTGAAATAAATCGCTCAAGTGCGAACATCATTAATCCAGCTGCGATGATAACAATTACCTTGTCATTTCGGATGTCTGCACCCGCGTAAGAGAATAAAAAGGTCTTGTCCATGATGCGCGGAAATTCGCGTGGCAATGAATCAGTGATAATTCGAAATAATTCAACGAGTGAAATAGAAACCCCGATTGCCGAAATCAGAGTTGCTAATTTAGTTGCACCTCTTTGCCTCAATCTGCGATAGGCAACAATTTCAACTAAGACCGCGGTAATGCCTGAGGCCAACATGGCAGCGACTAGACATATAAGAAGGGTAAAAATCATGTTCCAGCCGGTACGCGGATCATCTTCTACTTTTACGCCCATTATTCCTGAAGCAACGAGGGCAGAAAAAGTTCCGATCATGAAAACTTCCGAGTGAGCGAAGTTGATCAGACGCAGAACTCCGTAGACGAGTGTGTAGCCAAGTGAGATCAATGCATAAATCGCACCAAGTGCAAGACCATCAAAGGTCAGCCCCCAAAAGGCATCGTGCAGGAGTGCAAAATCCATTTCTCACCCAATCCTTATAAGAGTCGGAGTCGGTGATTGCTCACCGGTACAAGTTTTCCATTCTTGACGATGAAGCCATTTACGTCAGCACCAGATACTTCTCCATCTGCATCAAACTTAAGTGTCTTTGAAAGACCCTTGTGTGACTTAGTAGAGACGTACTTATTGATGCTTGCGCGATCAGTATTTCCTGCCTTGATTGCATCAAGGAAGAAGTTAGCTGCATCGAATGACTCTGTTGTGTAAACGCCAGGCTTCCATCCTGCTGCAACCATTTCCTTAGCGAGCTTTGGAGATGCAGTTTCGAATGGAACAGCAGGAGCTGTTAGAAGTGCACCTTCAGCAGCTTTGCGAGCCAACTTGATGAACTGGTCATCGAGTGTTCCGTCGCCAGATGCGAAGATGATCTTTGAACCTGAGTCACGAAGCTGCTTTACGAATACTGCAGCTTGTGAGAAGTAACCTGAGTAGAACACAGCTGTTGCCTTTGACTTCTTGATCTTGGCAATTGTTGCTGTGAAGTCTGTTGTACCTGTTGGTGTTACATCCTTACCGACAACGCGGCCAGCAAGTGTGATGTCAACAGTCTTTTGTAGACCAACTGCGTAATCTGATGCGTCGTTAACCAAGAACACCTTTGCGTTCTTGTTCTTTGACACGATCAAACGTGCTGCTGCTGGACCCTGGTAATCATCTGTCAACACCGCACGGTGGAAGATTGACTTACCAAAAGATGGAAGTGTTGGGTTTGTTGCAGATGGTGTGATGATTGGTAGACCTGCTGATAGGTACACAGGTAGTGAAACCTTTGATGCACCTGAGTAAGCAGGACCAACGAGTGCAACTACGCACTCTTCTGCTGCAACCTTAGGAGCAATTGGACCAGCAACTGCTGGATCTCCTTGGTCATCAACTTCATAAACTGTTGGATCTACGTTTGCACCCTTGTTAGCATCTAGGAACTTCTTAAGAGCAAACTTCACACCATTAAGTTCGTTAATACCTAGTGCAGCTTCAGGTCCTGTTAGTGGACCTTGGTATGCGATCTTTAGCTTGCCAGAGCACGCTGCATTAGCTGCTGGTGCAACAGCAACAGCTGTTCCAACAACGAGTGCAACAGTTGCAATAGCGGAGATGATCTTCTTCATGTATTGCCTTTCCTGTTCTTGTGTCCCGGGACAGGGAGATGGAAAGGGTAATGGCAAGGGGCGCTTTCGGACAAGACGAAAGTGAGCGTGAAAGCTCGTTCCAAGAAAGTTTTCAGCCCTATTTTCACTCAGGAACGGCAGTGGGGGAAATTACAGCTTCCGCCACGGCCCTCATGCTCAATCGACGATCCATCGCTGCCCTTTGAATCCACGAAAATGCCTCAGGTTCTGTGAGGTTGAGGGCCTGCATCAAAATTCCTTTTGCTCTGTCAACTAACTTGCGAGTTTCTAGTCTTTCGTGCAAATCTGCAACTTCATCAGCTAAAGATTTCATTTGTGTATGGCGACTTATTGCAATTTCAATTGATGGAATCAAATCATTAATGGTGAATGGCTTTACAACGTAAGCCATGACACCTGCATCTCGGGCCCGATCTACGAGTTCTTTTTGACTAAATGCTGTAAGCATTAACACTGGTGCAATGGAAATGATTTCTTCTGCCGCCGAAATGCCATCAAGTACTGGCATCTTTACATCAAGTATTGCTAAATCTGGTTTGTGTTCTTTGGCTAATTCAATTGCTTCAGCGCCATTGGTTGCTTGCGCTATTACTTCGTAACCAGATTCGGTGAGCATTTCTACTAAATCCATACGAATCAGTGCCTCATCTTCGGCAACTAAAATTCGTATTGTGCTCATGTGCCCCGAGTCGGATTCGAACCGACACTATGCAGTGTTTGAGACTGCCCTCTCTACCGTTGGAGTACCGAGGCGCAGCAAAAGTCTAACGTGCAAATTGGTTTCGGAGAAAATATAAGCGTAATTAACGATA
Organism: Actinomycetota bacterium; assembly: GCA_010032875.1. GTDB lineage: Bacteria > Actinomycetota > Actinomycetes > Nanopelagicales > Nanopelagicaceae > Planktophila. The sequence continues at coordinate 45,766 of RGSB01000002.1, read as the reverse complement.
ACCAGGGGCAACGCCAGCTATTGCATCGCCAACGATGTGCACACGCATTGCATTTGTAGAGCCTGGTATTCCGGGAGGAGAGCCCGCAACAATCATTACGTTTTCACCCTTTTTGGCGCGACCACTCTGAATCAAAACTGTGTCTACTAACTTAACCATGTCATCTGTGTGCTTAACCATTTCGGTGATCATGGGTTCGACGCCCCATGTCAGAGCAAGACGGTTATAGGTTCCAACTTCAGGAGTGAGAGCCAAAATGGGAATTGGTGAACGCAATCGTGACATCCGTCGTGCTGAGTCCCCGCTTTGTGTAAAGGCGACCAGATACTTCGCTTCAACAATCGCACCGACTTCGGTCGCAGCCTTTGTAATTGCTCCACCTTTAGTGCGCGGTGAATTAATCATCGGCCGAATTCGCTCTAAACCGCCTTCTTCTGTTTTTTGAATAATGCGAGCCATTGTTTCAACAGCTTCGATTGCAAATTCGCCCACACTCGTTTCACCGGAGAGCATCAAAGCATCTGCGCCATCTAATACTGCGTTTGCACAATCAGTTGCTTCTGCGCGAGTTGGACGTGAGTTAGTGATCATCGAATCCAACATTTGCGTTGCAACTATGACGGGTTTCGCTGCATCTCGTGCGAGTTCGATGCAATGCTTTTGAACAAGTGGAACATCTTCGATTGGAAGTTCTACACCGAGATCTCCACGCGCAACCATGATGCCATCAAAGGCTGCAACGATGCCCTCAAGATTTGCTACAGCTTGGGGTTTCTCAATTTTTGCGATTACTGGGACTCGTATTCCTTCTTCATCCATGATGCGATGAACATCTTTAATGTCATCAGCACTACGTACAAAAGAGAGCGCGATGAAGTCAGCACCAGCTTTTAATCCCCAGCGCAGATCATCAATGTCCTTTTCAGAAAGTGCTGGGACAGAGACGGCAACTCCTGGCAAGTTGATGCCTTTGTTATTACTTACAGCTCCTGGTTCGATCACTTTTGTTATGACATCGGTCTTCGTAACTGATGTGACTTCCACTGTTACTTTTCCATCATCGATAAGAATGCGATCTCCTGCAGTGCAATCCCCCGGCAATCCCTTGTAGGTGGTGCCAACACGATCTTTTGTGCCTTCAATTTCATCGGTTGTGATTGTGAAAACATCACCGCGTGATAATTCGTGCGGTCCATCGGCAAAGCGTGCTAGGCGAATTTTTGGACCTTGTAAATCAACAAGTACAGCAATAGGTACTCCTGCTTTCGCCGCAGCGTTTCGCACTGCATCCATTCGGCTTTGATGTTCCGCATAAGATCCATGTGAAAGATTAAGGCGAGCCATGTTCATTCCAGCAGCGATTAATTGCTCAACTTTTCCTTCAGCTTCAACAGCTGGACCCATTGTGCAAACAATTTTCGCGTGGCGCATATGCCTACCCTATCTATAAATGCAGTGGTCTATAAAACAAGTGGACGAGATGTTGGCACGATTGGAGCATGCAATTGTGATTTCTCTTCTGTTAAATACGCATCAACTGCAGCTGCTGCACTTCGACCTTCAGCAATAGCCCACACAATGAGGGATTGACCACGGCCTGCGTCTCCAGCGACAAAAACTCCTTCTGATGTTGTCTGGAAATTTTCGTCGCGCTTAATATTTCCACGCTCATCTATTTCAACTTCTAATTGTTTCAATAAAGCATTTTGCTCAGGTCCAGTAAATCCCATAGCAAGGAGAGCAAATTGTGCAGGAATTTCACGTTCTGTTCCTGGCACGGGAGAGAATTTTCCATCTTTAAACTCTGTTTCTACAATCTTAAGTGCTCGCAAATTCCCTTCAGCGTCACCCAAAAACTCTTCTGTGCTGACTGAGAAAATTCGATTATCAAGTTCTTCATGCGCACTCGAAACTCTATAAATCATTGGATATGTTGGCCACGGTGCATTTGATGGACGTTCATCAGTTGGGCGAGGCATAATTTCTAGTTGTGTGACTGAGCGTGCACCTTGGCGAATTGCAGTTCCAAGACAATCAGCTCCGGTGTCACCACCACCTAAAATAATGACATCTTTGCCTTCAACATTAATTGGTCGTTCTGTGATTTCGCCAAGTGCTTCTTTGTTACCCCATGGCAAGTACTCCATTGCTTGATAAATACCTTTGAAGTCGCGGCCGGGAATGTTTAAGTCGCGCCATTGCGTTGCTCCGACTGCCAAAACAACAGCGTCATACCGTGAACGTAATTGTGCGCCAGTGAGATCTACACCCACATTTACTCCCGCTCTAAAGCGAGTACCTTCTTTTTCCATCTGAACAAGCCGGCGGTCCACAATATGTTTTTCCATTTTGAACTCTGGAATTCCATAGCGAAGTAAGCCACCTATTTTCTCTGCGCGCTCATAAACCGCAACAGTATGACCTGCCCTAGTTAATTGTTGAGCAACTGCAAGTCCTGCTGGACCCGAACCAATAACCGCAACGGTCTTTCCAGATAAGCGATCAGGAGGCAAAGGTTTTACATTCGATGCTCCAAATGCTTCTTCAACTGTGCGAAGTTCCACCTGCTTAATAGTTACAGCATCTGCATTTATGCCAATTACACACGCAGTTTCACATGGCGCAGGACATAAGCGACCAGTGAACTCTGGAAAATTATTTGTTGCATGTAAACGATCAATTGCACTCTCTTTGTCTGAGCGCCACATCAAGTCATTCCACTCCGGAATCAGATTGCCAAGCGGACAGCCTTGATGGCAGAACGGAATTCCACAATCCATACAACGCCCAGCTTGTTTTTGAAGGTGTTCAAAACTTTGTGGTTCATACACTTCGTTCCAGTCTCTAATGCGAACATCAACTGGTCGTCGCTTAGGCAACTCACGCGGAGTTGATAAAAATCCTTTTGGATCAGCCAAGAGCGGCCACCTCCATTACGTATTGATCAATTGGTAAACCTTCGCGATTTGCCTTTTCGATCGCTCCAAGAACTCGTGCATAGTCTCGTGGCATTACTAATGAGATACGAGACAAAGCTTTATCCCAATCGGAGAGAAGTTCGTGTGCGATGGTTGAACCAGTTTCTACTTCAAAAGAAGAAACAAGAGAACGCAGAATCTCTTTTTGATCATTTGGCACAGCAATAATGTCCACCATCTCTTGATTGACCTGTGCATGATTTAGATCGAGAACGAATGCACGGCCTCCCGACATTCCTGCCGCAAAGTTTCTGCCGGTGCGACCTAGAACAACTGCAGTGCCACCAGTCATGTATTCACAGCCGTGATCTCCCACACCTTCTACGATTGCTATAGCTCCAGAGTTTCGTACGCAGAATCTTTCACCAACCATTCCGCGAATAAATATCTCACCCGATGTTGCGCCATAGCCAATGACATTTCCGGCTATCACATTTTCATGCGAAATAAACTGAGCCTTTTCATCCGGGCGAACAATTACACGACCTCCAGAAATTCCTTTAGCAACGTAATCATTAGCATCGCCATACAAACGAATTGTTAGACCACGTGGAATAAATGCACCAAGAGATTGGCCTGATGATCCATGCAATGTGACGTCAATTGTATTTGGGTCTAAACCGTTAGCTCCATACGCCCGGGTAATCTCGGATCCGAGCATTGTTCCTACAGTGCGATTAACGTTACGTACCGGCAAATCAATTCGAACTGGCTCTTTGGATTTCAATGCGAGCGACGAGAGTTCAATTAATTTGTTATCGAGTGCATTAACCAAACCGTGATCCTGTGTCGTAGTGCGGTGAAGCGCACTTGGAACATCAGGGCGCATCAAAAGCGGAGCAAGATTTAAGCCGTGCGCTTTCCAATAATTCACCGCATCCCGCGTATCTAGATATTCAACGTGTCCGATTGCTTCTTGTAATGTTCTAAGTCCGAGTTGGGCTAATAATTCGCGCACTTCTTCTGCGATGTATTCGAAAAAGGTTTCTACGAATTCTGGTTTCCCAGTAAATCGCTTGCGTAACTCTGGATTTTGAGTTGCAACTCCGACAGGACAGGTATCGAGATGGCAGACGCGCATCATTACGCAACCAGATACAACAAGCGGCGCCGTTGCAAAGCCAAACTCCTCAGCTCCCAACAGAGCTGCAATAACAACGTCGCGTCCAGTCTTTAATTGTCCATCTGCTTGAACAACAATGCGATCACGCAAACCATTGAGCAATAAAGTCTGTTGTGTTTCGGCCAAACCTAATTCCCAGGGAGCACCGGCGTGCTTGAGTGATGTCAGCGGAGACGCTCCTGTTCCACCATCATGTCCTGAAATTAAAACAACATCAGCATGAGCCTTGCTCACTCCCGCAGCTACTGTTCCAACTCCCACTTCAGCTACTAACTTCACATGAATTCGGGCATCTTTGTTCGCATTCTTTAAATCATGAATAAGTTGAGCTAAGTCTTCAATTGAGTAAATGTCGTGATGTGGTGGTGGCGAAATTAGACCAACGCCTGGGGTCGAATATCTAACTTTGGCAATCCATGGGTAAACCTTGTTACCGGGTAATTGCCCACCTTCTCCAGGTTTTGCACCTTGTGCAATCTTAATTTGGATGTCATCGGCATTGACAAGGTAATCACTAGTCACGCCAAAGCGACCGCTTGCAACTTGCTTAATTGCTGATCGCTTTGAATCCCCATTGGCCATGGGCAGATAACGATCTGGATCTTCTCCGCCTTCTCCAGTATTGGATTTAGCACCAATGCGATTCATTGCAATCGCTAACGTTTCATGCGCTTCTTGTGAGATTGATCCGTAAGACATAGCTCCGGTAGAAAATCGTTTAAGAATTTCTGAAACTGGTTCTACCTCATCAATTGAAATAGGTGTGCGTTCCTTAAACGAGAACAATCCGCGCAACGTCATGAGTGCTTTGCTCTGTTCATCAATCTTGTGTGTGTATCGCTTGAATATGTCATAGCGCTTTGCACGTGTTGAGTGTTGCAGAGTGAAAACAGTTTCTGGATCGAAGAGATGTGGTTCGCCTTCACGTCGCCACTGATATTCACCGCCGATTGGGAGTCTGCGTGACCCTGGAACTTCGCCTCCAGGTGGATATGCAATGTGGTGGCGAGCAATTGTTTCTTTAGCAATGATGTCTAAATCGATACCACCTAATCGCGATGTGGTTCCCGTGAAATATCGGTCAACTAACTCTTGAGAAAGTCCAATTGCTTCGAAAACTTGAGCACCTGTATAAGAAGCAATAGTTGAAATGCCCATCTTGGACATCACCTTGAGAACTCCCTTACCTAAACTTTTAATGAGATTGCGAACAGCTTTTTCGGGAGTTATTCCTGTAATTACGCCTTGAAGAACTAAATCTTCAGCACTCTCCATTGCTAGATAAGGATTTACTGCTGCTGCGCCATAACCAATGAGAAGTGCGACATGATGCACTTCACGCACATCTCCAGCTTCAACTACCAAACCAACAGTTGTGCGTGTTTTTTCTCGAATCAAATGGTGATGTACCGCTGAAGTGAGCAATAGCGATGGAATAGGTGCATCTTCAGCATCGCCGTCTCTGTCAGATAAAACAATTATTCGCGCACCTTCTGCAATCGCAGTCGAAACCTCTTCAGCAATTTCATCTAAACGCTTACGAAGTGAATCTCCCCCACCTGCCACTTGGAAAAGACCACGTACGACATAGGCAGATAAGCCAGGGTAATCTCCATCAGCATTTACGTGAATGATCTTTGCGAGTTCATCATTATCAATAACAGGAAAGGCTAGTGATATTTGACGGCATGAAGCTGGACCTGGATCGAGAAGATTATGTTCTGGACCGACAGATCCGCCCAAACTTGTTACGAGTTCTTCACGAATTGCATCTAATGGTGGGTTAGTAACTTGAGCGAATAACTGAGAAAAATAATCAAAGAGCAATCGAGGTTTTTCAGAGAGCGCAGCAATTGGTGAATCTGTTCCCATGGACCCCAATGGTTCTGCACCGTTTTTTGCCATCGGGGTAATCAAAATTCTTAACTCTTCTTCTGTATATCCGAAGGCTCGTTGTCTACGAACAACGGATGAATGCGGATAAATAATGTGCTCACGTGGTGGCAGCTCATTTAGTTTCATAATTCCGGCGTGAAGCCATTCGCTATACGGTGCGCTCTGTGCCAAGGAGTCTTTTATCTCATCATCTTCAATAATTCGACCTTGTTCGATATCAACCAAAAACATTTTTCCTGGTTGCAAGCGACCTTTGCGTGCAACTTGATCGGCCGGAATATCTAGTACTCCTACTTCGCTTGCTAAAACAACTAGACCATCTTTAGTGATCCAAAAGCGTGATGGTCGAAGTCCGTTGCGATCGAGTACTGCGCCGATTTGATGACCATCTGTAAAAGTTACACATGCAGGTCCATCCCACGGTTCCATCAGTGATGCGTGGAATGCATAAAAATCTCTGCGTTCCTGAGACATGGATGTGTGATTCTCCCACGCTTCAGGAATCATCATCAGTACTGAGTGCGCTAGAGAACGTCCACCTAAATACAGCAGTTCTAGAACTTCATCAAAGGAAGCAGAGTCGCTGCCAGTTGGATCAACAATTGGAAAAATTCTTTGAATATCGCCAGGAATTACATCACTCTGTAAAAGCGTTTCACGTGCCCGCATCCAATTTCTATTACCTTTGACGGTGTTGATTTCACCATTATGCGCAATAAAACGATATGGGTGCGCTAAGGGCCACGATGGGAAAGTATTCGTAGAAAAACGTGAGTGGACTAGGGCAAGTGGAGAGATAACACGTTCGTCACTGAGGTCGGGGAAAAATTCCTCAAGCTGACCCGTTGTGAGCATGCCTTTGTAAACGATAGTTTTCGAAGACAGTGATGGAAAATAGATTGGCAGAGTATGTTCTGCTCGTTTTCGAAGACAAAAAGCTAGACGATCTAAATTGATTCCTGATTCATTTTTTGATCCAGCGATAAATATTTGTTCAAAGCGCGGCATGACTGAGAGTGCTGTTTTGCCCAATGAAGCCGTGTTGATTGGTAACTCGCGCCATCCAAGAACGATTAATCCTTCTTCACGGGCTAGGGCTTCAATTGAATCTTTAATTTGCTCACCTGGAGAAATGAACCCAATACCTGTTGCGTAAAATCCTTCTGGCGGTAAAGCGAATTGCACGGCGCTGCGATAAAACTGATCTGGAACACAAATAAGAATTCCAGCGCCATCTCCACTATCTGGTTCGGCACCTGATGCTCCGCGATGTTCAAGATTTCGTAAAGCTGTAAGACCGTTGGCAACTATTGAGTGAGAAGCAACTTTATTTAAGGTCGCAACCATTGCAACGCCACAAGCATCATGCTCGTTGGCAGGGTCATATAACCCTTGTACCCGTGGATAATTGGATTGCAAACTCATTGCTTCAGGTGCTCCAGTTGTCGAAATTTTTTAGGGACAACCTTGGCCCTGGTAAGTGTTACAGGGTAAAGAGTAGCAAGAAGGGCTTGGATTCCAACAGTGGAATCTGAGTTTTATATTCCGCTTATATGGGCGAGTTGACCAATACCAGCGGTGATTGCCATGCCCGCGCAGCCACCCAGCATGACTCGAATAGTTGGTTTAAGAACGGCTGTTCCAGCAGTGCGAGCACTAAGAATTCCGGTAAACAAAAGTCCTACCAAGGTGAAAGCAACGATGCTCCACGCCTTTGCTCCAAGGGTCGGAGCGAATGCACCAAGAAAAGGAATTACACCACCCAATGTAAAACTTGCAGCGGATGCAAATGCGGCTTGCAGCGGACGAGCCTTTGTATGTGGATGCTGTCCGAGTTCATCTCGAAGATGCGCAGCAAGTGCATCTTTTTCGTGCATCGCTTGAGCTACTTCTGCTGCTAGTTCTGGAGTTAATCCGCGCTCCATATAAATATGTTTTAACTCAAGTAACTCCCCTTCGGGATCAATTGCTAAGTGTTGTATTTCAAGTAAACGATCCGATTCCTCAATATCATTTTGTGATCGCACTGAAACGTACTCACCAACTGCCATGGACATCGCACCTGCGGAGATTCCCGCGAGACCTGCTGTTATTAAAAAGCTATCGGCTTTCGCTGCAGCAACACCGATCATGAGTGAAGCCGTAGAAACCAATCCATCATTGGCACCAAGTACAGCGGCTCGAAGCCATCCCGCTCGATGGGTACGGTGCTCTAGATTGCGACGGTAAACATCTTCTAGGGCCATTTTTAAATCTTAGCCGAAGTGCGTCCTAATCTGAGGTAATTGAGCAGTGCTAGGGATGCAACTATTGCGCTGATCCACACATTCACGCGTAGACCTGCAATTGTATTGGCTTCATCTATTCGAATAATTTCGATAAACAAACGACCTACGCTGTACAAAGCTACATAGGCGCTAAAGACCTGACCTGCCACTAATTTCTTGCCCCACACAATGAGAACCACAGCGAGGATGGTGCACCAGATTAGTTCATATAAAAAAGTTGGATGAAACGTTAGATACTTGGCGTAATTATCTGGTCGCAAATCTGGTGGAATCTGTAGGGCCCATGGCAAATTTGTTGGACGACCAAATAACTCACCATTAAACCAATTACCTAAACGCCCAATGGCTTGTGCTAACAATATTCCTGGCGCTAGCGCATCAAGAAAATAACCAAAGGCAGGTAATTCTCTCTTCTTCGCAAGATTCTTGTAGGCAAAATATGCAGCAATTGCTCCTACCGAGATCGCACCCCAAATTCCTAATCCACCTTGCCAAATCTTTATGGCATCGATTGGATTGCCGTTCTTGCCGAAATAGTTATTTGGAGAAGAGATCACGTGGTAGAGACGTCCCCCGAGAATTCCGAAGGGAACTGCCCAGATAGCAACATCTGCAACTACGTTTTCTAAGTTATCGCCGTGCGATTTAAATCGTTTATCGCCGAGCCAAAGCGCAATAACGATTCCAGCAATTATGCATAGCGCATAGAAATGAATCGTGAATGGACCGAGTTCCAATACCGAAGTACTCGGTGTTGGAATCGATCTATTCAAAGTTTTACTTTCCCTCTACAGCTTTAGCGAATGCTGCTGGATCGAAGTAATCTCCAAGATCTGCACCAGATGTCGCTCTCCGGATTTCTTTTCCATTGACGAACACTGTTGGAGTTGAATTTACATTCGCTTTTCCACCAGATGCTGCCACGTTATTTACCCAACCCTTGTAATCAAGGTTGGCAACGCAGCTCTTAAATTTATCTGAAGTGATTCCAACGAACTTTCCTAGTGCTACTAGGTAATCAGTAGTAATTGCGCCTGAATTTTCAGCGGGTAAGTTTTGATAGAAAGCTCTGTGGAAACCGAGGAATTTATTCTCATCAGAGGCACACGCAGCAGCATTTGCTGCCAGTGAAGATTCAGGTCCTAGGAATGAAAGAGTATGGAATACAACCTTGGCCTTCTTTTCTTCAATGAGTTTTTCGATGTAATCACCATTTGTTTGCTCAAAACGAGCACACACTGGACATTGGAAATCTTCCCAAATATCTATAACTGGAACACCAGTGAGATCGCCATTGAAAACTATTCCGTATCCATCTTCTTGGGAAACACTTGACGGTAGAGCCGCTGACGTATTTTCTTTATTGCTCAACACGGAGAAAATTGCTCCGACTGCAACTACTAAGACAACCATTCCTATTACTAAGTTGCGAGTTACGTTGTCTGGTCCTTTAGGTGTCTTTGATGACATCTCTTTATTCTCCTGGTGTTAGTTGTTCTGATGACTTTGGTTCGCGTGACTTGTTCTTTTCAAGTGCAAACTTGGTATTAGGGTAGCGAAGAAGGTAAAGACCTAAAAGCGCTAAGCCTATGTCTCGCAATATTTCCTCTAAATACTTGGTTTGGCTTGGATCAATTGTTCCACCGCCACCGAAACATCCGCAATCAATGGATAAGCCTCGTGCCCATGCTTGTGCAATTGCGATGATAAAAAGCACCATGAGAGCAGAACCAAAAATTGCTGAATATCGAATTCCAACGCCGATAATAAGGAGTAATCCTGCTCCGATTTCTAACCAGGGAAGAATTATCCCGATTGCATTTGCCAACCAAATTGGAAGAATTTCATAGGCGCGTACCGCCATCATTGATTTATCAGGTGTAAATGCTTTGAGATATCCCGCAACGAGTAATACGCCACCCAGTATCAATCGGGCAAGCAATCCGATCCACGGCTGTGCTTTTTTCATCCCCTGCCCTCTCGAACTCCAAGTGCTAACTGCTCAACAAGTCTACGCACAGCTTTTATTCCCGAATCCAATGAATCTGCTTGGGCGAGAGCATTGATGAATGCGGATCCGACAATCACGCCATCGGCGTACGCGGCGACCTCCTTGGCATGTTCGCGTGTTGAAACGCCTAGTCCAACTGCTACAGGAGTGTCTGTTATTTTCTTAATTCGATCGACTAAATCTCTGGCGCCAGATGAAATACCTGAACGTGCGCCAGTGACCCCCATAAGTGATGCTGCATAGACAAAGCCTGAACATTGCTCAGTAACTTTTTCAAGACGTTTATCCGTTGTGCTTGGTGCAACCACAAAGATCGAATTTATATCCGATGTCGCACACGCCTTCTTCCATGGTTGCGCTTCATCAACTGGCAGATCTGGAGTAATAACTCCAGAGCCTGCATGCGTAGCAATTGATTGCGCAAAGTTTTCGACACCGTATTTCTCAACTGGATTCCAGTAAGTCATGACAACAGTTGGAATTCCGCGACTGGTGGCATGAGCAAGGGCTTCAAAAACTTCTTTGGCTCCAGTTCCTGCATTCAGCGATGTGCTAGCCGCTTCTTGGATTGTGGGTCCATCCATTACGGGATCGCTGTATGGAAAACCAATTTCAATTGCGTCAACTCCCGAATCCGCAAAAGCATCGATAACAGCCTTGCACCCTTCCTGCGTTGGATAACCAGCAGGAATGTATGCGATGAGTGCTGCTCTGTTCTCTGATTGAGTCTTTTTGAAGAGTTGTGCAAGTGGTGTGCTCATTAAAGAGGAATTCCAAAATAATCTGCAGCCGTAACTACATCCTTATCTCCGCGACCTGAAAGATTAATGAGAAGTGTTGCCTCTTTTCCTAATTCTCGTCCAACTTGAAGCGCTCCGGCCAATGCATGGGCTGTTTCAATTGCTGGAATTATTCCTTCGGTCTTACAGAGTAATGAAAATGCGTACATTGCTTCAGCATCTGTGATTGCGCGGTATTCAGCTCTTCCAATGTCACTGAGGTAAGCATGCTCTGGACCAACTCCAGGATAATCCAAGCCTGCAGAAATTGAATGTGACTCTACGGTTTGTCCATTTTCATCTTGCAGCAAGTACGAACGCGCACCATGTAAAACTCCTGGCGTTCCACCAGTAATTGTTGCTGCATGTCGTCCCGTTTCAACACCATCGCCACCAGCTTCAAGACCGATTAATCGAACATCTGTATCTTTAATAAAATCATAAAAAATGCCGATTGCATTGGAACCACCACCAACGCAAGCAAGAACTGCGTCAGGAAGTTTGCCCGTGAGTTCTATGACTTGTGCGCGAGCTTCTTCACCAATAATTTTTTGGAAATCTCTAACCATAGTTGGAAACGGATGTGGACCTGCAACAGTGCCAAAGAGATAATTTGTGCTCTCGACATTAGTAACCCAGTCACGCATTGCTTCATTAATTGCATCTTTGAGTGTCTTCGATCCCGTGGTTACCGGTACAACTTCAGCGCCTAATAACTTCATACGTGCGACGTTGAGTGATTGACGCTTTGTATCTTCCTCACCCATGTAAACAACGCACTCGAGACCCATTAAGGCCGCAGCGGTTGCAGATGCGACACCGTGTTGACCCGCGCCGGTTTCAGCGATGACGCGCTTCTTACCTGAACGCTTTGCAAGGAGCGCTTGCCCTAAAACATTATTTATTTTATGGCTGCCAGTGTGATTGAGATCTTCTCGTTTGAGAATAATTCGTGCACCACCTGCGTGCTCGGCAAATCTCTTTGCTTCAGTAATAATGCTTGGCCGGCCAGAATAAGTTTTATGTAACTGAGCCAATTCGGCCAGAAACTCTGGATCTTTCTGAGCATTATTGTGAGCAATCTCTAATTCATCGAGTGCACCAATGAGTGCTTCAGGCACATAGCGACCACCAAACTGACCAAAGTGACCAGCGCGTGTATCGCTCTGTTCAGTCGATGATGTGCTCATGCTCAAATCTTACTGGCGTCCGAGTAAATGCTGCACGGCGAATTCGGGATCTCCCGCTCGCACCAATGCTTCTCCGACCAAAATTGCGTTTGCTCCACACTCAACTGCGAATTCAACATCAGATCTGGTCGTTATGCCTGACTCCGCAATGCGAATTACATCGGTTGGGATTTGTGGCAATAATTCTTTGAAGGCAACAGGATCTACTTCTAAAGTCTTTAGGTTCCGTGAATTAACTCCAATGAATTCGCAGGGATTGTCTAAAGCTATTTCCAGTTCTGCTGGTGTGTGAACTTCAACAATGGCGTGCATTCCAAGTTCTCGGGTCAACGCTAAATAATCAGCGAGTTGATTCTTTGAAAGGGCTGCAACAATCAGAAGAACTAAATCGGCGCCATGTGCCCGAGCTTCAAGGAATTGGTACTGATCAACCATAAAATCTTTTCGCAAGATTGGAAGATTGACTACTTTACGAACAGCATCTAAATCTTCTAGTGATCCACCAAATCTGCGTCGCTCTGTCAGGACGCTAATCGCAGATGCGCCCCCTTTTTCATAGCGAGAAGCCAGTAATGCTGGATCAACAATAGGAGCAAGGGCACCTTTGCTTGGCGATGATCGTTTAACTTCAGCAATCAATGAAAGCGAACTTGATTGGAAAGCTGAAATATCAGATCGAACGGGTGCTGCTACTTCGATTGCTTCTAATATCTGTGCTCTCGAAAGTTTGCGCTGTTCAAGATCTTCTTTCACACCCTCAATAATTGAATCGAGAACGCTCATGAATGCCGTCCATCAATACTTGGGTCTTCGCCAATATCTTGGCGGTTCCAGGAGTTTAGTTTCGTAGGTTTTCTGTCATAGCGATGTGAAAGTCTAAATCGTGATGATAGAAAAAATGCCACGAGTACAACTACAACGATTGAAATAATTGAAATTACTGTATTAGTCATCGTGAACTCGATAAAGAATTGGCTGCATGCACAGCGCCTAGGACGGCGGCTGCCTTATTTCTGCACTCTTGATTTTCTGATTCAGGATCAGAATCGGCAACAATTCCTGCACCGGCTTGAACATAGGCTTTGCCACCAAAGAGAACTGCAGTGCGAATTGCAATACACGTATCTATGTTTCCAGTGAAATCGATATAGCCAATCGCTCCCCCATAAATCCCACGTCGAGTGCTTTCATGTTCTTCAATTATTTGCATGGCACGTGGTTTCGGAGCACCAGATAATGTCCCTGCTGGAAAAACTGCAAAGAGCGCATCAACGCAATTGGAGTTATCTGACAATCTTCCGGTCACTGTTGAAACAATATGCATGACATGTGAGTATCTTTCAATATGCATAAAATCAACTACTTCGACACTACCTGGTTCGCAGATTCTTCCAAGATCATTACGTCCTAAATCTACGAGCATTAAATGCTCCGCTCGCTCTTTTGGATCAGCAAGTAACTCTTCTGCTAATTTCTTATCAATTTCTGGCGACGCTGAACGTTTTCTAGTTCCGGCAATTGGATGAACCATCACTTCTTTTTGATTTACTTTAACAAGGGCCTCAGGACTTGATCCCACAACGCTAATTCCATCGCTAAATTGGAAGAGATACATGTACGGACTTGGATTGTGAAGCCTGAGCATCCGATACACATCAATCGGTTGTGCTTTGACATCCACACTAAATCGCTGCGAAAGAACTACCTGAAAAGCTTCACCCGCCAATATTTCTTCTTTAATTTCTCTCACTGATTTGCGATATTCATCTTCAGTTGTATTGGAATCAAAAAGTGGAAGTGTGCGCTCTTTGAGTTCGCTGACAGAACCATCTAGAGATGTATTTAACTCTTCTTGCATTCGATCCAAACGAGTGACACATTCGGCATAGGCCTCATCAATTCGATTATCACTGGCATCCCAATTAATGGCATTGGCAATCAGGGTCACGGTTCCATCGCTGTGATCCATTACTGCCAGATCGCTGGTCAGCATAAAAGCTAATTCTGGAATCGGTAAATCTTTATTCGCACTGTTACCGATTTTCTCTAAGCGGCGCACGGTGTCATAACCCATGTAACCAACTAGCCCACCTGTTAGCGGTGGTAAACCTGGAATCACTGGTGATCGTAAATGTGTTGCACTGATTCGCAGTGCTTCAAGCGGATCAATTCCCTGCGGTGCGCCTGCAGGATATGTGCCGATCCACACAGCTGAGCCATCTTTTTCGCTGAGCGTTGATTCTGTGCGTACACCAATAAATGAATAACGTGACCATGCTCCACCATGTTCGGCGGATTCGAGCAAAAAAGTATTTGGTGCACTCTTCGCGAGTTTGCGATAAATCCCGAGTGGAGTTTCGCCATCGGCAAGTAACTTACGAGTTACTGGAATTACGTTGTAACTACGTGCGTATGCCCGAAAATCTTCTACATTCATGCCAATTTAATCGGCTGATGAAAACAAGTTTTTTCGCCCGTATGACACGCCGCTCCAATCTGTTCTACGGAAATGAGCAGAGCGTCACCATCACAATCCAATGCAAGTGACATTACTTTCTGAGTGTGACCAGATGATGCACCTTTAACCCAAATTTCTTTGCGAGAACGTGACCAATAAGTTCCGGCTCCAGTGGCAATCATTTGAGCAAGTGCCTCTTGATTGACGTATGCGAGCATCAAGACATCTTTGGTCTGAGCATCTTGGACAATTCCTGGAATCAAAAGATCAACGTCTTTGAGCAATCCGCGAACTTCTGCTGATAGTTGATAGTTGCTCATGGCGTAATTCTGCCCTATCGGTTATTGGGCGTGCGAATGGAATAACCAGCTGCGCTCAAATATGACTTCACATCGCTAATTCTGTGAATTCCAAAGTGAAAGACACTCGCTGCGAGCAATGCATCGGCTCCTGCATCAAGGGCTGCTGCAAAGTCAGAGAGTGCTCCTGCCCCACCGCTTGCAATTAATGGAACCTTTGCAACGGCGCGTACTGCTGAAATCATTCCAATGTCATAACCTGCACGTGTTCCGTCAGCATCCATTGAGTTAAGTAAAATTTCACCCACCCCTAAAGCACACGCTTTTTCTACCCACTCAATTGCATCTACTCTGGCGCTTTCACGACCACCGTGAGTTGTTACTTCAAATCCAGAATCAGTACGTGCGCGTCGTGCATCAACTGAAAGGACTAATACTTGTGAACCAAAACGATCAACAATTTCAGAAATTAACTCAGGTCGTTTGAGTGCTGCAGTATTAATTGAAACCTTGTCTGCTCCTGCGCGCAGTAACTGGTTTACATCCTCCACGCTTCTTACGCCGCCGCCAACAGTCAGAGGAATAAATACTTCTTCGGCAGTTCTGCGAACCACATCTACAGTTGTATCTCGACCAGAAGAACTCGCGGAGATATCTAAGAAAGTAAGTTCATCAATACCTTCGCGGTCATAGAGAGAAGCCATTTCTACTGGGTCGCCGGCATCTACTAAATCTGTGAAATTGATGCCCTTAACAACGCGACCATCTGTAACGTCAAGGCAAGCAATGATGCGAACAGATAGTGTCATTTGCGTGTCACTTCCAGTGCCTGTTCTAAAGTGAATGCACCTGCGTAAAGCGCCTTGCCAACAATTGCTCCTTCAACACCAATGTCACGAAGCGCTACCAAATTTTCAATATCACTTAAATTTGAGATTCCACCGCTTGCAACGACTGGTGCCTTGGTTACAGCACAAACCTTCTTGAGTAATTCGAAGTTTGGACCAGCTAATGTTCCATCTTTTGTTACATCTGTTAGGACATAACGTGCACAACCGTCGCTATCGAGTCTTTGAATCGTTTCAAATAGATCTCCACCATCGCGTGTCCAACCCCTTGCGGATAAAACATGTCCGCGTACGTCTAGACCCACTGCAATACGATCACCGAATTCAGCAATGACCTGAGAAGTCCATTCAGGATTTTCGAGGGCTGCAGTTCCTAAATTGACTCGAGTACAACCAGTTGAAAGTGCTTTGCGCAAAGATTCGTCATCTCTAATGCCACCGGATAACTCAACTTTGATATCTAAAGTGCCGATTACTTCTGCAAGTAAATCTGCGTTGCTTCCGATACCAAAGGCCGCATCGAGATCGACAAGGTGAATCCACTCGGCTCCTGATTTTTGAAAATCAAGTGCTGCATCAAGTGGTTTTCCGTAGTTTGTTTCTTTACTTAATTCTCCTTGAACTAAGCGAACAGCCTTGCCATCTTTAACATCTACGGCTGGTAAAAGTTCGAGATAGCTCATAATCCAGCGCTCCAATTAGCGATAAGAGTTAAACCGGCTTGTCCTGATTTCTCCGGATGAAATTGTGTTGCACACAACGGTCCATCTTCGACAGCGGATAGAAACTTCTCACCATGAGTAGTCCATGCCTGCGCGAGGCCGACAGAACTTTTGGCGGCATATGAGTGAACGAAATAGAAAGACTCTTTTTCTATTCCTTTAAAGAGTCGTGACGATCCAGTGATTTCAACCGTATTCCAACCCATGTGCGGAAGAATTGGTGCGTCTAGTTCGCTCACGGTGCCACTCCACATTCCAATTCCTTTGTGCGCTCCGTGTTCGAGCCCATCACTAAAAAGAATTTGCATACCGATACAGATTCCGAGTGTTGCTTTTCCTGCAATCTTTCGTTGGCGAATCACATCAGCAGCACTAATCTCGTTGATACCGTTCATGCAAGCGGCAAATGCTCCAACTCCTGGAACAACTAAACCATCGGCTTTGAGTGCGACATCGAGATCTGATGTGAGTTCTACATCATGACCAGTTGTTGCAAAAGCGCGTTGGGCGGATCGTAAATTTCCCGATCCGTAATCCAAAATTGCTATCAAAGAACGCCCTTAGTCGATGGCACTCCCGTAACACGCGCATCTAATGAAACAGCGTCACGAAGTGCGCGAGCAACGGCTTTAAATTGGGCTTCAAAGACATGGTGTGCGTTACGACCCTCGAGGACTCTGATGTGAAGTGCAATGCGCGCTTCAGCAACAATAGATTCCCAAATGTGTTTACCCAGTGTTGTGTCAAAGGTACCGATTAATTCTACGATTTCTGGTTGGCGGTGCACTAAATATGGACGACCAGAAAGATCTACAGCTGCTTGCACTAGCACTTCATCCAACGGAACCATCGCATCGCCAAAGCGTCGTATGCCTGCTTTATCTCCTAGTGCTTCACGAAGTGCTTGGCCAAATGCGAGAGATGTATCTTCAACTGTGTGGTGTGAATCAACTTCAATATCCCCAGTTGTCTTCACTGTAAGGTCAAAGCCTGAGTGCTTACCAAGTTGTGAAAGCATGTGATCGAAGAATGCAACTCCAGTGTCGACGGAGATGTTTCCTTGCCCGTCAAGATTGAGTTCTACAAGAACGCTGGATTCTTTAGTTGTACGTTCTACGCGAGCACTTCTCATTTTTTCCCCTGCTTCACTTGTTCAATACTTCTTTCATGGCTGAAATAAATTTTCTATTTTCGGCTTCATTGCCGATTGTTACTCGCAAATAACCATCTAGACCCACGTCACGGATGAGGACCCCTTTATCGAGCAAATCTTTCCATACATCAGCACTCGCCCGCTTGAATCCCGAGAAGAGCAAGAAATTCGAGCAACTAGGGACTACTTCAAGCCCTAATTGAGTGAGTTCGCCAGCAACATCTTCGCGAGCCGCTATCAGGCCTTGAACGGTTGCTAATAATTCATCGCTAAATTCGAGTGCTGCACTAGCTGCCACTTGGGTGAGCGAACTTAAATGGTACGGAAGTCGGACAAGTCTCATTGCATCAATAACAGATGGGTGTGCAACTAAATAACCAACTCTTGCACCAGCGAATGCGAACGCTTTACTCATGGTTCTGATGACAACAATATTTGGGAATTTTTCAATCAATGTAACTGCTGACTCTTCAGATGAAAACTCTGCATATGCTTCATCAATCACAAGCAACCCACCCACTAATTGCGCGCTTCTTGCCAAAGTCTGGATTTCCGAGATGAGCACGGCGCTTCCCGTTGGGTTGTTGGGAGTTGTAACGAAAGTGAGTGCTGGTCGAAGTGATTCGATTTGAGCAACTGCAGCATCACAATCGAGTGTGAAATCTTTACGACGCGTTCCATCTATCCATGGAGTCGCAGTAACTTTTGCGATGAGTGGGTGCATTGAATAAGAAGGTGTAAAGCCAAGGGCAGATTTTCGACCAAATGCAAGAAAGATAGATTGAATGATCTCGTTACTGCCATTAGCAGCCCACACATTTGAAATATCCATTGATGTGCCAGATTGAGAATTAATGTAGTTGGCAAGTGAAGTACGAAGCGAAGTTGCCTCGCGATCTGGATAGCGGTTAAGTTCGGCGCCTATCTGACTGACTCGCTCGGCAATAGCTTTAATCAAAGCCGGTGAAGGTGAAAAAGGATTTTCATTTGTGTTTAGTGAAGCATCTGCACTTACTTGCGGTGCACCGTAAGGCGACATTGGTGCTAGTTCTGTACGCAGTGGTAACCATTCTGGCCATGTACTCATGATTGACTCTTATTTTCCAGGCGAACACTCATTGCTTCACCGTGAGCCGGTAAATCCTCTGAATTTGCCAATGTGATAACTGTAGGAAGAATGTCTGTAAAGGCACTCTCGTTGTATTCAATGAAATGTAATCCACGTAAGAAAGTTTGCACAGAAAGCCCACTGGAGTGACATGCACATCCACCAGTAGGTAAAACGTGATTAGAACCAGCCGAATAATCTCCGAGTGAAACTGGTGAATAACGACCGATGAATACGGCGCCAGCATTTCTTATTTTTTCTGAATCCTTAGCGCTATTTCTAGTCTGGATTTCTAGGTGCTCGGCTGCATATGCATTAGCAACATCAAGTGCTTGCTCAACAGAATCAACCAACACGCATGCGGACTGAATACCAGAAAGTGCTTCAGTAATTCTCTGCGAGTGTTTAGTTCGTGCGACTCGGATGGCTAACTCATTTTCCACATCTTCTATCAATTGAGAACTATTGGTAATCAAGATTGCAGCAGCAATAACATCATGTTCTGCTTGGCTAATGAGATCTGCAGCGACGTCTGCAGCAATTGCGCTTTCATCGGCAACGATTGCAATTTCTGTTGGACCTGCTTCGGAATCGATTCCGATAATTCCACGTAGTGCACGTTTTGCAGCAGCGACATAGATATTTCCTGGACCAGTCACAAGATCACATTTTTCACAGAGATCTTTCATCCCGTATGCAAAAAGTGCGATTGCTTGTGCACCACCTATTGCATACACCTCTGTTACTCCTAGGAGTTCGCACGTAGCAAGAATTGTTGGGTGCGGTAATCCACCAAATTCACTCTGTGGAGGCGATGCAACTGCGATGCTTTGCACCTTAGCAATTTGGGCAGGAATAACGTTCATCATCACGCTACTTGGATATACGGCGCGTCCACCTGGAACATATAAACCAACGCGATCAACTGGGACCCACTTCTCGGTAACAGTTCCGCCATCGACGACGCGTGTGGTTGTCTCGCCTCGGCTTTGATCATTATGAACTTTTCTAATTCGCTGCGCCGAAACTTCAAGAGCTGTGCGAATTTCTGGATCCAATTCCTTTAGCGCCTTAGTTAGTTCGGCGCGAGGAACTTTAATTGATTGTGGTGCAACACCATCGAACTCTTGAGATAGGGCAATCAGATCGCTCTCATTTCCATTTTTAACGCGCACGAGAATTGGTTCGATTAACTTCATTGCCTTTGCAACATCGAGAGTTGCGCGAGGAAGTGCGTTTGTATATCCGGCCTTAGATAAGCGTTGACCACGAAGGTCTACGAAACGCATCATGAATGGCCTCACATTTTTAAAACTCGGTATTGAGTAAAGCCCAATTCTACTAGCCCTGAAGGCAGTTAGGCCCGAGAATTGATTTCAGATCAGCGCTAAGCGATGGTGAAGAAGTAATCAACGTCTCTAATTTCATCACAGTACGCATCCCATTCTCATCGAGATGCAGATGAACTTCGCGCTTTCCCGGGTGGGAACGAAGAATCTCTTTCATGCGATCTACAACAGGTGGTGTGCATTGATTGATAGGCAATGTAATTACCAGCGGACCAGTCGGAGCTGCGCTCACATCGGCACTCTTCATTTCAAGGGCTGTGAATCTCAATTGATCTTCGCGCTTATCTACTCGACCGCGAATAAGAACAATACGATCTTCAGTCAGCGTCAACGCATATTGATTGTAAGTATTTGAGAAAAATAGAGCCTCCAGTGAACCTTCGAGATCTTCAATTGTTACGACAGCCCACGATGCACCTTGGCGCGTGACTTTTCGTGTAACTGATGTAATCAAACCACCAATTGTCACAATTTGATCATGGTGTCCACCATCATCTAATAATTCGCTGATAGACAGATCTGTACCAGCTCGCAAAACATGTTCAACTCCAAGAAGTGGATGATCTGAAACATAGAGTCCGAGCATCTCGCGTTCGTAGGAAAGCAACATTGCTTTTTCCCATTCACCGGTTGGAATATCCAGTGCAACATTTGAAACTGATGTTGCAGACTCTCCCCCAAATAAATCAAACTGCCCGATTGCTTCTGCGCGCTTTGTTTCAATGACAGAGTCGATCGCTTCAAGGTAGACAGCCATTAAACCTTTTCGAGTATGGCCCATCGAATCAAATGCGCCAGCTTTTATAAGTGATTCAATCGTTTTCTTGTTACAGACTTGAGCATCTACCTTCGCTAAGAAATCACCGAAAGATTGGTAGCGTCCTTTAGAATCTCTTCCACTCTTGATGGATGCAACAACGCCTTCTCCTACGTTTCGAATTGCTGCAAGACCAAAACGAATGTCATTGCCACGGGGTGTGTATTCGGCATCTGATTCATTAACATCTGGAGGCAATACTTGAATTCCCATGCGGCGACATTCGCTCAAGTAAAGCGCTGATTTGTCTTTGTCATCTCGTACCGATGTAAGCAGGGCTGCCATATATTCAGTTGGATAATTAGCTTTGAGATAAGCGGTCCAATAGGAAACTACCCCGTAACCCGCACTGTGTGCACGGTTGAATGCGTAATCAGAGAAGGGAATTAGAACGTCCCATAAACGTTTGATTGCGGCATTTCCAAACCCATTTGCTTTCATGCCGGCTTCGAATGGAACGTACTCTTTATCGAGAATCTCTTTGTTTTTCTTACCCATCGCTTTGCGCAGTAAATCTGCGCGACCCAGTGAGAATCCCGCAACTTTTTGAGCAATTGCCATAACTTGCTCTTGGTAAACGATTAAACCGTATGTATCGCCCAAAATTTCATTGAGAACTTCAGATAGCTCAGCATGTATTGGTTCGACAGGTTTACGTTTATTTTTCCGATCCGCATAGTTGTTATGAGCATTTTCACCCATTGGGCCTGGTCGATATAGCGCAATAACGGCTGAAATATCTTGGAATGAATCCGGAGACATGCTTCGCAATAAAGCACGCATTGGACCACCGTCGAGCTGAAATACACCCAATGTGTCACCGCGTGAAAGGAGTTCGAAAGTTTTTTTATCATCGAGGGTGAGATCTTCTAAAACGATGTCTATGCCTTTATTTGCTTTGATATTTAAGAGAGCATCATCTAGTACAGAAAGATTTCGAAGACCAAGAAAGTCCATCTTTAACAATCCAGTTGCTTCGCATGCGCCCATATCAAATTGGGTAATAATTGAACCATCCGCTTCGCGACGATGAATTGGAATAACATCGAGTAAAGGTTCACGAGAGAGAATCACACCCGCGGCGTGAACTCCCCATTGCCGCTTCAAACCTTCAAGTCCTATTGCGGTATCTACAACCGTCTTCGAATCAGGATCGCTTTCATAAAGATTTCTAAACTCTCCTGCTTCGCCGAATCGATCGTTGCTCGGATCAAATACTCCAGCGAGTGAAATATCCTTACCCATTACAGATGGCGGCAACGCTTTTGTGAGTTTCTCGCCAATCGCGTACGGATAGCCAAGTACACGAGTGGAATCTTTGATTGCTTGTTTAGATTTAATGGTGCCATAGGTAATGATTTGTGCAACGCGATCTTCGCCATACTTTGTTGTTGCATAACGAATCATTTCGCTACGTCTGCGTTCATCGAAGTCCAAGTCGATATCAGGCATCGAAATACGTTCTGGATTTAAGAAACGCTCGAAGAGTAAACCGTGCTCGAGTGGATCAAGACCAGTAATACCAAGTGCGTAAGCAACCAGCGAACCTGCAGCAGAACCACGACCTGGACCTACGCGAATTCCAACTTTTTTAGCGTGAGTAACAAGATCTGCAACAACTAAAAAGTAACCAGGAAATCCCATCTTGATCATGACATCTAATTCGTATTTCAATCGTGCACGATGTTGCTCAGTAACTCGTGCGCCTAAACGTTCTTGTAAACCGCGCTCAGACTCTTTAACCAGCCATGAGTCCTCTGTTTCGCCAGCTGGAACTTCAAAGCGAGGAAGCAGGTTTTCACCTTCACGTAATGTGACATTACAACGTTCGGCAATTAACAACGTGTTGTCACAGCTCTCCGGAATCTCTTTGAAAAGCTCGCGCATTTGAGCGGGAGTCTTGAGATAAAACTCATCGTTATCGAACTTAAATCGCTTAGGGTCTGCAAGAGTTGAACCTGACTGAACACACAAAAGAGCTTCATGCGCACGTGCATCTTCATGGAATGTGTAGTGCAAATCATTTGTTGCCAATAAGGGCAAACCGAGTTCTTTGCCGAGTTTGAGAAGATCTGCTTTCACGCGAGATTCGATATCAATTCCGTGATCCATGATTTCCAGGTAGAAATTCTCTGCACCAAAGATGTCTCGATAATCAGATGCTGCAGCCATCGCTTCTTTAAATGCACCCATGCGTAGACGTGTTTGAATTTCACCACCAGGGCAACCAGTTGTTGCAATCAAACCTTTGGAGTATCGCGTCAATAATTCGCGATCCATTCGTGGTTTGTAGTAATAACCTTCGAGGGATGCGAGGGATGAGAGTCTAAATAGATTGGATAAACCTTCGTTATTTTCAGCCAAGATTGTCATGTGGGTATACGCGCCACCACCTGACACATCATCTTCTCCTCCATCGGCCCATTTGACTCTCTTCTTTTCAAAACGAGATTCGGGCGCAACGTAAGCTTCAATTCCTATGATTGGTTTTACACCAACTTTTTTTGCTTGTTTGTAGAAGTCAAATGCACCAAAAACATTTCCGTGATCTGTCATCGCAATGGCAGGCATTTCTTGGCGAGCTACTTCAGCAACGAGATCAGCTACGCGTGCGGCACCATCGAGCATTGAATACTCGGTATGAACATGAAGGTGGGCGAAAGAAGACATCGGTGGTGAGATTAGTCGTTACGGAAGAACTGCGCTTGAAAGCAACGCCAGAGCATTTGTGAGATCAGCAGGGTATGGAGCAGTAAAGGCTAAGTGCTCGCCAGTAACCGGGTGCGTGAGTTCGAGTTGCATGGCGTGTAACCATGGACGAGTCATTGACAGAGATGCTGCGAGTACAGGGTCCGCGCCATATGTCAGGTCGCCAACTAATGGATGTCGAAGCGCAGAGAAGTGCACACGAATTTGATGCGTGCGACCAGTTTCGAGTTCAACCTTTACAAGTGAGACTCCACGATAAAACTCTATGACTTCATAGTGAGTAATGCTTTCTTTCCCATTTGCTACAACTGCAAAACGATGATCTTCCTTGGGATGGCGATCAATGGGTGCATCAATTGTTCCGGTGCTTGGATCCATGTGACCTTGAATAAGTGCGTGGTAAATCTTTGTAACTGTACGAGATTTAAATGCATCTTTAAGAAATGTATACGCCTGGTCTGTTTTTGCGACAACCATTAAGCCACTTGTGCCCACATCTAGTCGATGCACAATGCCTGCTCGCTCTGCAGGACCACTAGTTGAAATTGTGTAACCAGCCGCGCTGAGAGCACCAACAACTGTTGGTCCCTCCCATCCTGGACTTGGATGAGCGGCGCAGCCAACAGGTTTATCAATGACAACGATTGATTCATCGTTATAAATAATTGATAAACCAGGAATAGGAGTGAGTGGAATAGGTTCGGTGTTCTTTTCTTCGGGCATGAGCACTTCAATAATCTGTCCTGCGGCGACTTTGTCGGATTTACTCATAGCTTTTCCAGATGTAGTGATGTCGCCATCTTCTAGCAGTTTGACTACAGATGTACGCGAAAGTCCGAGCACACGAGTGAGAGCACTATCAATACGCTCTCCTGCAACGCCCTCTGGAACCGACAGGGTTCGTGATACTCGGCTCATGTTCAACTCTTGTCTATTGGTGTTATTGGTGCAATGTTTCGAAGAGTGAGAATCATTGCAATTGCTGCTGCAATCACAATAGCGCTATCTGCGATGTTAAACACGGGCCAGTTGGGCAGTTGAATCCAATCAATGACGTGACCTTGTAAAAAGCTGGGCTCGCGGAAAATACGATCTGTGAGATTTCCAAGAATTCCGCCAAGAAGTAAACCGCCAACTACAGCCCAACCCTTTGAAGTAATCTGCGGTGCATATCGCGTAATTAAAATCAGAACAATAAGGGCAAAAATAGTAAAGAAAATTGTCTTACCTGTGCCGATGCTAAAGGCCGCACCAGAGTTGCGGATAAAAGTAAGTTGTAGAAATGAACCCAAAACTTCGACATTAGCTCGCGTAGATAAAACCTTCTCGGCCCAAACTTTTGTGCCTAGATCAATTAACCACACAACCCAGGCGATGAGATAAAGCGAGCGCCACGGGCGCATTATTAGCGCCGTTCCTCTTTCTGCTTGCAGAGCATGCAGAGTGTTGCGCGTGGGAAAACTTGAAGTCGAGCCTTGCCAATAGGTGATCCGCACTCTTCGCAATTTCCATACGTTTTAGTATCAATTCGTTCGAGAGCGCGCTCTGTCTGCAAAACCATGTCTCGCGCATTAATGACAAGTGACATTTCATGTTCGCGTTCAAAAGTCTTTGTGCCAGCATCCGCTTGGTCATCTCCTGCACCGTCTCCGGCGTCAGCAATGAGTGCATCCATTTCGCTTTCAACTGCGGAAAGTTCTGCTTGTAAACGTACTAATTCCTTAGAGAGTTCGGAGCGAATCGCCTTGAGTTCTGCAGCATTCCACGCAGATTCTCCTTCGGAAACGACAACAGGAGTGGGTGCTTGCTTGATTGGCTTCAATGGAGCAACTTTTTTGCCACTCTTTACTGGTCTTGCGGGAGGCGGCATTACTAGGCGGCGTTCTTCAACAACTGGAGTACTGGCAGGTGCAACAATTGTTTTAACGCTGACTGTCTGAGATTTTTCATCTACCGTCAAGGTTGTCTTGGAAGGAAAAGGGCGTCCAGGATTTTTCTTAAGAGCTTTTGCTGGTGCTTTTTTAGTAGGCGCCTTCTTTGCAATCTTTTTTGCTGGTGCTTTTTTCGCAGGAGCCTTCTTAGCGGGAGCCTTCTTTGCAATCTTTTTTGCTGGTGCCTTTTTTGCAGCGCTCTTGGAGGCTTTCTTCACGGCTTTTTTCAACGGTTTTTTAGGCACGCCGCGCACCTTATGCCGATTAGCGCGCCAGTACCAACTTCGCCACGAAGAAAGTTACGCATGAGCATGGAATAGACTTCCCCTCTTATGTCATTTCGCCCAATTCCAGCCCAGATCGATCTGCCAGCAATGGAGCACTCGATCCTGGAGTTTTGGCGAACACATGAAGTTTTTGAAGAGTCGGTTACTGCTCGCCAAGGTCAGCAGACATGGACATTTTATGAAGGTCCCCCAACTGCTAATGGCATGCCTGGTACCCACCACATTGAAGCTCGAGTCTTTAAGGATGTCTTTCCGCGCTTTCACACAATGAAAGGCAAGCAAGTAGTGCGCAAAGCTGGGTGGGATTGTCACGGACTTCCAGTTGAAATTGCAGTTGAAAAAGAGTTGGGCTTTAACGGCAAAGGTGACATCGAAAAATTTGGTATCGCAGAATTTAATGACAAGTGTCGCGAATCGGTAACTAGACACGTTGATGCATTTACCGCCATGACTAATCGCATGGGATTCTGGGTTGATTTTGACCAAGCGTATTGGACTATGGCACCTGCATACGTCGAAAGCGTTTGGTGGAGTCTTTCTCAAATTCACAAAAAAGGTTTACTAGTTCAAGACCACCGCGTTGCACCATATTGCCCTCGTTGCGGAACAGGTTTGTCAGATCACGAATTAGCTCAGGGCTATGAAACAGTTACTGATCCTTCCGTCTATGTTCGCTTTCCAATAACATCGGGACCATTGCAAGAAATGGGTGCAGCGCTACTTGTCTGGACCACTACGCCATGGACGCTGGTTTCTAATACGGCAATCGCAGTTAATCCTTCTGTGACCTATGTTGCCGCCGAAGTAACTCACGAAGAGAAAACAGAAGTACTCGTTATTGCTGAGCCGCTCCTCGAAAAATTACAAGGTGAAGTAAAGATTCTGAAGAAAATCTCCGGTAAAGATCTTGAGCGAACCACATATTCACGCCCATTTAATTACGTGGAAATTTCGGATTCTCACTTCGTTGTGCTCGCAGATTATGTAACAACCGAAGATGGAACCGGCTTGGTTCATCAATCTCCAGCCTTTGGTGCCGATGACTTACAGGTATGCCGCGCCTATGGACACTGCTGGCGCTGCCACACTGCTCTGATTTATTACGCACAACCATCGTGGTACATCCGAACAACATCAATTAAAGACGAACTATTGCGCGAAAATGCTGCAACTAATTGGTACCCAGAAACGATTAAAACAGGTCGCTACGGTGATTGGCTCAATAACAACATCGACTGGGCGCTCTCACGTAATCGTTATTGGGGCACACCGCTTCCTATTTGGCGGTGCGAAAACAAACATGAAGTATGTATCGAATCATTAGCTGATTTGGGCAGACGTGCAGGACAAGAATTATCAGCACTTGATCCACACCGACCATTTGTCGATGACATCACTTTTGCTTGCACCCAATGCCCCGAAACTATGGTTCGTGTTCCTGAGGTAATTGATTGCTGGTATGACTCTGGTGCGATGCCATTTGCTCAATGGGGTTACCCGCATCAAGAAGGTAGCAAAGAAAAGTTTGAAGCCTCCTACCCTGCTGACTTTATCTGCGAAGCAATCGATCAAACTCGCGGTTGGTTTTATACATTGATGACAATTGGAACTTTGGTTTTCGACAAATCATCGTATGAAAATGTTTTATGCCTGGGACACATTCTAGATAAAGATGGGCGCAAGATGAGTAAGCACTTGGGCAATGTTCTAGAACCTATGGCATTGATGGACCAGCACGGTGCGGATGCGGTCCGTTGGTACATGCTTGCTGCAGGATCTCCATGGTCTGCACGACGAGTTGGTCACGATGCAATCAGCGATGTAGTTCGCAAAACTCTTTTGACGTACTGGAACACGATTTCGTTCCACTCTTTGTATGCACAAGCATCCAACTTCGATCTTTCGCAATCGCCAGCTCGAAATACTCGTCCTGTTATGGATCGCTGGATAATTTCTGAGCTATCGTTATTGATAAATGAAGTAGAGAACTGCCTCACCAACTTTGATTCACAAGGAGCCGGAAAGGCTCTTGCTCAATTTATTGACGATCTCTCTAATTGGTATGTACGTCGTTCGCGTCGACGTTTCTGGGATGGCGATGTCGCAGCCCTTGCCACACTTCATGAATGTCTCAGCACATTAACTCAATTACTTGCTCCGATGGTTCCATTCATTTCAGAGCACGTGTGGCAAGAACTTATTCGTCCAGTTGATGCAACCGCTGCGAAATCAGTACACCTTTCAGATTTCCCGGTTTCAGATTCAAGTGATATCGATAGAGTTTTATCAACCCAGGTTGCTCTGACGCGTCGCATTGTTGAACTAGGAAGAGCAGCTCGAGCTGAATCTGGAATAAAGATTCGACAACCTCTTCAACGTGCACTTATTGCAGCAAGTGGATGGGCCGGCCTCCCTGCAGATATGCGCGAGCAAATTGCTGATGAATTAAACGTTATTGATTTAGCGGATATTGCCAATGCCGATGGAGATTTAGTGGATATCTCCGTTAAAGCGAACTTTCGCACTCTTGGAGCAAAATTTGGTGGCGAAGTCCAGGCAATTGCGAAAGCTATTGCTGCAACGGATGCGACCACTCTTGTGAAATCTCTTCGCGCAACTGGCAGCGCCACAGTCGGCACGTGGAACATCGAGTTAGATGACCTTGTTATTACTGAAGTACCACGTACCGGTTGGATGGTTGCAAGTCACGAAGGCGAAAGCGTCGCCTTAGATTTGGCCCTTTCGCCTGAGCTAATTGCTGCTGGACATGTCCGTGAAGTTATTCGCTTCATACAGGAGGCCCGCAAAACGAGTGGCTTTGAAATTTCAGATCGCATTCATGTGTCATGGAATGCACCGGATGAAATAGTTTCAGCCGTTGAATCTGCACAGGAGCACATCAGCGCAGAAGTTCTAGCGACTGCATTTACTCGTGATTTAACTCTGCCAGTACTAGATGGCGAAGTTGGATTTAACGCAACTCTTGTAAAGAGTTAAATCAACAAAACAAGGGGCATCAACATCTGTATTGCAAAGAACAATACGATGAAAGATAAATCAAGTGAGACCCCGCCCAAGCGAAGTGGCGGAACAAAGCGACGCACAAAGTTCATTGGGCGATCTGTGATTGTGTAAATCGCTTCTACCAATATCAAAACAACTCCACTGGGACGCCATGCTGGCTTGAACATGCGAACGTAATCCAGAATTAAACGTCCAAGTAAGGCAAATAAAAATAATTGCAGAATTAAATGAAGTATCGATCCGATACGTAGCATGAATTAACTATCAGCTCTGATTGAAAAAACTTGCTTCAGCTGCTGCAGCTTTATCTTCGCTACTCACTTTGACATTTGCTGGTGAGAGTAGGAAAACTTTTGAAGTAACTCGTTCGATAGTTCCGTGATGACCAAACACAAGTCCGCTTGCAAAATCCACAAGGCGCTTGCGTTCTGACTCATCCATGTCAGTTAAATTAATGATGACTGGATTACCTTGACGATAATGCTCACCGATTGTGCGTGCTTCGTTATAAAAACGTGGATGCAAAGTGATGATGCGATCAAGAGCCGGAAGATCTAGTTGTGGAGTGCTCTCTTGGTGAGCCACTGGTGCAATATGACGTGGCTCGCGAGTACGAATTCGCACATCAGGAACTCGTGAAGAAGGAGTTTCTACGGCGTTCGAAATTTCTGGGTCATCAACTAAACCAAGGTAGTTTGCGACACGGCGCATTGCATTCGACATGGTTAAAAGGTTACTGGGGTGATGGCCGGGAACCGAGGATTGAACTACCTACACGGATATGTGTCGCGCCATGGGTGATTGCAGAAGCGAAATCATTACTCATACCCGCCGATAGAAATGTGGCCATCGGATATGACGCTCTAAAGCCCCCATGAATTTCAGCTAATTTTTCAAAAGCGTGATCACTAGAAACATTCAATGGCGCAACGGCCATCAGCCCCATCAAATCCAGATGAGTGGATTGCAGGACTGCATCGGCTAAAGCGGATAACGATGACGGTAGAGCGCCTCCCCTGCCTTCGGCGCCATCGAGTGAGACTTGAAGAAATACTCCTATGCGATGTGTGGCAACTCTATCTAGTGTCTCGATATGTCGGATCTCATCTAGTGAGTGAATGACATTGGCCCATGAAGCAATTGATTTCAATTTGTTGCTCTGTATCTGTCCTTGAAAATGCCAGGTACCTGGAACAGCAGCTGCTTTAGGGGCTGCATCCGAATCACGATTTTCGCCGTAGTGATGTACGCCAAGACTAGCCAGAATATGGACATCACTTACTGGAAAAGTTTTAGTTACCGCAACCAGAGTGATGTCTTCATACTTTCTGCCACAACTCTGAGTTGCGCTCTTTATCTCTTCGATTACCGCATTCAGATTTGCAGCAATTTCGTCATATCGCGAAGTCATAATCTAATTAAACCTGCTTGTCGGCCGGTGCGATGGGATTTGCGGTAAGAGAATAGATTCGCATCTTCAAAAGTGCACCGACTATCACTAGTGGAGTCAATTGATAACTCCTGTAGCTCTGCAACTAGTGCCTTTGCAAGATCGAGTGCCAAGGTGCCCCGACCGCTCTGAGAACGCGCTAAAGCAAAACCCGTGACAACTTCATCAAAGGTTTTTTGATCTACTTCATAACATGTACCGCAAATTGAAGGTCCTAATTTCGCAGTAATCGAGGTTGCACCTAAGTCGCGCATCACCTGTACCGTCTTTCCAGCGACACCATTAACTAATCCGCGTCTGCCTACGTGAACGGCAGCAATGACATTGTTACTGGAGAGCAATAAAGGAATGCAGTCAGCAGTCATTACCGCCAATGTAATTCCAGGAACCGTTGTGACTAATGCATCGCACGTAGGGCTCAGATCACTATGTTCTACAACGACTTCTACAGTATTTCCGTGAACTTGATTCATATACATGGTTGGACCATGCTGCTGTGCAATAAGTTCTCGATTACGAAGAACTGCAGAGGCATCATCATTTACATGTTGCGCTAAATTCAAGGAAGAAAAATCGCCTTGGCTATATCCACCAAGGCGATCGGTAAAGAATGTGAAGCTCACTCTTATTTCATGAAATCTGGAACATCAATTTCATCTTCGGCTACGAGTTCTTCAAAGGTAACTCGTGGGCGCGGAGTCAGATCTGCCTCAAGATCAAGTGCTACAGCCAACGGATCGTTGCTTGGCACTGGATTGGCATTTCCTGCCAATGTCGCTGCGTTGATAACCGGAACTGAGACCTTCTTCGGTTCTCCCCCATCGAATCCAGCGGCAATTACGGTGATACGAACTTCATCTCCAAGTGCATCATCGATAGTTGTTCCGAAAATAATCTTCGCATTTGGATGCGCTGCGGCTTGTACAAGTTCGCACGCTTCATTGATTTCGAATAATCCAAGATCAGAACCACCTGCTACTGAAAGTAATACGCCCATAGCCCCGTCAATAGATGCTTCAAGAAGTGGACTAGAGATTGCAAGTTCGGCAGCACGGATTGCACGATTTTCACCGCGAGCAGATCCGATTCCCATCAGTGCTGACCCCGCACCAGTCATAACTGTCTTTACATCTGCGAAATCGAGGTTAATTAAACCTGGCTGTGTAATTATTTCTGTGATTCCTTGAACACCTGAGAGCAAAACTTGATCCGCACTCTTGAAAGCATCTACAGCGGTAATTGACCTATCTGAAATAGCAAGTAAGCGATCATTTGGAATAACTATAAGTGTGTCAACTTCAGAGCGAAGAGCTTCGATACCTTCTTCTGCTTGAGCTGTGCGAATTTTTCCTTCAAAGCTAAATGGTTTTGTAACAACACCAATTGTGAGTGCGCCAATTTCGCGTGCAATCTTTGCTACTACTGGTGCGCCACCTGTTCCGGTTCCGCCACCTTCGCCTGCAGTAACAAAAACCATGTCTGCACCGCGCAAAATTTCTTCAATTTCATCAATGTGATCAAGTGCTGCTTCGCGACCTTTTTCTGGTGCAGCACCTGCGCCAAGACCACGTGTTGATTTGCGACCAATATCTAATTTCACATCAGCATCACTCATTAACAAATGTTGCGCGTCAGTATTAATTGCAATGAACTCAACACCTTTGAGTCCGACATCAATCATTCGATTGATTGCATTAACTCCACCGCCACCAATGCCAACTACTTTGATGACAGCTAAATAATTCTGCGGTGAAGCCACGGTACTCCTCCTTGAGAACGGTAAACCTCGAGTTGAGACTTAGTGTTCTCTCTTAATCGTGAGGTGAAAGTAAAGCGAAACAACTCCGTAAGCAAACACCGCCACGAATTTATTTTTAAATTATTTTCTTATTTAACAATCGGTGCATGTGGAGCTGATACATCAATCATTGAAACTTTTTTGTTTTCTTCGAGTGCCACAAGTGCTTTAAATACTTTGATTTTCAGATCTATTTCATCTGCATTGCCGAAGCGAAGAGTGAGCCCTTGGAACTGCCCGCCAAAAGTCATGGTGAAGTCATCACTATTTCTGGCACTCATCGATGCGATGTCCTTGCGAAAATCCTGGGGAAGTGTGGCAAATAGTTTGGCTGCCGATAAGCCAATGGCAGGAGTAGGCGCATTGAGTTGTGGCACATCAGTCGGTGGTCCAAGTGGGTCAAAAATTGCCCCTGTTGAGTCGATGTATCGCCCTCCTACTGCCCCAATGGGCAATCGAGGCGTTACTGAAATAGTTACAGAACTAGAAAACCAGTTCCGTGAAACATCAGCATGTGCAATCCAAGAAAGAGTTTCGATGGTGTTTGTTAATTGCCGTGGCTCTATACGCGCGAGTTTTGCACCGACGAGATTTCCGACTTTCTTTTCCACCGCTGAAATTTGCAGTCGATCTTTGATTCCCATGTATTCAACTTTCTTGACCGTAAAAACAGATGACCACCCCAACAAAAATGTTAGTGCTGAGATGATTAATAAGGTGACCAATATTTTGAGTATGCGTGGCATCTGACTTCTAATTTCCTGCAAAACGCTTGGTGAGTCCCTCGATAATAATTGGTCCTAGGGAAGAGACATCGCCTGCTCCCAAAGTAATAATGACATCACCTGGTTTCGCCATTTCAATCATTTCATCGGTCGCATCTACAAAGTTTGGGATGTATTTTCCATTCGCCATGGACTCTGCGATAACTTCTGAACTCACACCTGGAATTGGTTTTTCACTCGCTGCGTAAATTTCCAGTAATGAAACGTAATCTGCGAGAGAGAGAGCGGTTGCAAATGCAGACATAAAAGCTTGTGTGCGCGAATATCTATGTGGTTGGAAAATTACTAAGAGTCGACCATCACCTGCATACCTACGAGCGGCTTCTAGGGTGACTTTAATTTCAGTGGGATGGTGTCCATAATCATCGATTACTCGAATTCCATGAACAGTTCCTTTTAATTCAAAGCGGCGGCCAGTCCCGGCAAAGGATGCCAATCCTGCTAAGAGTGCGGCCGTAGGTAAACCGAGATGTAAACCAACTGCAAGTGCTGCTGCAGCATTATCAATGTTGTGGCGACCGGGAACATTAAGTTCTAGATGACCAATTGATTTACCTTTCCATAGGGCACGTGCGCGCGATCCCTTGGCCCCAAGTTCAACCTGATCAATGTGCAAATCACTCTCTTGATGTTCACCATAAGAGATACAGGTAATTCCTTGTGCCCAGCGGCCCAGAGCCAGCGAACCTGCATCATCAGCGCAATAAACCATGAATCCTTCAGGTGAAATGGTCCGTGCAAATTCCTGGAAAGCAGCAGTTACATCGGCGGGAGTTGCAAAGTAATCGACGTGATCATGTTCGACGTTTGTAACTATTGCTCCGAAGGGTTTGTATTCGATAAATGAACCATCAGATTCATCTGCTTCGGCTACGAAGTACTCGCCTGTTCCTCTATGAGCATTTGAGCCAGAAGCGCTAATTGTTCCGCCAATGGCAAATGAAGGATCAACTCCGCATGCCTGAAGTGCAACGGTGAGCATTGAAGAAGTTGTGGTCTTACCGTGAGTACCAGCAACTGCGATGCTAATTGATTGGCTCATCAGCAATGCAAGTGCTTGTGCACGTGTATATGTTGGAATATTTTGCGCGGCGGCCGCTACGCGTTCTGCATTGGATTGTGAAATCGCATTTGAATAAATTACTAAATCAGCACCATTGACGTGCTCGGCACTATGTGAAGAAAATACTGTCGCACCAAGTGCTGCTAATGCTGCAAGCACAGAAGAATCTTTTTCATCTGATCCACTGACATGTGCACCGTGTGTCAAGGCTATGCGAGCTAACCCACTCATGCCTGCGCCACCAATTCCAATGAAATGAACTCTTTTGCTGGAGAGTTCAGAGAGCGAAATCATCTGCGCGCACTCCCCTAGTGAGAACTCAGCACATTTTGCATGAGAGCCGTAATCTTCTCATGCGCTGTGCTATTTACGGTGGAAACCTGCGCGCTACGTTCTTTAGAGGCTGCTAGTAGAGAATCAATATTGGCTAAGAGCCACTGCGAAGTGAATTCATTCTGTGAGATTACTTGTGCGCGACCTAGATTTGCCAAGTGCTGAGCATTTGGCAGCTGCTCGCCATTACCAATAGCAAGTGGAATAAACAATGCGTACTTTCCGAGTGCTTCGAACTCTGAACAAGTTACAGCCCCAGATCGGGAAATGACTAAATCGGCGGCCAGATAAGCAGCTGCCATATCTACGATGTATGAATGTGCTTGATAACCCGATTGCGCCGTTGGAAGTGCATTTTTTTTACCTACCGAATGCATAACTTGAATCTTCTTTTCCAATAACGATCGTAACGATTTCTCAATTACTGAATTCATCACAAGTGAGCCCTGCGAGCCACCAACTACTAGAACCAGTGGCAGGGCATCATCAAAACCAAGCGAACGCTTTGCGGCCATACGTTGCGATTGCCAATCAGATTGTGGTCGGGTGATGAGTTCAATGATTGAATTCTTCAAAGGCATCCCCGTGATGAGAGCTTTGTTAAAGGGAGCACTTTGAACTGGAGTCGAAACTGCTAAGGCAGATGTAAAAAGAGCGCCTAAACGGTTAGCAATACCGGGACGCGCATTTGCTTCATGAATCACAATTGGTATCCCACAAGACTTTGCTGCCACATACGTTGCGGCACTGACGTATCCACCAAAGCCAACAACTAATGACGCGCCCTTTATTGCCGAGCGTGCCTGAGTTATAGCTTGTAGAAAATTCAATGGGAATAGAAGTGCAGCCAAAGAAAACTTTCGAGTGAGCACTACTTTCTTAATTGTGCGCAAAGTAAATCCAGCCGAAGGAACAAGAGTTGTTTCTAAACCGTGTGCAGTGCCGACAAAGATGCACTTATCTCCTGGATTCTCTTTCATCCATTGGTGGGCTACAGATAGCGCTGGTTCAACGTGACCTGCAGTGCCACCGCCTGCGAAGATGATTGTTCTCATTATTTATTTTCCAGATCTGCCATCGCAGCAGGATCGCGACGAGCTGCCCCTAAAACAAAACCTAATGCAATATAAGTAGCCACAAGAGAAGAGCCCCCGTATGAAACAAGCGGCAAAGTAACTCCAACAACTGGAATTAAAGATGTTGCAGAGCCGATATTTAAAATTGTTTGAAAGGCCAACCATGCGCCAATTCCGGCACACGCGTACTTTGACATCGGATCTTTAGCGCGTAATGCGATTCTAAAGATAGAAAATATCAATGCACTAAAAAGCATCAAGATAATTAACGTTCCGAACAAACCAAGCTCTTCGCCAATTACAGAGAAGATAAAGTCTGTGTGAGCTTCAGCTAAATTTCCCCATTTTTGACGGCTGGCACCAAGTCCAACTCCAAAGAATCCGCCACTAGCCAGACCTAACAGACTGTGCGCTGGCTGCCATCCTGCATTTTTATAATCTTCAGGTGCAAATGGATTAAAAACAACTAAGAATCTCTGAGCACGATATGGAGCTGTTGCGATAGCAAAGGCGATGAGTGTAAATACAGTGGCAAGTACTCCGCCAAATATCTTTCCTGATACACCAGAAACCCAGAGCAAACCTGCCAATATTGCTGCAAATACTGCAGTGGTACCTAAATCTCTGCCGAGCATAATGAGAGCCATAATCAATACAAAGCCCGGAGTGATGAGCGCCAAAACATTGGTTGTATGACGTCCAGCGTGTTCACGAATTGCCAACATGTGAGCTGCCCATAAAATCATTAAAACTTTCACAATTTCACTTGGTTGGATATCTACAAAGCCAAGACTGATCCAGTTCTGATTTCCATTAATGCTCTTTCCGACTCCTGGAATCGCAACAATAATCAAAACTATTGCTGAGATCACAAATCCAAATCGGGCTAGATTCTTCCAGCGATCTAGTTTCTGTCGAGATGCGAGATAACCAAGAGGAATAGAGATAAAAAGGAAAAATAATTGGCGACCAATAACTGAAAATGAGTTTCCTTTATTTTCAAGAGAATAAATTGAAGACGCGGAAAAAACCATGATGGCTCCAAGGATGCTCAGAGTCAGCGTTGTCCACATTAATATTTTGTAAGAACTTGACGGTCTTGCCAGGAATTTCTGGGTTGTTTCACTCACCGAGAATCACCTTTTTCACAGCTTGCGCAAATCGATCTCCGCGATCGGCGTAGTTTGCAAACAAATCCATAGATGCACACGCTGGTGCCAATAAGACTGTGTCTCCTTCAACTGCTAAAGCACGCGCTGCTTCTACAACATTTTCCATTAAGGAGTTGTCTGCAGAACCGATGTGGTAGGTAGACGGAGCTTCTAATTGAACTATTGCAATATGAGGGGCATTTTCGCGAATCGCCTTTGCAATAATCTCTCGATCTTCCCCAATTAAAACAGCTGCTTTAATTCGTTTGCTGCACCGTTGAATAAGTTCTTCCATTCGTGCACCTTTTGCCAAGCCCCCAGCAATCCACACAACAGATAGCGCAGACATTATTGATGCACCTGCTGCGTGTGGATTAGTCGCTTTTGAATCATCGATCCATGTGATACCAGCATGCGAGAGAATTTCTTCAATACGGTGGCGACCAGGGGTAAATGCGGCAAGTGCACTTCTGATGTGTTCGTGATCGACTCCGGCGGCGCGCGCTAAGCCAGCAGCAGCCAATGCATTTGAAACATTGTGAGGAACCGTAGGTTTAATTTCAGTGAGTTCGCAAATCATCGCTGCTTCTTGGGGATCGGGAACAAATGCTCGATCAACTAGTAACTCTTCGACAACGCCCATTTCTCCAGGTGCAGGGGTATCAAGTGAGAAGAAAACTTTTCTACCCTTCCATTGTGCGCATCTCTTAACTACTTCAGCATCATCTGCATTAAGAATTGCTGTTGAGCTTGAATCAAGTAGTGAAACTTTGGTGCGGGCGTACTCTTCAAAAGAGCCATGCCAATCTGTGTGATCATCTGCGATATTCAAGAGGGCGCTAGCGGTGAATTGTGGCAATTTCATCCAATGGATTTGAAAGGAAGATAGTTCGAGAACAAGAACATCAAACTTATCTTTACTCTCTACCGCTTCAATAACTGTGTCTCCCAAGTTGCCACATGCAATTGCATGTAATCCACCTGCACGCATCGCAGCAGCAGTCATCTCAACGGTAGTAGTTTTTCCGTTGGTTCCGGTTAATGCATACCATCTTTGATGAGGAACCTCCTCTTGCTTAATCTGCCATGCCATATCAATTTCATTAGTTATCTCTATGCCTTCTGCGATAAATTTTTGAATCAACGGGTGTGAAGGTTTCCAGCCTGGAGACACAACCACCAGCTCCCATTCATTGACATTGATATCATCTGAATGGTGAGTTTTGAAAGCAGCGTCTTGAATCTTCTTATCATCTGCAATTGCCACGATTGCGCCACGACGTGAGAGAGATTGAGCCAACGCGCTTCCGGTAACTCCGGCACCTAAAATCAGAATTCTCTGCTTGGAAAAATTAAGTGGCATAGAAAAACTTCTTACGCGCTAACCCATTGCGCATAAAAGAGTCCTAGACCAAGAGCCACGCTGAGTCCAGCGATAATCCAGAAGCGAATAACAATGGTGACTTCACCCCAACCCATTAATTCAAAGTGATGCTGTAGTGGAGCCATTTTAAATACACGTTTGCCACCAGAAATTTTGAAATAAAGAGTCTGAATAATTACCGATAACGTAATAATCACGAAGAGTCCACCGAGTGGAATGAGCAATAACTCAACTCGCAACGTGGTAGCTAATCCAGCTAATGCCCCACCCAGTGCAAGTGATCCTGTATCGCCCATGAAAATTTTTGCCGGAGATGCATTCCACCATAAAAATCCAGTGCACGAACCAGCAAAAGCAGCCGCAAGAACTGCTAGATCTAGTGGATCGCGAACTGCGTAACAATTTGTACTTGCAACAAGAGCACAGCTCTGTCCAAACTCCCAGACGCCAATGAGAACAAATGCCAAGAAAGTCATTACGGATGCACCACTTGCCAGGCCGTCTAATCCATCGGTGAGGTTAACTCCGTTACTTGTAGCAACAACCATCAACGCAATCCAAATGACGACAAGAATTGGTCCAAGAACAATTGAAGTTTCACGTACAGTGGAAAGGTTTTGCGAAATAGGAGTAAGTCCACCTAAGTCTGCGAATTGAATTCCAAGGTATCCAAAGAGTGCGGCCACAAATCCTTGAGCGATGAGCTTTTGCTTTCCGGTGAGTCCCAAAGATTGTTTACGTGAGATTTTTAAGTAATCATCAATAAATCCGATAAGTCCCAATGCAATGACAAGTCCAATGACGAGCAGAGCAGAGACTGTCGGTGGGCGGCCTGAAAAAATATGCGCAATCGCATAAGCAATTACTGTCGCAACAATGATGACAATTCCGCCCATAGTTGGGGTGCCACGCTTTGTATGGTGAGAGGTTGGCCCGTCATCTCTTATCACTTGGCCAAATCCGCGCTTTGCAAGAATACGAATAAGCAGTGGGGTGCCAAAAAGAGAAAATAACAGAGCAATTGCTCCAGCGATAAGAATTACCTTCATTTCTTATCCTCTCTTTGTGACGCTTTCCATGAATCTTCTATCCCTTGACTTAAAGTTTCAAAGTGCTCTGAACGTGAAGCTTTTACAAGTACTACGTCTCCTGGTGCAAAATGTGACACTAGAGAAAGTGCTTGCGTAATGTCTTCGCAATAGTGAAGCGTAGTAGCACTCTTCGCAGGAATACCTGCAGCAAATGCTCGTGTTCCAATAATGACAAGATGATCAATACCTAGTTGGTGCGCATGCGCTCCAACACTTGCGTGCAATTCATCGCTCTGGCTACCAAGTTCGTGCATCTGTCCGAGAAAAGCCCATGAAGCTCCACCGCGTTCTTGTGCAAATAAAACTAAGGAATCTAGCCCGGCTTTCATTGATTCGGGGTTAGCGTTATATGAATCATTGATAATTAAAAGTTCTTCAACATCATTTATTTGCATTCGCCATTTACTTGCTAAATCAGCCGTCGATAATCCACTTGCGATAACTTCGATTGGAATCTCTAACGCAGTACATACAGCAGCAGCGGCCAATGCATTTGATACTTGATGCATGCCAATCAAACGCATACCAACTGCATCTCTTCCTGCTGGGGTTACGAGATCAAAATGTGGACGAGCTTCACGCATTTCTATATCGGCAGCTCGTACGTCATCATGTGAATCTTCACCAAAATAAATAAATTTTCCTGCGTGCAAAGATTTCATTGCCTTCGTGTGGGGATCATATGTACCAAGTACGGCAACTGCATCGGGAGCAAGCGCCTGAATAAGTTCACCTTTGGTCTCGGCAATTTTCTCAACACTTCCGAATTCGCCAAGATGTGCGGTTCCTACGCGAAGCACTACTCCCACGTTTGGTTTGGCCATCTCGCATAATGCAGCAATATCTCCCTTATGACGTGCGCCCATTTCAAGAATGCAATATTTTGTTTTTTCATCGCACTCAAGCAGTGTGATTGGTGCCCCAAGTT
This sequence comes from Actinomycetota bacterium, assembly GCA_010032875.1. GTDB lineage: Bacteria > Actinomycetota > Actinomycetes > Nanopelagicales > Nanopelagicaceae > Planktophila. Next base: position 5,737 of record RGSB01000002.1, on the reverse strand, counting down.
CGTTATTGAAAGAAGCTTTTGTAGCAACACATTGCGCTCGGCTTGAAAGGATCGATGCCAACAAATCCTTTGTCGTAGTCTTTCCGTTCGACCCAGTTATGCCAACAACAATTAAATTAGGTAACTGCTTGCGAACGTAGGATGCGAGTGCACGAACTGCTAGAAGTACATCATTGACAACGACGCCATCACCTGGGACAACTTTGGTTGTCATCAATCCTGTTGCGCCATGTGATATCGCATCATCAATGAAATCGTGACCATCAGAATTTTCCCCAACAAGTGCCAGAAAGAGTGAACCTTTAACGGCTAATCGCGAATCAAAGACTGGGGCTGAGTTAATAATTTGAGATTCATCACCAAATGTTGTGCCACCAACAATGTCTGCAATTTGTTTGAGTGTGAGTGGAATCATTTTTTCGCCTCAATTGCGCGGGCAAGCACTAAGCGATCATCGAAGGGATGAACTACTCCCCCTATTTCCTGACCACGTTCGTGCCCCTTGCCTAACACAATGACAACATCACCTGGTTCAGCAAGATTCACAGCTAATTCAATTGCTTCTGCTCGATCTTGCACAATAGCGCTCGGCTTTGAAATCTTTAATCCTTGCGTCATTTGCTCGAGAATCACTTGGGGATTTTCAGAGCGAGGGTTATCACTAGTAAAAATTGCGATGTCACTTCGCAAGGAGAGCTCTTGGCCCATCAGGTTGCGCTTTGAATTATCACGATCTCCACCGCACCCTAGAACGGCTATAACTTTCTTACCTGTCATTTCGCGAGCAGCTGCTAGAACTCGAGCTACCGCGTCAGGACTATGTGCGTAATCAACTAATGCAGTGAAGTTCTGCCCAAGGTTTACGGGTTCTAGACGACCTACAGCCCCAACTAAATGAGGAATTAAAGTTTGAATATCCATCGGATCTATTCCGGACTCAACGCACATTGCTACTGCCATTAATAAATTATCAAAGTTAAAACCACCGCGAAGGGTTGTCCGGCTATCAATGAGCACTCCCCCAACTCCGCGAATTGAAATATCGCTGTGAGCAATTCCTTCTTCAATTCGCGTGTAGTGCCACGTTGCATTCTCGTTGAAGCGAGAAATACTTTGAACCGGTAGCTCAGTCTTTTCAGCAAGAATTTGGCCGTAAGCGTCATCTATATTGATGAAAGCCTGATCCGCATATTCGTAGGTAAATAATTTGGATTTAGTTGCGAAGTAATCTTCCATGCTCGAATGAAAATCTAAGTGATCTTGCGATAAATTTGTGAATCCAACTGCAGCAAAATAACTTCCACGAATGCGTTCGAGGGCTATCGCATGGCTTGAAACTTCCATCACTAAGTTACGGCAATGGCGCTCACGCATGGTTGCAACTAAGGCCTGCAACTCGGTTGCTTCCGGAGTTGTTCGCGTACTTGCCAAAACTTCGTTTCCAATTCGAGTTTCAACTGTGCCGATTAATCCGCTCTCTTGCCCCGCACTTTGAAAGATTTGGTGACACAACGTACTTACAGTTGTTTTTCCATTTGTTCCTGTGATTCCAATGCTAAAAAGATCACGCATTGGTTCGCCATAAAACCACGAGGTCAGGATTGCCGCACTCTTTCGAGGATGCGAAACTACTAATACGGGCAAGCCATGTATCAATTCGGCGCCCTTTTTGTCGGTGAGAACTGCAACTGCACCAGATTTGAGTGCATCCTGAGCGAAGGTAGCACCGTGAACTTTTGCACCTGCAAAAGCACAGAATAAATCTCCTGGTTCTACATCAGCACTAGAACTTGAGATTCCAGTAACTCCGATTTTTTCCAATTCTGAAGCTGATAAATCCGATGTAGCCCCTGCTGTAGAAAGTATCGCCGCAAGAGATCTCTGATTTTGCGTGAGCGGGCGAATCATTGTCCTGATGCTTTCGACACAAACATTGAACTCTTTTTTAGGTCTGCTTGAGTGAGCGCCACAGGTTTTATCACTGTATTTGTTGGAGATATATGCCGTGACTGCAAAACAAATGACATCACTTCCTTAAACACAGGACCACCGAGTGCGCCACCCCAATGCATGCCTTGCGGGTTTTGAATTGTTACGCTAATTACATACGCTGGTTTGTCAGCTGGTGCAAAACCTATAAATGATGCGGTGTAGCCGCTGTAACAGCGACAACTATCGTTATAACGTTCAGCAGTACCAGTCTTTCCTGCGACACGATAGCCAGGAATCGCAGCAGTCGGTGCTGTTCCACTTGCTGAAACAACGCTTTCCATCATTAAGCGAACCTGTGCTGCAGTTTCTGGACTCAAAACTTTTTCCGATGTACGTGATTGTGCAGGAGTGAAATTACCTGAAGCATCACTTGTGCCCGCAATAACTGTTGGAGAAACTCGGATGCCATCATTTGCAATCGTCGCAAAGACGCTTGTTGCTTGCATTGCAGTCACAGAATAACCGTGACCGAAAGCAATTGTTGGAGCTGAAGTTCCGGACCAGCTCTTTACTGGATGGAAAATTCCTGCGGATTCACCCGGTAAACCTGAGCCAGTTGATTTTCCAATACCGAACTTACTGAGGTAACTATGTAGCGTGTCATTACTGAGTGTTTCGCCAATTTGTATTGAACCTGTATTACTTGAAACCGCAAGAATTCCGGTTGCGGTCAATCGTTGAACTGGATGACGTTCGTGATCATGAAAAGTAGCATCGCTACGCTTAAGTGAATAAGGAACCGTGAAGACCGTCGTTGGAGTAATTTTCTTCTCTTCCAAAGCTGCAGCAAGTGTCATCACTTTTCCAGTCGATCCTGGTTCGTACACTTCTTGAACAGATGGATTGCGCATTAAATTAAGTGAGACATTCTTTGTGTTATTTGGATCAAAAGTAGGAGCTGTTGCGTGCGCCAAGATATGACCAGTTTTTGGATCCATAACTATGACGGTGCCGCTCAGTGCACGCGATTTACGTACAGCATCGGAAATTGCTTTCGTAGCAACCCACTGAACATCGCGATCTATAGTTAAGCGAACACTTGTACCTTTTTGTGCTGAAACAATTTCAGATTGCGATCCCGGAATTTCAGCTCCTGCTGCAGCAGCATATGAGTACCTGCCAGGTTTGCCTGAAATTATTGAATTCATACTTGATTCAAGACCTGTTGCACCAACTCCATCATTTCTGACGAAACCAATCAATGATGCTAACAATGAGCCAGATGGATAATCCCGCACATAGCCGCGTTCAGCAAAAAAACCGATAATCCGCTGATCAATTTCATGTGAACTTAATTGTGCATTATGTGTCGCCATTGCATCGACAAGTGCACGCCAAATTGCAGGTTGAGCATTTGGTAACACCATGCTGTAGCGGAGTTTTCCAGTAATCGCTTGTTGAACCTCTGCCACTGGCAATTGAAGAATTGGCGCAGCAAAGGCTGCAACTCGTGCCGGATCTGAAATTTGAGTCTGATCGACAACAATGTTTATGGCGGCAACACTTCGCGCAAATGTCACACCATTTATATCTGTAATGTCACCGCGTTTTGCCGGAATAGAACGAGTATTTTGCATCTCATCAACTGCTCGTATCTTGTAATCTCCTGCATTAATCACCTGAACTTGCACAAGGCGTCCAGCGAAAAGGACCATAAACAAAAGTGAGAAAATAGTTAGAACAACTATTCGCTTTCTAGATAAATTCAAATCACCCACGTGGCACTTCCAAATTCAAAAATGTGGGTGTCTGTGACGGCTTCATTCCTAGTTTTTCTGCTTCGTGCGAGAGTGCTGCGGGTGAAGAAATGCGTTCTATTTCGCGAGTGATTGCTTCATACTGATCACTTGAAAGCTTTAAGTCCGCCTGCAGCTTTGAAATCTCAAATGCATCCTGTGCAAGAAGCGTATTAATAAATAATAACCCGAGAAAGAAAACAGCACCAAGTGATGTAACAAAGATTGCAAAAAATCTACGGTTTGCCTGTTTACCTGCTGATGCATCAGCAACAATTCGAAGTGCGGCGCGAGTAGATTTCTGTGCAACGAGTGAGGTTGTCCGGGTTATTGCTGGCGCAATTGATGTCATTGCCATTTATGCAGCCACCCTTTCGATTGCGCGTAATCGAACTGAAGCGGCGCGTGAATTCTCTGCGACTTCTTTTTCACTTGGGCCCTGACTGCCGTTAAAAACAAGTGCGAACTTTGCAGCCAGCGCAGCGATTTCAACTGGCAGGCCTTGAGGAGTTCCTGACGTGGTCGCTTCTTGGAAAAAATTCTTCACAATTCGATCTTCAAGTGATTGAAAAGACATCACGACAAGGCGGGCATGAATGTCGAGAATCTCGAGGGCTTGCGGGATTGCTCGAGAAATTGCACCGAGTTCGTCATTTGTTTCAATGCGAAGTGCTTGGAAAGTGCGCTTTGCGGGATTTCCGCCAGTGCGTCGAGTTGCCGCAGGAATCGCATTCTTAACAAGAGTTGCAAGGTGCGCAGTTGAATGAAGTGGAGCCTTCTCGCGTTCCTTAACTATTGATTCAACTATGCGAGTCGCAAATTTTTCTTCACCATATGTGCGAAGGATGCGAACTAAATCTCCGGGTGCATATGAATTAACTATGTCTGCCGCTGTTTTCAGCTGACTCTTATCCATGCGCATATCGAGTTCTGCATCATGGGCATATGAAAAACCACGGTCACTTTTATCAAGTTGAAGTGAAGAGACTCCCAAATCAAAGAGAATTCCTTGGACGTGTGAATATCCGTGTTGCTGAGCTACATGTGCGATCTGATCAAAAACACTGTGATGCGAAATAAATCTGTCACCGAATACTGAAAGTCGTTCACTTGCTATTTCGATAGCCTGCATATCGCGATCGATGCCAATTACAACTAAGTGTGGAAATTTGTTGAGGAGTGCTTCGGTGTGACCACCTAATCCCAGAGTTGCATCAATGACAACTGGGTTTGCATGTGAGGTGATTGCAGGAGAGAGTAAATCAATGCACTCATCGCGCATTACTGAAACATGTTGTGCTTTGATCATCTTCTCCCCCAATCTCTTAACTAATCTGTTTTCTTTTCTCTCATCTCTGGTCACTGCCGGCCGACGGATCGCTTTATGCGGCGCCGGGGAAGGGGCGCCGCAGTCGTAGGGTCGGCAGTGGCCACAAATGAGAGTCTTTTTAATAAGGACTAGAACAGTCCCGGGAACACCTCCTCGGAGACATCAGCAAATCCCTTTTCACGATCTGCTAGATATTGATTCCATGAAGTGAAATCCCAAATTTCAACGCGTGTATTTGCGCCAATAACCACGCACTCTTTTTCAAGTGCTGCATATGTACGCAAACTCTGCGGAATAGTTATGCGACCTTGACGATCAGGAATTTCATCGTGTGCACCGGCAAACATCACACGTGAGTAATCACGTGCAGCTTTTGCAGTAACTGGTGCTTGTCGCAGCGTTTCAGTGATGTGTGCAAATTCAGCAGCTGGAAAAACATAGAGACAACGTTCTTGTCCTTTTGTAATAACTAATCCAGGGGAAAGCTCTTCGCGAAATTTCGCAGGAAGAATAAGTCGGCCCTTTTCATCAAGGCGGGGTTCGTGGGTACCCAAAAACATCGGCACTGGCCCCCTTCCCCAAGGTGTCCTCTAGCTACTTACACGGCAGAAGCATGTAAAAAACGCTCATTCCCCACTTTACTCCCTTTTTCTCCATTTTCAACCACCTATCCCCACAA
>RGSB01000001.1 GCA_010032875.1 Actinomycetota bacterium | reverse complement strand
GTGTACTTCCTCCGGTCTGTGAGCCGTTATTTCACACGGGGTCGCAAACACCCCCGATAACAAAATCAGGAAGGTCAGTCATGCTCGATAAATACTTCAAAATCACTGAACGTGGTTCAACTCTCGGTCGCGAAATTCGTGGCGGAGTAGTTACGTTCTTCACGATGGCTTACATCGTTGCACTAAATCCGCTCATCATCGGTCTTAGCAAAGATGCTGATGGCAAATATCTCGGTGGCGGAGATGCACCAAACCTTGCACTCGTGGCAGCTGCTACAGCATTGATCGCAGGAGTTCTAACTATCCTCATGGGTGTAGTTGGAAATTATCCTTTAGCTCTTGCAACGGGTTTAGGTTTAAATACATTCGTCGCCGTCGGTATCGCCTCCAAAATGTCGTGGGCTGATGCCATGGGTCTAGTGGTTCTGGAAGGAATCATTATTACCGTGCTCGTTCTAACCGGATTTAGAACCGCGGTGTTTCGTGCAGTTCCAGCACAATTGAAGATTGCAATTTCAGTTGGTATTGGATTATTTATTGCTCTCATTGGCTTGGTCGATGCAGGCTTCGTTCGTCGCACAGGTTCTGGACCAGTTCCAGTAACCCTTGGCGATAATGGAACACTTGTTGGCTGGCCTGTAATTATCTTCGCACTCGGTCTCTTCTTGATGATTGCTTTGTTGGTCAAGAAGGTAAAGGGTGCTCTGCTTATTGGAATTGCTGTGGCGACGGTTGCGGCAATCGCAGTTGAATCAGCGTTTAAAATTGGTCCAAACTTTATTGCTCCCGATAAGGTCAATCCAAAGGGCTGGGGATTAAATGTTCCTAGCGTGCCATCTGATGTAATTGCCAAGCCTGACTTTGGATTACTAGGCCAATTCTCACTCTTCGGTTCATTTGAACGTATTTCAGTAGTTGCGGCAATCTTGATTGTTTTCACTCTGCTGTTATCTGACTTCTTTGACACCGTCGGAACAGTGACTGCGATTGGACATGAATCTGGATTAATCGATTCAAAGGGCAACATTCCGAATAATGATCGTATTCTTCTCGTTGACTCACTCGCTGCTGTTGCTGGTGGTGCTGGAAGTATTTCTTCAAACACCAGCTACATCGAATCAGCATCTGGTGTAGGTGAAGGAGCTCGTACAGGTTTTGCCTCTGTTGTAACGGGCATACTTTTCTTGCTAACTACTTTCTTGGCACCTTTGGTTGCAGTTATTCCTTACGAAGCAGCAACACCAGCATTGGTGATTGTTGGCTTCTTAATGATGACTCAAATCAAAGGAATCGACTGGGCTGATTACGGAATTGCAATTCCTGCATTCCTCACAATCATTCTGATGCCATTTACCTACAACATTTCTGTTGGTATTGGCGCTGGTTTCGTATCCCACGTTGTAATTCGCCTTGTCCAAGGTCGTCGAAAAGAAGTACATCCCCTACTTATTCTCGTGAGCATTTTGTTCATGGTTTACTTCTTAGCTTCACCAATTAATACCTGGCTTGGATAAATAACTAATAAGCAATAGCGCGGGGCTAATTAGCTCCGCGCTATTGCTTTGTCCATTTGATGGCGTGTCTACCTTCGGATATCAAAATCTTGTTTACTTGCGAAAAAGGTTTACTACCAAAGAATCCTCTATAAGCCGATAAGGGGCTCGGATGAATGCCAACGACTTTTCGTTCTTCCGGAAAAAAATGAGCTAATTCTTGTGCTTGATTACCCCAGAAAACGCCGACAATTCCCATATTTGCCAATACTTGCGCAACGTTTCTCGTAAATTCATACCACAATGGATGAACGTCCTTATTTCGCAGATCTAGAGTGAGACCTCGATTAAGCAGCATAACTCCCTGTTGGCTCAGAAAATCTAAATTTCCATTTGATATCTTGAAATCACCTATGTCAGTTGAGATTTCTTTGAAGATATTACGAAGCGATGCAGGTAGCTTTGTAATATCTTCATTGACGCTAAAAGCTAAACCTGTCGCATGATTTGGATTTGGATAGGGATCTTGCCCGAAAATGACCACAGACACTTCTTTTGGATCACATTCAAAAGCCTTAAGTATCAACTCTTTCCTGGGAACACAAGAAATGAAATCTATTTCTTTGTCTAAAACATCTAGCAGTGGTAGAGATGAAGCAAGGATCTCTTTCCAGCGAGGATCTAGTAATTGGTTAAGCGCGAGCAAAGAAACGTGAGCTTTCATAGGACACTTCAATTGGCAAACCAAAGACTGCACTCACATGTTCAGTTGTAATCACAGACTCCACAGGACCGCTAACAGCGATCTTTCCATCCTTGAGTAATATTGCATGAGTAGTCCCGACAGGAATTTCCTCAATATGGTGAGTTACTAGAACACTTGCGGGTGCGGTTGGGTCCTTCGAGAATGCAGCAAATCGTCGCAGTAAGTCCTCACGTCCTCCTACGTCTAATCCAGCGGCAGGTTCATCAAGAAGGAGTAACTCTGGATCGGCCATCAAGGCTCGTGAAATGAGAACACGTTTTTTTTCACCAGAACTGAGTGTGGAAAATTTACGCTCGCCCAATTCACGAACTCCGAAAGTAGTCAATAACGCCACTGCCCGAGATTCATCCCACAGGTCATAGTTTTCATTCCAGCGACCCACAATTGCATAAGCTGCTGTGAGAACAACATCTCTTACCAATTCATCTGCCTCAACCATCGCTTCTAATGATGGAGATGCTAGACCAATGCGAGTCCTTAATTCGGATAAATCGACACGTCCTACCTGTTGATCCAACAAAATAGCTTTTCCTTTACTTGGAAATATTCGCGCGGCTAATACTCCTAAAAGAGTGGATTTACCAGCTCCATTAGGTCCCAGTACAACCCAACGTTCACCGCTGGCAATCCGAAAAGAAATGGGTCCTAGAATCTCTTTTCCGTCCCGCAACACACATACCCCGTCAAGAGTCAGGACTGATTGTGATGTCATAGAGCAAAAAGATAGCGCCTTACGTCGTATTCATAAGGCAATCAAGAGTAATTTCGCACATGTAATTGGCGATAATCTATATCCATGATGAGAGAAGATGCACAAGAACATCGATATACGGGTTTAATCTTGCTCTCCGGAGTTGACTCCCCTGGTATTTCTTCAGCCCTGTTTTCAACCCTCGAACCGTTTTCCATCGTGGTGTTAGACATAGAACAAGTAGTAATCCGCTCACGTTTGATTCTCACAGTTTTGATTGAGCTTGATCCAGCCCATGCTTCGGCAGTTGAAGAAGATTTAAATCAATGTGCTACCGATTTAAATGTTGATATCGCAATATCTTTTGGACGAGAGCCTGCTGAATCTATTGCTCAAAAAACAGGGCTTGTACACGTAATAGCTTTGGGAGAGAAAATTACGCCTGGTGCAGTCGCAAATCTAGCAACACACATCGCCGAAGCTGGTGGGAATATAGAAAGAATTCATCGCAGCGCATCATTTCCTCTTACGGCCTTCGAATTTCTTGTTTCAGGAGCTCAATCCGAAACAATTAGAAGTTCAATCTCTCCTTCCGCAAAAAAATATGGGGTCGACGTTGCAGTTCAGGAAGCTGGTTTAAATAGATTTGCTCGCAAATTAGTTGTGATGGACGTTGATTCAACTCTAATTTCTCAAGAAGTTATTGATCTTTTGGCCGAAGTTGCGGGAGTTGGAACGCAAGTGAGTTTAATCACGGAACAAGCGATGCGAGGTGAGATAGATTTCGAATTCTCTCTTCGGCAACGGGTAAAACTTCTAGCAGGGCAACCGGAATCTATTATCGCCGCAGTTTCTCAAAAAATTTCTCTTACCCCCGGTGCTCGTACCTTGATCCGAACACTAAAGAAACTAGGGCATGCTGTCGGTTTAGTTTCTGGTGGCTTTTCTCAGATTATTGATCCTATTTCTCGAGAACTAGGTATAACTCACACAAGATCGAACCAATTAGAAATTATCGATGGTTTTTTGACCGGAAATTTGATTGGATCAATTATTGATCGCCCTGCTAAAGCACAAGCTTTAAAGGATTTCGCAGGAATAGAGGGCATTGCAATTTCGAACACCGTGGCAATCGGTGACGGTGCTAACGATCTGGATATGATTTCAACAGCTGGACTCGGTATTGCATTTAATGCGAAACCTAATGTTCAAGCTGCCGCCGACAGTACATTAAATGCACCCTACCTGGACTCTGTACTCTTCATGCTAGGAATAAGACGAGAAGATATTGAGGAATCAGAACGTTAAATTAAAGTCTGCACGCGTGAATATCAGTAACCAGAATTCCGCGCGCACCAATATCCCACAATTCATCCATAACTCGATTTGTGTCTTTGCGTAAAACCATGGCTCGAACTGCGACCCATTTTTCATTTTGCAATGGGGAAATCGTCGGTGATTCTAGGCCAGGAGTGATTGCACAAGCAGCAGAAACTTTATCCTTTTGAACATCGTAATCGAGGAGAACATACAAACGGGCAGTAATGACGCCTTGCAATCTACGTAACAATATTTGCAGCGCTGGATTATTCTTCTCAGAATCTCGAGTGATTAACACTGCTTCACTTATCAAAATAGAATCACCAAAAATCTCTAATCCTGCCTGGCGCAAGGTGTTGCCGGTGCTTACTACATCAGCTATGAGATCTGCGACGCCCAAACGAACACTACTTTCAACAGCGCCATCTAAACGTACGACAGTTGCCTGAATCCCAAGAGAATTAAGATGCGAAGTTACTAGTCCAGGATATGCACTAGCTACGCGTTTACCTTGAATATCTTTTTCGCTCCATTTTTTACCAGTCGGAGCCGCGAAACGAAAAGTAGATCCTCCGTAACCCAAAGACAAAATCTCACTGGCTTGAGCTGCTGAATCTATTAGTAGATCACGACCTGTTATACCCGCTTCTAGTTCGCCTGAACCAACATACAAAGCGATATCGCGCGGGCGTAAATAGTAGAACTCAACTTGATTCTCGGTATCGACTAAGACTAAATCGCGACTATCACTTCGCTGTCTGTAACCAGCTTCTTTGAGAATCGCTATCGACTCTTCTGCCAAAGACCCTTTATTAGGAATTGCTACTCTTAACATCAATTTCTCCTAAAGGTTCTTATAAATGTCTTCAAGAGTTAATCCTCTTGCAAGCATCAAAGTTTGTAGGTGATAAATCAATTGACTTATTTCAACTGCCAAAGCTTCGTTATCCTCATGCTCGGCAGCCATCCATACTTCACCAGCTTCTTCAATAATCTTTTTCCCAATACTGTGAAGACCAGCGTCTAAAGCTCGAACAGTTCCAGAACCTTCTGGTCGCTTGAGTGCAATATTCTCTAACTCACTCCAGAGAGACTCAAAAGTTTTCATGGTGATACTTTACTAGATGTATTCCTTTTCATTCTTGTCAATTAAACGACGTGAAAATTGCCTGGATTTTGAGCCTACGATTCTGGCTGCGTACCTTCGGCCAGCGACCGTAACAATTTCATCATCTCTGCTGGATCCTCCGCTTTATATACGGCACTACCAGCGACGAATGTATCTGCCCCAGCTGCACGAGCTATTTGTATTGTGTCCTTAGAAATTCCACCATCAACTTGTAGCCATATTGGTCGGTTACCAATCAAATCGCGAGTCTTTGAAACCTTATCCATCATTTCCGGCATAAAAGATTGACCACCAAAACCAGGTTCGACAGTCATTATTAAAAACATATCCACATCATTTAGAAAATCTATGTATTTTTCGATCTGTGTTGCTGGTTTTAAAGCTAAACTCGCTCGAGCACCGTTGGATTTAATGTTCCTGATCGTTCCTTTTAAATCTACCGTTGACTCAACATGGACCGTAACGCTTTTGCAACCTGCTTCGGCGTAACGAGGACCCTGAGTATCACTATCTACAACCATTAAATGTGCGTCAACTGGAATAGGTGAACCAGAGATTATGTGTTGTGCTTGCTCCCACGAAAATGAAGTATTGGGTGCGAATTTACCGTCCAATATATCCAAGTGGAGAAAATCGGAAACTTTTGAAACACGTTCGATTTCGGAGAGTATTTTTGAATGATCCGCGTTCAAAATACTCGGGTGAATTCTAACATTGCTTTGCATAGGCAGATACTAATTCTTCTTGCGTAAGACGCTAAGAAACATCGCATCAGTGTTGTGTCGGTGTGTCCATAAAGTCATGCTCCCTCTATCGACCCCGGTCGTGCGCAGATCCGGATGTAGATACTCTGAAACATCTACGACCTCCATCTCAGGATGTCGCTTGAGGGCTTCAGATACTGCGATACGTGTTTCAGATAAATGAGGGCTACATGTGGCATAACCAAAGATTCCTCCTGGTTGCAAAACCTTTACTGCAGCATCAATGATCTCAGCCTGCAAAACAACCAAAGTCTTTAAATCAGCAACTGTTCTGCGCCATCTAACCTCCGGGCGACGACGCAGAGCACCTAAACCTGTACAGGGCACATCCGCGAGAATAGCTCCGTATGATTTCTCTAACTTAGTAATATCACGAGCATCTAAAGTTGAAACTGAAGCCCCTTGAACAACTTGGCGAACTAATTTAGCACGAACTTCTGATATTTCATTTGCCGAAAATTCAATTGATTCCTGTTTTGCAATAGCTGAAAGAAGAGCAGCTTTACCGCCAGGACCTGCACATAGATCCAACCAAGGAGTGTGCTTCTTAGAAATCTGCGCAAATACGTCAGCAACGAGTTGGGAACCCTCATCTTGAACTCCTGCCTTACGAGAAATGATCAGATCTAAGGAGGCAGGTGAACCATTAAAAACTCCACCATAAGGAGAATACGTAGTAGGTGTTGCTCCAACATTACTTAAATCTTCCTGAGTACTTAACCCAGGCCATGAAACCAATGTAGGACGTGGTCCTGTGTTATTTGCGATTAATAGCTTTTCAACTTCTTCTAAAGTACCGAGTTGATCCATATATGCACCAATTATCCATTGCGGATGAGAGTGCAACACTTCCAATCTCTCGAAATCATCCTTAATTAAGGAAATTTCATCAACATACTGATGCAAAGTTTTCTGACTGATTTTACGTAAGATTGCATTGAGAAATGCTGACTTTGACTCCCCTAGAACTTTTCGACCCAATTCAACTGTTGCTGAAACAGCTGCGTGTGCAGGAACTCGCATTTCAAAAAGTTGATGTGCTCCCAAACGTGCAACATCGACTAATGCGGAATCAACTTCGCTCCAGGGGCGATCACTGGCTCGTCCTAGAATCCAATCATGTCGACCTTGCATTCGCAGAGTTCCATAAACCAACTCTGTTACGAAAGCTCTATCTCTTTCATCTAAAGAAGACTGGCCTAATGCTTTTGGCAATAATAGATTTGAATAGCCACCTTTGCGGTTAACCTCATGCAAAATATCAAAAGCCAGTAAACGGGAAGAGTCTGGACGAGGTGCACTGAATTTTTTACCCGGAGGATTACTCAAATTTATCCCCTGTTGAAACACGTGTTCCATTTAACCAATCCGAAACGAGCATCTCCTTCTTACCCGCAGGAATTATTCTTATTACCTCTAAGCAGAAATCCGAGGTTGTTGCAAACAATCTTCTGTCTTGAACTTCTATTGTGCCCGGAGTTAACGTTATGGGTTTTGTAGTTGGTATAACTTGCGAAACCTTAATTATATTCTCATTCATCGTTGTCCAAGCGCCTGGTGACGGCGTGAATGCTCTGACTAAATTGTGGATGAATTGAGCAGGCTTTGCCCAATCAATTCGTGCTTCTTCCTTTGTGATTTTCGGAGCAAAGGTTACATTCTCGGTTGTCTGTGCTTTTGGCTGATCACCGTTTTCAATATCGATCAACACTTTATGAAATGATTGAGCACCAATTTCAGATAAATCTTTTAAAACATCTTCGCTGGTTGCATTTACTGGTATTTCATATGATTTTTGAAGATAAATGGGACCTGTATCTAAACTTTCATCAATTTTAAAAATCGAGATACCTGTCTTTTTTTCACCATTAAGTAAAGCTCTCTGCACAGGTGCAGCTCCTCTATAGGATGGAAGAAGAGAAAAATGAAGATTAAGAAACCCGTACTTCGGAAGAGCCAAAATATCTTTCTGTAAAATCCTTCCGTAAGCTATCGCGATAACTACATCCGTGTTTTCAAAAGCCTTGCGCATTTCATCGTGAGTGTTGGGCTTTAACGCAACAATTTGGTTATCTTCCGCCCATTTAGCCACCGATGATTGCGAAAGAATTTTTCCTCTTCCAGTTCTAGAATCCGGCGTGGTTACGATGCCGAGTAATTCATGTTCTGATTGCTTGAGCCACTCTAAAGTTGGTATTGCTACCTTTGCCGTAGCAGCAACCAATACGCGCACTAGAAACCTTTTCCAAAAGTTTTATGAGGAGAAATCTTTACGGTTGGAGTTTTGCCGCTCACTAAAGATTCTGAAAACCAATCAGACTCCCTGATATCTTTCATGGCGATTTTTCTCGTTTGCTCATCTAATCGATCTATAAAAACTATCCCATCTAAGTGATCAGTTTCATGTTGAATTGCTCGAGCTAAGAGCTCAGATCCTTCTACTGTTATTGGTTCACCGTGCATATTCCAGCCCTTTGCCACCACGCGCATAGCACGCTTGGTTGGATATGAAAGAGATGGAAAAGACAAACAACCTTCGTCTCCATCTTGCTCTTCTTCGCTGAGATCTAATGAAGGATTTATTAGATGCCCAAGTGCCTCATCAACATCCCACACAAATACTCTTAGCGATACACCAATCTGAGGGGCAGCTAAACCCGCTCCTGGGGCGTCAATCATTGTGTCTGTTAAATCCTGAACTAATTTTCTGAGTTCCTTATCAAAATCCACCACAGGTGCCGCTGGAGTTACGAGTACCGGGTCTCCAAATAATCGGATCTGCTGCAAAGACATGAACTAAGTCTACCAATTTTGTTATCACATAAGGACGAAGGGATCTAAGGCAATACTGATGAAATCTTTCTTCGATATTGCTCTTTTACGAGCCAGTTCGCGTATGAAATTAGCCAGAGTTGTTCGATCATCTCGTGGAACTACCACCACAACTCGTGCTTCCCCTTTAGATTTATTCTCTGAGAAATAGACCCGTGATGCACCCGGCAATCTGCCATCTTTTATGCTCTTTGCTATTCCATTTCTCAACAAAACACCTTCGGATATCGCTACCCTGATTGTTGCAGTTTTCGAATAAGGCGGAAGAAAAGCATCAAAATTCTCACGCAATATCTTCTTAATCAATAATCTCGGATTCCACCTGGATAATGAAGCTACAACAGGATGGAAAGAGTCTAAAACAATCAATAATTTTCCACCCTTTCTCATGCGTGAAGATGCTTCAAAGAATGATTCATAGGCCATCTCCTCATAAGACGAAGATCCGCTGGCTAGAAACCTTTGACCTTCTAAAATAACTACGGATGAATAATCTTGAACTGAACCAGGTATTGATCCGATAGTTGCAAGAACTATCTTGGTTTTTGGAGAAATATTTTCCAAAATATTTGGGGAATTCGACAATTGAATAATCACATTCGGAAAAGCTTTTCCAATTTCTTCTTGGAATCTTTCGATTCCTCTAGCAGCTGCATATTTGATGGTGCCGGAGCAAAAAGTACATTTCCAATTCACGGATTCAATAGTGCACATTGAGCAAATTGGGTTTGCATTTTGATTATTAAGGACTAAGCGAGCCCCGCATCCACACAGGGCAATGTTCTTGCATTTTGCACACAAAACTGCATTTGCATATCCTTTTCGAGGCGCGAGAAACAAAACAGGGCCTTCATTCAAAGATTTACGAATCTCAGAAATTATTCGACCAGGTAATAGCTCTCCTCTTTCTTGTGGGAACGCCATTGTTTGAAGACTATGTTTTTGTGCAACGAACTTTATTCTTCTCTGTTCGATCTGAAATGCCAATTCTACGGATGGAACATATCCTGTAAAAATAAGATTGGCAGACTCGATCTCAGATCGAATTTCAACGCTATCTCGTACATTCCAATATGGGTGTTTTTGTTCGAAATATTGTTCTGACTTTTCAAAACCAACGATTATTGAGGCTAAATTATTCATCGGAACAAAAAGTGCGCTCCGTGTTCCAATCACTAAGCAACGTTCGGAGGAACACGCTAACAGATAGTTTGTATAACGATCAGTACGAGACAAAGATGAATCAAGTCGAATAACCGGCCAATTAAGCTCATTTAAGCGAAGTAATGCTTCTAACCGCGAAACATCTTTTACATCAGGAAGTAAGAGCAATACTGATCCATTCTTCAACTCATTTATCCCTAAATCAGCGAGCTCCCGGTAAGAGGACACATAGGGGCTATGCATTAGATATGACTTTTCAATCTTTTTCGTTTTTTGAGAATCTTTCGGCAAATTCCCTTTTCGTCGTATCAATTTTTCAACTGAAGCAACTCGCGCCGGCACGCCGGATTTGATTATTGAAAAAGGATCGCTAGCCCAGTATTTCGCCATTTGAGAATAGAAATTAACAATTGCTTGATTAGCGATAGGAATTTCACCGAGTAAGGATTCGATAATTTTCAAGTTTCCAAGTGGTTCTTCAGAGGTGCTTAATTCAACAACGACCGCTTCGCAGCTACGCGCATTAAATGGAACTTTCAGGCGGGATCCAATTTCAATCACACTTAAAATCTCATTGGGAATCCGATACGAGTACAGCCCATCTAAATGCGATAAACCTGAATCGACCCAAACATGTGCCACGTTCAGAGAGTTCGCTGATCGTTCACTTCGATAGGTTTCTCGTTTTAAACGAAGCGGTTTAACGCTTGGCATGTGATCGCCTTGATTTATTTAATGGCTGCGCGCAAAGCATCTACGCGACTAGTTGACTCCCACGTAAATTCTTTCAACTCACGACCGAAGTGACCATACGCACTGGTTTTTGAATAGATTGGGCGGAGCAAATCAAGGTCTCTAATTATTGCTGCTGGACGCAAATCAAAGACCTGCAGTACAGCCTCTTGAATTTTGTTTACCGGAACAGTTTCGGTTCCGAAAGTTTCGACGAAAAGACCAACTGGCTGCGCCTTGCCGATAGCGTAAGCAACTTGCACTTCACAACGTCGTGCAAAACCAGCGGCTACCACGTTTTTCGCGACCCAACGCATTGCATACGCCGCAGAACGATCAACTTTTGAAGGATCTTTACCGCTAAATGCACCACCACCATGTCGTGCCATACCGCCGTACGTGTCAACAATAATTTTACGACCTGTAAGACCGGCATCACCCATAGGACCACCAATTACGAATCGACCCGTTGGATTAATCAAAATTCTCAAATCATTTTTTGGTAAATCAATTTTTGCAAGTATTGGGTTTATTACCTGATCAATTATTTCTGGAGTTAATTGCTTTTCTACAGAAACCTCTTCACTATGCTGAGATGAAATCACAACAGTATTGAGTGCAACAGCCTTATCGCCTTCGTATTCAATAGTTACCTGAGTTTTTCCATCCGGGCGAAGGTACGGCAAAGCTCCAGATTTACGAACTTTTGATAATTGCGCAGCTAATTCATGTGCGAGCCAGATTGGAAGTGGCATCAACTCTTTTGTGTCATCGCATGCATATCCAAACATCAATCCTTGATCACCAGCACCTTGCAAATCCAGTGGATCAACAGATGAGGAAACTCGATTTTCATAAGCATCGTCGACGCCTTGAGCAATATCTTGAGATTGCTGACCTATAGAAACTGACACACCACAGGAGTTTCCGTCAAAACCCTTTACCGATGAGTCATAACCGATATTTAAAACTGTCTCGCGAATGATTCCTGTTACATCTGCATACGCATCAGTTGTTACTTCACCGGCGACATGAACTTGACCTGTTGTGATGAGAGTTTCTACTGCGACTCGCGATTTCTTATCTTGAGCGATGAGTGAATCAAGAATCGCATCGGAGATCTGGTCTGCAATCTTGTCGGGGTGACCTTCCGTCACAGATTCGGAAGTAAATAGT
Organism: Actinomycetota bacterium; assembly: GCA_010032875.1. Taxonomy (GTDB): domain Bacteria; phylum Actinomycetota; class Actinomycetes; order Nanopelagicales; family Nanopelagicaceae; genus Planktophila. Next base: position 81,682 of record RGSB01000001.1, on the reverse strand, counting down.
CTTTTAGCCATTGGCATAACCTAACCTAGAAACGACCTTATCGAGAATATATTTAGCCACTTTGGCCTTAGAAGTTTGAGCAATATACGTTGACTCTCCATCGGCACTGATGAGATAACCAGCACTCTCATCAGATGCAAAGATTGCCCCATGTGAGACATCGTTAACATAAATGAAATCAAGATTCTTTGATGCGAGCTTTGCTACTCCAGACGCTTCGATATTTGTAGTTTCGGCGGCAAAACCAACGATTATTTGCGAATCTTTTGCACCTGAGGCAAGCTCCTTGAGAATGTCCATATTTGAAGTCAAGGCGATATTAGTTAACTCATTTTTCTTAATCTTATCTTTAGCTACAGATGCTGGTCTCGCATCAGATACCGCTGCTGCCATTATCAAAACATCACTACTGAGCATTTGTGACTGTAATGCGTTATACATTTGTTCGGCTGTTTCAACCCGAATAATGTTGATCCCCGAAATATCTGCGATATTTGAGTTGGCCAGCACCAGCGTTACTTGGGCTCCGCGGTTTCGTGCTTCAACTGCTAAAGCTAAACCTTGTTTTCCAGAGCTACGATTGCCTATGAAGCGAACTGGATCGATAGCTTCTCGTGTGCCTCCTGCTGAAATCAGAATCTTTCTTCCACTCAAGTCTTGATTTGCACCGATAAAGTCTAAGAAAGCCGTAATGATTTCGGCCGTATCTGGAAATCGTCCGATTCCGGAATCATCACCAGTTAATCGCCCAGTAGATGGTTCTAGGACCGCAAAGCCTCGAGACCTTAATGTTTGCACGTTACTTTGTGTTGTGGGATTTAGCCACATTTGCGGATGCATCGCGGGAACTAAGAATTTAGGTTTTGCACTGGCAGATACGACATTCGTCAGAAGATCATCAGCTCTTCCTTGGACTAAACGTGCAAGTAGGTCAGCTGTAGTAGGAGCGATAATTATTGCCTCAGCCTGATCGGCTAGTGATACGTGTTTTACTTTTTCAACTTCTTGCCACACCTGTGAATTAACTTTTCTACCTGAAAGCGCTTCCCACGTAGCCGATCCAACAAAATTTAAGCTAGATGGAGTTGGAACAACTGTGATTGCAAAGTCTAGATCTTGGAGACGACGTAGTAATTCGCAAGCCTTATAAGCTGCAATTCCCCCACCAACTCCGAGAACAATTTCTCGTTTGGTACCGCTCATGAGTCCGAAGTTAGGCGGTTGGTTCGAGATTTTCGATTGTTAAAAGACCTTCGTTAATTTCACGCAATGCAATGGAAAGAGGCTTCTCGTGTACGTGTGTTTCAACTAGTGGTCCAACATATTCAAGTAGGCCTTCGCCCAATTGAGAATAATATGCATTGATCTGGCGTGCGCGTTTAGCAGCATAGAGAACAAGGCTGTACTTCGAACCGCTTTTATCTAGCAATTCATCAATAGGTGGATTTGTAATTCCGTCCATTGCTTAACTCCTCGTATCGTGCTTTCGGTATCGCGCTTTTGCGGGAATGGCCCTAATGGGCAGAAGCCAAGGATAACAGTTTCTGAACTACGTTCTCGACACGATCATTTATGAGGCGGTGATCGAAAAAGGAGGCTGCCGCAAGCTCTTCTTGAGCAAGGGCTAAGCGTTCGGCTCGCCTTTGCTCGGAATCTGTAGCCCGACGTTCTAGTCGTGAAACCAATTCCTCCCACGATGGGGGTTCAAGAAATACCAATATAGCTTCTGGTGAATGTGCTTTTACTTGTTTAGCACCTTCGATTTCGATTTCTAGCAATACGTTTGTTCCGGTTGATAACACTTTCTCAACAGCTTCACGCGGAGTTCCGTAGCGAGCACCTGCAAAATGCGCCCATTCTAAAAAATGATTTTTGGCTATTTCGTCATCAAATTCTTTATCAGATAGAAAATAGTAATCAACGCCATCTTTTTCATTTGGTCGTGGTTTACGAGTTGTAGAAGAGACACTTACCCAAAAAGTTTGATGTTTGCGAATATAAGCCGCGATTGTACTTTTACCGACTCCCCCTGGACCGGATAGAACTAGCAATTTTCCACGAGTATTTCCAGGAACGAACTCAGCAATCAGAGCCGCTATCTGATGTTTTCCCAGTCCCTGAATTCGACGGGTTGAGGAAATTTTTAAACGTTCCATGATTGCACTTGATCGAATTTTTCCAACTCCATTAAGCGCTGCTAATAAATCTGCGACCCGCATTTTTCCAACAATCAGATCACTTTCTGCTTGCTTAAAGACATCAGCGAGAGTTAGTTCTCCTGTTTTCACCTTTGCTTTTACTGCTGCGCGGATCTGGCGCGAATACTTTGCTTTTTCAAGCGCCGCAATTCTTTCTTCAGCACTTAATTGAGGCGGCAATCCCATGTGCATAATCTAGTGGAAAAATATGCCTTTAAGAATTAAGGATCTCCGATGCAATTTCTCGCGCACGCTTAGCGATATTAATACCAGTTGGTTCCCAAGCGCTTGTAATAGGTCTACCTATGACAACATAATCCGCCCCTGCCGCAATGGCGTCCGAAGGTGTCATCGTCCTAGATTGATCATCACTTCCAGCCATTGCTAAAGGTCTGACACCAGGAGTAATAATTAAAGCTTGCTTTCCAATAGATTCACGAATAACAGATGTTTCCAGCGGTGAACAAACAATAGCCCCAACTCCAGATTTAACTGCTAATTGTGCCAATTGAGTTGCTGTGTTTAACGAGTCATCCCTAAATCCCACAGATTTCACATCTATGTTTGACATGGATGTGAGTACGGTAACTGCAGTTACCAGAGTTTTTGGTGCGGCTTTAACAGCGGCTTCCATCATCGCCTGTCCCCCGCTTGCATGAACGGTCAAAAAAAGTGGATTCAACGTCGCTGCGCTTTGCGCAGCATGCCCGACGGTATTCGGGATGTCGTGCAGTTTTAAATCCAGAAATATCTTCGCATCTGAGTTCTCAGTTACCGCGCGAATTCCTTCCTTTCCAAAATTGATAAAGAATTCAAGACCTAATTTAAAAACGCTCACATGTTCAGACGTATGAGAAATCCATAACTTAGCAAGCTCTAAATCTGATGTATCAATTGCCAGAATAATTGGCGCTTTGCTACTCATGCCTAAGCACCTTCAATTTCATTTGGACGATGTGCAAAACCAACCGCTTGCGCCACTGAAGTAAATCCACGAATTTTCAAAAGTTCCTTTAATTCATTTTGAATTGAAATAATGGCTGCAGGATCTCCGAATGATGCAGTGCCAACAGATACACCTTTGGCTCCAGCAAGAATAAGTTCGAGGGCATCTCTGCCGCTTGCTACTCCACCCATTCCTAAAATAGGTACGGTTGGTAGCGCTTCGTGGACCTGATATATAGCGCGTACAGCTATCGGCCTAATCGCAGGACCCGAAAGGCCACCGGTTTTTCCACCCAGGTGTGGTCGCATAGTGTCTAAATTTATAACCATAGATAAAACGGTATTGATCAAAGCTAATCCATCAGCTCCTGCATCAACGACGCCTTTTGCAATTGACACTAAATCAGTTACATCAGGAGACAACTTCGCAATTATTGGTAGTTCTCCGCCCAAAGTTTTGCGTACTCCATCAATAACTCGACGTGATGCATCTGGATCGCATGCAAAAACCAAACCACGGTTTTCAACATTTGGGCAAGAAATGTTTACTTCCAATGCGCTTATTCCAGGAGCAGAACGAACCTTGCGAGCTAATGTTGCATACTCTTCAACCGTTTCACCAGCGATGGAAACAATTACACGTGCTCTTTGACTTACGAGCCACGGTAAATCATGTGTCAAAAATTCGTCGATTCCAGGTCCTTGTAAACCAATTGAATTAATCATTCCACTAGGGGTTTCGGCCATGCGAGGAGTTGGGCGGCCATAACGCGCTTTACTCATGACAGATTTTGTAACCACCGCACCTATTTCGCGAAGATCAATGAATTGCGCAAGTTCTTTACCGGAACTAGCACAACCACTAGCGGTAAAAAGGGGTGAAGGGAACCACGCATTTCCTAAAGTTGTTGACAGATCAATCATGGGTGCACCTCAGGCACTTTGCCTACCAAATCCCAAAGAACGTGAGCGCCGTCCATGACGGGTCCATCTATACATGAACGTTTCATCGCCACGTGTCCATCGCTATCTGAAACCGGAAGCACGCATGTCATGCAAATACCTACGCCGCATGCCATTGATTCTTCAACGGCGCATTGATGAACTACATCTGATCCAGCGACTATTTCAGAAATTGCCTGGAGCATTGGCATTGGACCGCATGAGTAAATTACATCAACCAAACCATCTGCAATTAATCCGGGTATCGGTTCAGTAACGCGGCCGCGCTCTCCCATTGAACCATCTTCTGTATAAATACGGAGGACATTGACCGAACGCTTACCTTCCATCGGGGCATAAATTTTTCCGCCCGTGCTTGCGCCTAAATACATATCAACGCGACAACCACGATTTTTTAAGACTTCTGCTAATCCAAAAAGTGGTGCTGAACCATATCCGCCGCCTACTAACAACGCACGAACTGGTTCAGTAGGAATGCCAAAAGCTGTTCCTAATGGAGCAATCAAATCAATCGACGAGCCCTCGATTTGAGAACATAACCACTTACTTCCTTGTCCAAATGGAGCAACAATTAGCTCCATTGATCCGCCATAAGGACCTGTCATGGAAACTCTTGAAATGGCAAATGCCCGTCGCAAAATCATTTTGGCATTCTCTCCGCCTACTTTAATCGCAACGAAGTTGCCAGGTTTGCAGTTATTTACCATTTCACCAACATTCAAAAGAATTTGATGGTACTGACCAACTCTTTTGTTGGATACAACTGTTGCCACTATTCGACTTGAATACTTATTTATTTGTCCCACTTTTATGCCAACCAACTCTGAATAGACCGAATGGTTAGCTCTTCTCGTTGCAATGATTTAATTCCTTCTACAGCGGCCTTAAATCCTGCAGTAGTTGTGATACATGGAACGGATCTTTGAACCGCGGCGGTACGAATCAACCATCCATCTTGACGCGTACCTCGTCCAACGGGTGTATTAATAATCAAATCGATTTCACCGGAGTTGATTAACTCAACGATAGTTTTTTCACCAAGTGGGCCTGTACCTTCGGAATGTTTTCTTACTTTGGTACAAGGAATCTGCTTTGAAGCTAAGGCATCAGCAGTTCCCGCTGTTGCGAGAATTCGAAACCCTATACGCGAGAGACTCTGAGCAGCTTGAATTCCTTGCGTCTTATCTTTATCTGCCAAACTTACGAAAACTGTGCCATTTTTTGGTAGAGCACCGAAGGCGCTAATTTGGGACTTTGCGTAACTTTGCCCGAATGAATTAGAGATTCCCATAACTTCACCAGTAGAACGCATTTCAGGTCCAAGAACTGCATCTACTCCGCGTCCATCAGTTCTGCGGAATCTATTCCACGGCAAAACTGCTTCTTTGACTGAAATCCCCTTTGCTACACCGTCACCACTGCCTGGCAACAATCCTTCTTCGCGTAAAGCTGCAATTGATGCACCTACAGATAAGCGAGCCGCAGCTTTTGCAAGCGCAATTCCTGTTGCCTTACTTACAAATGGAACCGTTCGAGATGCGCGCGGGTTTGCTTCCAATACAAAAAGATGAGAATCACTCATAGCAAATTGAATATTTATCAAACCCACTACACCGACAGCTTTCGCTATTTTAGTTGTGGCTTGTTTAATTTCGTCGATTTGCTCACGACTGAGCGACATAGCAGGAAGGACACACGCACTGTCCCCCGAGTGAATTCCTGCTTCTTCGATATGTTCCATTACGCCACCGAGAAATAGTTCTTCACCATCAAATAAAGCGTCTACATCAATCTCAATTGCACTATCTAAAAACTTATCCACGAGCACTGGGTGATCTGGAGTTATGTCAGTTGCTCGAGAGATGAACCCGGCGAGGGATTCATCATCATAAACAATTTCCATGCCTCGACCTCCCAACACAAATGAAGGTCTTACCAATACTGGATAACCAATTCGCTGCGCAATAACGAGTGCTTCTTGTTCCGAAGCTGCCATCCCATACTCAGGTGCCAACAAGTTTTCTTGTTTGAGGATTTCGCCAAAAGCACCGCGTTCTTCTGCCAAATTAATTGCTTCAGGGCTCGTTCCGAGAATTCTCACACCTGCGTCTTTTAATCCTGCGGCTAAACCAAGTGGAGTTTGACCACCTAATTGAGTGATAACTCCCAGAACAGGACCGGCTAAAGTTTCGGCGTAAATTACTTCTAAAACGTCTTCAAGAGTCAAAGGTTCGAAATAAAGACGGTCGCTGGTGTCATAATCCGTTGAAACTGTTTCAGGATTGCAATTGAGCATAATTGTTTCAAAATCGCTATCTTGCAAAGCAAAGCTTGCATGCACACATGAATAATCAAACTCAATTCCTTGACCAATTCGATTTGGCCCACTTCCAAGGATAATTACAGCTGGTTTAGTACGCGGCTTAACTTCGGTCTCTTCCTCGTAACTTGAATAGTGATATGGAGTAAATGCTTCAAACTCAGCGGCACAGGTATCAACGGTCTTATATACAGGATGAATTCCAAGGTGGTTACGCAATCTTCGAACGTCTTCTTCTGTAATCGCTCGTAGTTGACCTATCTGCGCGTCAGAAAAACCTAGCGATTTAGCACTTCGTATGAGTTCCGCACTTAGCTCTCCCGGTTGGGCAATCTGCTTAGCCCGCTCATTAATGAGTGCGATTTGATGTAAATACCAGTGATCAATTTTAGTGGCTTCATAGATTGAATCAAGACTCGCTCCCGCCCACATAGCAAGTTGAACCTGTTGTAAACGATATTCCGTAGGAACACGCATTTTTTGAAGTAACTGGTTAACATCAATTTGTTTTTTATCTGAAGGAAACTGGAAAATTGCTTCTTTTCGCTCAAGGGATCGCAGCGCCTTCATTAGGGCTTCTGGGAAGCTTCGACCAATAGCCATGGCTTCCCCAACACTTTTCATAGTTGTTGTAAGCCGCGGATCAGCATCCGCGAATTTCTCGAAGGCAAAACGAGGCATTTTTACAACAACGTAATCCAGTGTTGGCTCAAAAGATGCCGGAGTGACTTGGGTTATATCATTTCGAATTTCATCCAAGGTGTAGCCAATAGCTAACTTTGTAGCAATTTTCGCGATCGGAAATCCTGTGGCTTTAGATGCTAAAGCGCTAGAGCGCGAGACTCTAGGGTTCATTTCAATCACGATAATTCGACCGTTTTCGGGATTTACTGCAAATTGAATATTGCAGCCACCAGTATCAACACCAACTTCTCTAATAATTGCGATTGAAAGATCTCGAAGTTTTTGGTACTCAACATCTGTTAACGTCATCGCTGGAGCCACAGTAATCGAATCGCCCGTGTGGACTCCCATGGGATCTAAGTTTTCAATACTGCAAACGATCACAACGTTATCCGTTTTATCACGCATAACTTCTAATTCGTACTCTTTCCATCCCAAAATGGATTCCTCAAGAAGTACTTCTGAAGTTGGGCTATGTCGAAGCCCTGCACCGGCGATTTGCTTTAACTCTTCCTCTGAAAATGCAATACCTGATCCCAATCCACCCATAGTGAAAGATGGTCGCACGACTACGGGATAATTAAGAGTTTTTACGGCTTGGAGTGCTTCTTCCATTGTGTGACAAATAATTGAACGTGCGCTTTCTCCACCAACTTTTTCAACAATAGCTCGGAATAACTCTCTATTTTCTCCGCGTTTTATTGCGTCAACATCAGCTCCAATTAGTTTGACTCCGTATTTTGCGAGTGTTCCAAGTTCGTATAAGCCAATAGCGGCATTGAGCGCCGTTTGTCCACCTAAAGTTGCTAGTACTGCATCAGGTTTTTCTTTAATAATTATCTGTTCAATAAACTCAGGTGTGATTGGTTCTATGTAAGTGGCATCAGCAAATTCTGGATCGGTCATAATAGTTGCTGGATTTGAATTTACGAGAATTACACGAATACCCTCAGCTCGCAAAACTCGACAAGCCTGGGTTCCAGAATAATCAAATTCGCAAGCTTGACCAATAACAATTGGACCACTACCAATTACTAATACACTCTTTATTGAATTATCTAATGCCATTATTTTTTCCTTGCGGAGTTAGGATATTTCTGCATTAAATCAATGAAGCGATCGAATAAATAATCTGCATCATGCGGACCTGCCGCTGCTTCGGGGTGGTACTGCACACTAAATGCACCACGTTCCAATAGTTGCAGACCCTCCACAACACCATCATTGAGCGAAACATGGGTAACTTCACCGGTACCAAAAACAGTTGAAAACACTCCATCGGTAGGTGCTTTCAATGCAAAACCGTGATTGTGTGCTGTTATTTCCACTTTATTCGTATTTTTATCAATAACAGGTTGGTTAATTCCACGATGACCGAATTGTAATTTGAAAGTTTCGAAGCCTAATGCTCTGCCTAAAATTTGATGTCCGAAGCAAATACCAAAAATAGGAATTTCAGCTAACAAAATTTCACGTACCAGATCTATGGTCTCCGTCATTGTGGCAGGATCTCCGGGGCCATTGGAGAGAAATACCCCATCCGGATTTATGGCAGCTATATCGGCAAAAGATGCGTTGTAGGGAATGACATGTGTTTCTACTCCTCGAACAGACAGAGCTCTCGGCGTCGCGCCTTTGATTCCCAAATCGAGTGCTGCCACAGTGAATTTTTTGACACCTTGAGCTGGAACAACGTAGCTCTGCTTGGTTGAAACATCCTGACTTAAATACGAACCAGACATCTGTGGCTGTTTTCGTACTTCAATAACCATTTCTTCGCGAGAAAGATTCTGTCCAGAGAAAATTCCCACCCGCATCGCGCCTCGATCGCGCAAATGTCTGGTAAGTGCACGTGTATCAATGCCAGAGATGCCAACAATTCCTTGATTTATTAACTCTTTTTCAAGCGAATTCTCACTGCGCCAATTGCTAGTAATCGGAGAAGGATTGCGAACAACAAAGCCAGATACCCATATCTTTTTTGATTCATTGTCTTGGGCGTTCATTCCCGTATTGCCGATGTGAGGAGCCGTCATCACAACAACTTGCTTGTGATAAGAAGGATCTGTCAATGTTTCCTGATACCCAGTCATTCCTGTTTGAAAGACGGCTTCACCGAAAGTTGTGCCTTCAGAAGCCCATGATGAACCTTCAAAAACTCGTCCATCATCTAAAACTAGGAAAGCTTTACTCATGAATTTTCCTTCTGCATCAATTGAGCATTGCGCAAAGTTGGAACTCCTTTGAAGAAAGTTTCGGTTATCACGCCAGGTAGTTCCATTCCATGAAAAGGAGTATTACGACTACGTGAGGCTACTAAGTCGCGGTCGACTCGCCAACTAGCCGCAGGGTCAATTACCGTGAGATTTGCCATTTCTCCCACCTTAAATTCCCCGCCTTGATGCGCATATCGGCCAATCTGCGCAGGCGTTCTGGAAAACCGCTGTGCAACGCCTTTCCAATCCAGCAAATTTGTTTCAACCATGGTCAAAGCAATGATTGATAGGGCTGTTTCTAAACCAAGCATCCCGAATGCGGCTTCTTGCCATTCGCACTCCTTGTTCTCCGCAGGATGTGGAGCGTGATCAGTTGCGACAATGTCAATGACACCTTCAGCAAGGGCTTCACGCAATGCATGTATGTCTTTTTCTGTGCGCAAAGGCGGATTTACTTTGTATACCGGGTCATATGAAGTCGCTAAATCATCGGTTAGTAACAAATGATGCGGCGTAACTTCGGCAGTCACATTTATTCCACGTGCTTTAGCCCATCGAATAATCTCCACTCCACCTGCTGTTGTGACGTGGCAGACGTGTAATCGCGATTGCACATGATCTGCTAACAAGACATCACGAGCAATGATTGCTTCTTCCGCGATTGCTGGCCAACCCTTTAATCCCAAAACCGATGAGATGATTCCTTCGTTCATTTGAGCGTTGATCGTAAGATCAGGATCTTGGGCATGTTGAGCTATGACACCATCAAATTTCTTCACGTATTCAAGAGCTCGGCGCATCACTGCAGGATTTGAAACGCAATGTCCGTCATCACTGAAAATTCGAACCACAGCGGCGCTATCTGCCATCGCTCCAATTTCTGATAACTCTCTTCCATCCAAATTCTTGGTCACCGCGCCTATTGGGAACACATCACACAATCCGGCTTCTATACCTAAGCGCATTACTTGTTCAACTACACCAGCGGTATCAGCTACCGGCGAAGTATTTGGCATAGCAGATAGCGCCGTGAATCCTCCTTTAGATCCAGCACGAGAAGCCGAAAGGACAGTTTCTGAATCTTCCTTACCTGGTTCGCGAAGATGCGTGTGAAGATCAACTAGCCCTGGAAGAATAATTTTTCCCGAGGCGTTAATTATCTCAGCGCTACTATTTACAGGATTCTCATAACCAATAATTTTGCCATCGGAGACAAGTAAGTCTTTCTTTGAGCCGTCATCAAGAATTCCACCGGTGATGAAGTATTTCTTACTCATACTAGTGCTCCCGCTTCAATGCCTTCTCCAGTTAGCAATGTGTACAAAATCGCCATTCGAACACTAACTCCATTACTGACTTGTTCTACGATGACAGACCGTGCGCTGTCAGCAACGTCTGCAGTTATTTCTAAACCACGATTCATAGGGCCCGGATGCATAATTATGGAGTCTTTTTTCATTCGCTTAACCCGATCTGAATTCAAACCGAAGTATCGTGAATACTCTCTTGCATTTGGGAAATAGAGTTCTTGCATACGTTCACTCTGCACACGCAACATCATGATTGCATCTGCCTGCGCAATCACATCATCGAAATCATAAGAAACCTTCACAGCCCATTTTTCGATTCCTACTGGTAACAAGGTAGGTGGAGCCACAACCGTTACTGCTGCACCGAGTTTTGATAGGAGTAAAACATTTGATCTTGCAACGCGAGAGTGCAAAATATCTCCAACTATTGCAACATGCAGTCCTTTGAGATCTTTCGCTCCGTGCATAAGGTGCTTGCGCAACGTATAGGAATCAAGGAGGGCTTGGCTTGGATGCTCGTGCGTTCCATCTCCGGCGTTTATCACGCTTCCAGACATCCACTCTGAAGAAGCTAATCGATGTGGCGCCCCTGATGCTTGATGGCGAATAATTACCGCATCGGCACCCATTGCTTGCAACGTTTGAGCAGTGTCTTTCAGGGATTCCCCCTTGCTAACACTTGAACCTTTTGCGCTGAAATTGATGACGTCAGCTGATAAACGTTTCGCTGCAGCTTCAAAAGAGATACGAGTGCGCGTGGAATCTTCTGCAAAAAGATTCACAATAGTTCGGCCTCGAAGCGTCGGCAGTTTCTTCATTGGAGCATCAGATACGCGGGCTAATTCAAGAGCTGTATCTAGAATTGAGATTGCTTGCGTTTGGCTTAAATCATTGATTGAGAGAAGATGCTTCATAACTCTTCGACCTTGCCAACTATAACTTCATCGATGCCATCAATCTCAGATAAATGAACCTTGACCGATTGATCGAGCGATGTAGGTAAATTCTTACCTACATAATCTGCGCGAATCGGAAGTTCACGATGTCCACGATCTACAAGAACAGCTAATTGCACTGTGCGTGGACGACCTATTTCTCCCAAAGCATCGAGAGCGGCGCGGATAGTTCTTCCTGAGAAGAAAACGTCGTCAATAAGAACAACATCTCTGCCTTCAATTCCAGCCGTCGGAATTTTTGTTGCCATCAATGTTCGTGGCGGACGCAATCGCAGATCATCTCGATGCAAAGTGATGTCTAGGGTTCCAACAGGAACAGCTTTGGATTCAATACTTTCAATAATCGAGGCAATTCGATGTGCTAAATGTGCCCCGCGAGTTGGGATTCCCAGCAAGATTAAATTCTGAGATCCACCATTTCGTTCAAGAATTTCATGTGAAATGCGAGTTAAAGCTCTCGCTATATCTGCCGATGGCAGGGCAACGCTCATGTAAATCTCCTTCCCCACCTCGCAGGATGGGTCGTTAAAGGATGCTGGCGAAGAATAGCATCAAAAAACGGTCACCTGTGGAAAAGAAAAAGCGGCGTTTCCTTCATGATTTAGAGTGCTTCTCAATGATTACTTACACAGACTCCCGTAGTGAAGCCATGCGACTTGGTCGTGCCTTGAGAGAAATACGCCTCAACCGCAAGTGGAGCTTAAAAGATTTCGAGATAGCCAGTGGATCGAAAATAAAGGATGTCGTTCTTGGGTCCTACGAACGTGGCGCACGTTCGATATCAGTATCGAAATTATCGATTATTGCTCAAACTTATGAGATACCAATCAGCGCGCTCTTTCGGGAATCTCCGATTGCGGCATTCCCAATTTTAGATGCTCAAATAATTATTGACCTACGCAAATTACGTGAGACTTTACAGAATCATTCATCAGAGATAGTAAAGGTGCTTGGAAAATTCACAGATAACATCATTAATCTGCGTAAGGACTGGAACGGAGAAGTTCTCTCAGTCAGAGCCAGCGATCTAATGCTGATCTCGATAATGCAGAGAGATAAAAATCAGAACATAATTGAAGAATGCAGAAAGCTAAATCTACTAATAACGACTAGAGATTGAGATCGCCACGGATAGAAGCAATTCTTCCCAGCACACCATGGATATAGCCTGAGGACTCCTCGGTAGAGAGTTCTTTTGCCAACGCAAGAGCCTCGTCAATCGCTACCGCATCAGGCACGTCTTCCTGCCATAGAATTTCATATATTCCTAGTCGAAGTACATTTCTATCAACTGCTGGTAACCGATCCATATCCCAACCCTGCGCATATGTTGAAATCAATTCATCAATTTTTCTCTTATGGGCATCGACGCCTGAAATTAACGTTTTGGTGTATTCCCGAATAGGTCGTGCGTCCGGTCCATCATCGATGACATCGCGCACTGCCAATAAATCCAAAGATGCTTTACCGCGGATATCAGATTCGTACAATAAATCTAATGATTGTTTGCGGGCCTTACTTCGTGCCGACACTTTTAGGCGCGACCCTGATACGAACCATCTCGAGTATCAACTAAGACTTTCTCGTCTTGTTTGATGAAAAGTGGTACTTGGATTTCAATTCCAGTTTCCACCGTCGCAGGTTTTGTTCCTCCAGAAGAACGATCTCCCTGGATACCAGGTTCTGTGTAAGTAATCGTAAGTGCTACCGAAGCTGGCAATTCAATATACAAAGGATTGCCTTCATGAACAGCAACAATCGCTTCAGTGTTTTCGAGCATGTAATTGACCGCATCGCCCACAACTTCTGCTGGAATATTTGTTTGATCAAATGTTTTATTGTCCATAAAAACAAAGTCTTCGCCATCTTTGTAGAGGAAGTTCATCTCTCGTTTTTCAAGAATAGCAACATCAATCTTGACCCCAGCGTTAAAAGTTTTATCTACAACTTTTCCAGTCAGAACGGACTTCAATTTTGTTCGCACGAAAGCTGGGCCTTTTCCTGGTTTTACATGTTGGAATTCAACAACGTTCCACAATTGACCTTCAATATCTAGTGTCATTCCATTTTTGAGATCATTAGTTGTTGCCACTTGTATAACCACACTTTTCCTGTATCAGGGCCATATTGACCAGGCTATCGATTGCCGATAGTCACGGGTGTAAGGATACCCGTTAAATAAGAGCCTTTAGCGCGCTCATTGCCAATGCGTAGGAATTTGGTCCAAAGCCACCAATTGTTCCGTTGGCAACTCCAGAAATTACTGAAGTGTGCCGAAATTCCTCGCGAGCTAACGGGTTTGAAAGATGCACTTCAATCAAAGGTGACTTAACAAGCTCTGCGGCATCTCGAATCGCATATGAATAATGTGTGAAGGCGGCAGGATTAATAATCACTGGGTACGCATTATCTGCTGCCTCATGCAGCCACGAAATAATTTGTGATTCATCGTCACTTTGACGAACGTCAGCGGTGAAGCCGTGTGAAGATGCCGCTGATTCAATCAGGTTAACAAGCTGCGGATAACTTAAATCTCCATAAATCGAAGAATCTCTAATATCTAGACGAGAAAGATTTGGTCCATTGATTACTAGTACCTTCATTTGGCTATTTTCTCATAAACAAGGGCGATATCTTCCATCTTCAATCCCTCGATTCGCTGTGTCTTGCCTACTTCAGAGAGTCCAACAAATCGTAGTGAATTACCACGTGACTTCTTATCTATGCTCATTAGCGCATGTAACTGAGCAAACGCTTCACGGTCATAGCTAGTTGGAAGCCCTATCTTGCTCAATAAATCTATATGTTGTTGAACAACGTCACTTGAAAGCGAGCAATGAATGGATGAAAGATGCGCAGCAAAAACCAATCCGATTGAAATCGCTTCCCCATGCCGAAGTGCGTACCTTGAATGACGCTCAATCGCATGGCCAAGCGTATGACCATAATTTAGAATCTCACGCTCAAAACTTTCCCTAAAATCTGTACTAACTACCTGAGCTTTAACTGAGACAGACTTTTCAATCAGTTGAGTTAATAACTCTAAATTTTCGCGGTCTCGATCTAAATGAAATTCCTTCATCAAATCCAAAATGCTTGCATCCGAAATAAATCCAGTTTTTATAACTTCGGCTAATCCCGCCGCAAGATCTCGAGCTGGCAAGGTCCTTAACCACTCTGGGTCGATGATTACTTTGCGCGGAGAATGAAAGGCGCCAATTAGATTCTTTCCATATTCACTGTTGATACCAGTCTTGCCTCCAACTGATGCATCAACCATCCCCGCTAAGGTTGTTGGAACTGCAATCCAATCGATTCCGCGCATCCATGTAGCACTTAAGAAACCCGCTGCATCAGTGATCGTTCCGCCGCCTACGGCGATGACAACATCTGAGCGAGTAAATCCGGCTGCACCCATCCAATCCCACATCTTTAAAAGTGTTTGACTCGATTTAGCTCCTTCGCCATCTGGCAATGGGAAATAATGAACCTCAGCTGGAGTAGAAACTTCAGGTATGTATTTTCGTTGATTTTCTGAGAAAAAGATCGCTACGCGAGAATAATCTGGCAGGCTTGTGATCAATTCTGACAGCCAAGGTTTGCCTATCACGACATCATATTGATGCTCTGATGTAACCTTAATGACGCTCATGCAAGAAGTGTAACAATCTGCGCTGCGGCTTCGTTTGGAGTTAATTTATCTGTAAGTACACGATGGTGCGCTAAAGATTCATAAATTGGACGGCGGACATTCATTAGTTCCTGCCATTGTGCGCGTGGATTACCCAAAAGCAAAGGTCTATCGCGATTAAATCCTACTCGTGGCGCAGCACCGGCAAGAGTTACATCAAGAAAAACTACGGTAGATCCTGATTTTTTGATTGCGGATTGTGCTACATCGGACAAAGGCGCTCCGCCTCCAAGGCTTAAAACACCAGAATGAATATTTATTTGATTAAGTAATACTTCAATCTCTTTTTCCCGAAAATATGTTTCACCTTTATCAACGAAAATCTCACTGATACTTTGATTTTCCTGTGTAGCTATAACTGAATCTGTATCCACAAAGTCTGCTGCAAGGAGGCGTGCCAACGATTTTCCAACGCTCGATTTGCCTGCGCCTGGGGGCCCAATCAAAATAACGCGTGGTGGCATCTTATTTGAATCGTAAATTTTCCATATATGACTGAAAATTTCGACGGGTTTCAGAAACACTGTCTCCCCCAAATTTTTCAAGAACCGCTTCTGCAAGAACGAGCGCAGCCATTGCTTCTGCCACGACACCTGCGGCCGGAACAGCGCAAACATCAGATCGCTGATTAATCGCTTTGGCTGCTTCGCCTGTAGCTACATCAATTGTGTCTAGAGCTTTAGGTACTGTAGAAATTGGTTTCATTGCAATGCTAATTCGCAGAACTTCTCCGTTGGACATTCCACCTTCAGTGCCACCAGCGCGGTCTGTTCGGCGAACAATTTTTCCGGCAGAATTTTTTTCTATTTCATCGTGGGCTGCAGAACCTCTTCGGGTTGCGGTTAAAAAACCATCTCCAATTTCAACACCTTTGATTGCTTGAATTCCCATCATCGCTGATGCGAGACGAGCATCTAAACGACGATCCCAATGCACATGAGAACCAAGTCCCGGCGGAGCGTTAAAAACCAAAACTTCACATACGCCACCAAGTGTGTCTCCGTCGGAATGAGCTTTTTCAATCTCTTGAATAATTAACTCACTGGTTTTCTCATCCGCACATCTCACTGGGTTTGCATCAATTTTGAGTTGGTCATTTTCATTTGGCAGCACAGCGTCTTCAGGAATGCGCACGCTACCAATAGAAATAACGTGACTCAGAATTTTAATCCCAACACTTTGTTCTAAAAATGCCTTAGCGATAGCTCCCAGTGCAACTCGAGCTGCTGTTTCACGAGCACTTGCGCGTTCTAAAATTGGTCGTGCGTCATCAAAGTCATACTTCTGCATTCCAACCATGTCGGCATGACCAGGTCTTGGGCGAGTGAGGGGTGCGTTGCGCGCTAAACCATCTAGTTCAGATTTATCGACGGGATCGGCTGACATAACTTTTTCCCATTTCGGCCATTCGGAATTAGCCACTTCAATTGCGATAGGACCACCTTGAGATATTCCTAAACGGATTCCACCTTTAATCGTTATTTTGTCAGCTTCAAAATTCTGTCTTGCTCCACGTCCTACACCGAGACGACGTCTTGCTAAGTCTTTATCAATTTCTGAAGTTGAGATCTTTATGTGAGCCGGCAATCCTTCAACAATCGCAGTGAGGGCTGGACCATGTGATTCTCCTGCAGTTAACCAACGCATACTCCTATTGTGGCAGAAGAAGTCCTATCGGGGCGTACAAATAAAGGGTTCCGGCAAGAAAGATGCTCGGTGCCATCGCAATACGTGGGAGCAACTTTCCTTGATGTAAAAAATGAAGGCACAACTGCAGTAAAAGTGCACACCACAGTGATAGTAAAAAAACCTCCGTTGACCGAATGCCATGATCTACGTAGCCAAATGCAAGAACAGCTAGAAGCTTTACATCACCAAAACCAATACTTGCTTTGCGGGGCAGAAGCGCTCCTGCAATATGCATGAATGAGAACAAAAGAAGAAAAACCAATCCAGAAAGAAAGTGTGTCCTGAAACTTCCAGAGAAAGCGGAAAGAACAAGAGTGCAGCAGAAAAAAGGTAGTAGGTGACGATTTCTTATCTTGAAATATTTAATATCTTCAAATGAAATCCGAGCGGCAAAAAAGATAAAAACAGATGTTGCGAGAAGATTCACTCATAAAGTTTAAATCTTTAACTCACTCTTCAAATAGGATGTAAGTTCGGCTGTGGAAAGCTGCGCACCTGTGAAAATCCTAATTTGCTCAATACCCTGAGCAATCAATAAGTCTAATCCCCCAATAACATTGCCACCATTGTGAGCCCAGGAATATGCAAAATTAGTTGGCCATGGATCGTATATGACATCAAAATACGTCCCAGTAGGTTTGCGCGATAGTTGTTGCGCGAAATCATCTATTGCGTACTTGGGAGTTGTATTGACAACTAAATCAAAATTATAAATATCGGCTGTGAACTCCCAAGGCAAAAATGTAATCGAGGATGACTGCGCACATTGCCTGATTGAATTCTCTCGTTCAGAATTTCTATGAAGTACATAAATAGTGGTATTGCTGGAATCAAATGCCGCAACAGCCGCACGTGCGGTTGCGCCTGAACCAATAATTAGCACCGAAGATGGAGCGTTTACGTTGTTCGTGCTTACCGCATTTTTAAAACCGAGCACATCCGTTGAGAAAAGACTCCACTTTCCATCCTGGTTAAGCAAAGTATTACCACTTCTGATTTTCTGGACGAGTGGATCAATAGTGTCTGCGCAACTAAGAGCTTCTTCCTTTAAGGGCATTGTAAGTGAAAAACCAGTCCATTCCGAATCTTTGTTGCATAAAAAATCTTGCAAAGATCCAGAAGGAACATCAAAAGATGTATACGAACCCTTGATGTTCAAAAATTTATATGCCGCGGCGTGAAGCTTGGGTGATAGCGAATGCGATATAGGAGATCCAAGAACGGCGGCATTAATCAATTAAATGCACCAGCCTTCCTATTCTTTATATACAAAACTTTCCACTCATTAAACTCTTCAAAATTTGAAGTAAATCGAGTATCCCCAGGACTAACTGTAATGAAGTACAACCAGTCGCCGTTGGCTGGTTTTATCGCAGCTCGTAAGGCATCTATCCCTGGATTTCCAATAGGTCCGGGAGGCAAACCATATTTACGGTAAGTGTTGTAATCAGATTTGATCATTGTCGATTTCTTGCTAACGAAGATGCTCCCCCGGGTTTTCTTTATGTAGTTGATAGTGGAATCCATTTGAAGTGGCATTCCAATTTTTAACCTGTTCCGTATAACCCTTGCAACTTTGTCAAAATCATCAGTGTGACCTTCGGCCTGAACAATTGAAGCCACGGTCACTAGTTGTTGTGGCGTGAACTTTGGATCAGAATATAAGTCTAAAGAGTTCGTTTTAGTTTCAAAATTGGTAATCATAGATTGCAATGCTTCCCTAGCTGTAACCTCTTTTGTAAAGCTATATTGCGCGGGAAAAAGTAATCCTTCGAGCAATTTAAATCCCGATGGCAAATTTACCTCTGTCGCAGCATTGAGTATTTCTTTCCGTTCAAATCCAACATCTTCCAGCATTGCAAAAACTTCCGTGCTCCAGGAGCCTTCAAATACTTTTACAAGATTTGGCATACGTAATGGATCAAGTAATTGACTTAATGCTTGTTTAGAAGAAATTCTTGAATTAAGCAGATGAACACCAGGGGCAATTCGTGCGGCTCGACTATCAGCTATCGCTAACTTGAAAAAACTTTGGGAAGATTCGATTACCCCCGCAGTAAAGAGTTGTTGCGCAATTTCGGATCCAGATGAACCTTCGGCTACGGCTATTTCTATAAGTTTTTCTGTAGATGAAATCCGACGATCGGGAAAATCAGCAGCACCCGCCCGTCCCGCACGCAACTCATGTGCAACAAATGTAAAAGTGAAAACCAAAACTAATGCTATAGATATCCGCAAAAAGGAGTTCTTGTTCACAGAACTATTTTCTTTTTTCGATCGCAATTGCTTGTTCAAGTATTGCAACTGCCGCTGCCTGATCTATTGCGGCTTTACTCTCTCTAGAATTCATACCTGAATCTTTTAGCTGCTTCGCTGCTGCCACCGTAGACAATCTTTCATCTACCATTGAACATGGGATACCAGTCCGAGTAAAAATCTGCTCTTTAAATTCTTCTGCTTTTTGCATCGACGAACCATTTGCACCCGATAAATGCTTGGGTGCACCCACATAAACGTGTATTGGTTCGTACTCTTTAACTAATTCAAATATCTGTTCCCATAAGTGATCATCATTGTTTTTCAATGTAGTTACAGGAGTTGCAAGAATCGCATCCGGATCACACACCGCCACGCCAATTCGCACGTCTCCAAAATCAAAGGCCAGACGTCGCCCTCGAAGCATCTTATTTTCCAGAAATCGTCTGCTCGATTGTGGATAGTGCTTCGGTAATCTTAGAAACATCCGTTCCGCCACCTTGTGCGAAATCATCTTTACCGCCACCGCCACCACCAAGAATTGTAGAACCAATTTTTACTAGTGCTCCAGCTTTCACGCCCGCGGTTCTCGCTTCTTCACTTGTAGCGACTACAAGAATTGGTTTTGAATCTGTAACGCTGACTAAGACGACAACACTTGAGGGGGTTTTTGCTCGTAAATCTAAAGCAATGCTTCGAAGATTCTCGCTATTTATTCCATCAGGCAGTCGTGCAGATATCAGTGAGATTGAACCGATTAAGGTCAGAAACTCTTTCTGGCAACTCCTCAACACGTGCGCCTTTGATAATTTCTGTAAGTGAATTCAGCAGAATGTGTTCGCGAGCTAGAAATTTGTACGCATCCGCACCCACCAGAGCTTCGACGCGTCTCACTCCAGCACCGATCGAGGATTCACTCAATAATTTAACAACACCTAATTGGCCTGAACGCGAAACGTGTGTTCCCCCGCACAACTCCCGTGCCCAATCTCCCACACTTACGACACGTACTTGATCGCCATATTTCTCACCAAATAAAGCCATCGCTCCAAGTTTTTTAGCTTCCGACTGACTCATAACTTCAGCACTCACTTCAAGGTTATCTAGGAGCAATGAATTTACTCGGGCTTCCACTTCATTGAGAACGGAATCTGGAACTGCGCCAGTTGCAGGAAAATCAAATCTAAAACGTCCAGGTGAATTCTCTGATCCTGCCTGTGTTGCCGTTTCGCCAAGAATTTCTCTGAAAGCCTTATGAACCATATGTGTTGCTGTATGTGCACGTGAAATTGCACTGCGGCGTTCACTATCAATTTGGGCAAGCGCACTAGTACCAACTTCAACACTTCCACTGCGAACTCTGCCTCGGTGGACAGAAATACCTGGAACGGGAGTTTGCACATCATCAATTTCAATTACAGCGCCTGATGCAAGAGTAATCAATCCTCCGTCTGCTAATTGCCCGCCACCTTCTGCATAGAAAGGCGTTTGATTTAGTACTACTTCTATCTCATCGCCAGATTGCGCGGATTGAACAGAAATCCCATCACTCACTAATGCACTTATTACCGATTCGCTCTCTATATGCGTATAACCAAGAAAAGTTGTAAAACCATGAGAATCTGCGATGGATTTGTAGACACTTACATCAGTGTGACCACTCTTCTTTGCCTTTGAATCAGCTTTTGCTCGATCTCTCTGTTCTTTCATCAATCGACGGAAGCCATCTTCGTCAACATCTAGACCTTCTTCACGAGCCATTTCTAATGTCAAATCAAATGGGAAACCGTATGTGTCATGTAATTTAAAGGCAGCATCGCCTGAAATTTTCTTGCCTTTACTCTTCTTGATTGATGCACTTTCAACTTCAAAAATTGTGGTTCCACTCTTTAGAGTCTGCAAGAAGGTGTCTTCTTCGCCTTTCGTAACTGCCAAAATGCGATCGCTTTCAACATTGAGTTCTGGATATTGAGGCGACATTGCGCCAATCGCTGCCTTCGTCAATTCATTCATAATCGAGTCTTCTGAGCCAAGTAAGCGCATGTTGCGAATAGTTCGTCTCATCATTCGCCGCAGCACATAACCACGACCTTCATTGCCTGGTGTAACACCATCACCAATTAACATTGCAGACGTACGAGCGTGGTCTGCAACAACACGCAAAGCAACATCAGATTTTTCATCCCTGCCGTACTTCACACCCGTTAATTCTGAAGCACGTTTCAAAATTTGTGCAGTAGTATCGATCTCATAAATGTTTTCAACCCCTTGTAAAAGGGCCGCCATTCTCTCAAGGCCTAGTCCAGTATCAATACTTTTCGCAGGTAGCTCACCAAGAATTGGAAAATCGTCTTTGCCAGATCCAGCGCCACGTTCATTCTGCATGAAAACTAAGTTCCACACTTCCATGTAACGATTTTCATCAGCAATAGGTCCGCCTTCGACTCCATAATCTGGGCCGCGGTCGTAGTAAATCTCCGAGCATGGACCACAAGGACCTGGAACTCCCATGGACCAGAAATTATCTTCCATGCCACGTCGTTGAATTCGCTCTAGAGGTAAACCTATTTTCTTATTCCATATTTGCACGGCTTCATCGTCATTATGAAAAACTGTTACCCACAAACGAGATTCAGGAAAACCGTATCCACCTTCCGCTATCGGACGTGTAAGTAAATCCCATGCCAGAGCAATTGCTCCCTCCTTGAAATAGTCTCCGAAGGAAAAATTTCCGCACATTTGAAAAAATGAGGCATGACGCGTTGTTTTACCTACTTCATCTATATCTAGAGTTCTCACGCATTTTTGAACCGATGTTGCACGCTTGTAAGGAGGGGTCACTTCGCCGAGAAAATATGGCTTAAAAGGAACCATGCCGGCGTTAACTAATAACAAATTTGGATCATCAGCAATCAATGAAGCTGAAGGCACAACCGTGTGGAGCAAACCCTCGCGGTTATCTGATTCGAAGAAGCGCAGCCAGCGCGAACGGATCTCGGCGGATTCCACGTGTGGGGATCACTCAGCCTTCTTCTTCTTTTTTGAACGTTTTTTGCCCATTTGTGCAGCGGTTACGAGCGCACCAGCAACTTTTAATGCGGGTCCACTCTTATCTACTAGACCGCTTGTTGCACTTGTGATTTTTTCAGAAATCTCTTCCACGTTTTTTGTAATTCGATTAAAACTTTGAAGTGGTCCGTTTACCAAAGTCACGGTTGTATGTACTTCTTCAATAAGTGGAGTCGTTTCATCGGTAACAGCTTTCAATGATGCTTTCGCTTCGTCAATGAAGCGGCCAACGCGAATAACCGCATAACTAATCGCTATTGCAATAACAAGCAGGGATGATGCGGCAATAATTGTTGCAATTCCGCCTGGACCCATGACTTCCCCCTTTGTTTGCGCAGCTCTCTGATGCCCAGCCTACCCGATTGCCTTACTTGGCTCCCTCTTTTGGTGCCCCATCGATTCCACTCTCTTTACGTTGTGCGGGAGTAATTGGAGTTGGCGCACCAGTTAATGGATCACCACCACTCGCTGTTTTTGGGAATGCAATAACTTCGCGAATCGAATCTGAATGAGAAAGCAGCGCGCATAATCTGTCTAGCCCGAGTGCAATTCCACCGTGTGGGGGTGGTCCGTAATTAAATGCTTCGAGCAAAAATCCAAACTTACTCATGGCTTCTTCATCGCTTAATCCAATAACAGAGAAAACTTCTTTCTGCATTGCACGGTCGTGAATACGAATCGAGCCACCACCCAGTTCCGTTCCGTTGAGAACAATGTCATAGGCATATGCAAGTGCGCTAGCAGGATCTTTCGCAAAGGTTTGTGCAAATTCTGGTTTAGGTCCAGTAAATGGATGATGAACCGCCGTCCAACCATTGTTTTCAGTCGGTTCAAACATCGGTGCATCCACAATCCAAACAAATTCCCAACGATTATTGTCAATGAGGTTGCAACGCTTACCAATCTCAAGTCGCACCGCGCCGAGTAAATTAAGAGATGCAGTGCGTTCTCCTGCCGCAAAGAAAATCGCATCACCTGGTTTTGCACCAACAAAGGCAGCAATTTTAGATGCTTCGTTCTCAGATAAATTCTTTGCGACCGGACCGCCGAGAGTTCCATCAGGCGCAACTAAAATATAAGCCAATCCTTTTGCCCCGCGTGCTTTTGCCCAATCTTGCCAAGCATCAAGTTCACGTCGTGGAGAATCTGCTCCACCCGGCATGATGACTGCGCCAACGTATGGAGCTTGAAAAACTCTAAAGGTTGTCTCTTTGAAGAAGTCAGTGCAATCGACGATTTCTAAATCAAAACGCAGGTCTGGTTTATCTGATCCATATCGAGCCATGGCATCGAGATAGGTCATACGTGGAATCGGTAAATTTATTTGATAATCAAGAACTTCTTTCCATACTTTAACCAAGATTTTTTCGGCAACTGCCAAAATATCCTCTTGATCGATAAAGGACATTTCAATATCTAATTGCGTGAACTCCGGTTGGCGATCAGCTCTGAAATCTTCATCTCTGAAACAACGAGCGATTTGGTAATACTTTTCCATGCCAGCAACCATCAGCAACTGCTTAAATAACTGGGGTGATTGCGGTAATGCATACCAACTTCCGGGTTGCAGACGAACGGGAACCAAGAAATCTCGTGCTCCTTCAGGTGTGGAACGAGTTAGATATGGAGTTTCAATCTCCAAAAATTCTTCGTCCTCCATGACACGTCGAATAGTCGACGTAACTTTTGAACGCAAACGCAAATTAGCGGCAGGAGTTTCACGTCGAAGATCTAAGTAACGGTACTTCAAACGTACTTCTTCGGAGATTTCAACGTCATCGCCACTATCAACTGGAAATGGAAGCGCAGATGCTTCACTTAATATCACTACGTCATCGCCCATGACTTCAATTGCACCAGTAGGGACAGCGGAATTCTCATTACCCGCTGGCCTGGCAACAACTTCGCCCGTAATCTTTAAACACCACTCAGCCCTTAGTGCACCAGCAATTTTTTCATCTCGAATTACTACTTGAACCCATCCTGTTGCATCACGGAAATCAATAAAAGCCACGCCGCCGTGATCGCGACGTCGAGCGACCCAACCAGCGAGTGTAACACTCTGGCCTACATGGGAAGCGCGAAGCGTTCCAGCTCCGTGAGTGCGCAACATTTAACAGCCTCTTTTTCTGATGTTAACTATTTCGAAGAAACGCTCTGAAGATGTTTCTGCAAGGAGGTAAGAGTAACCGAAGTTGTCTTGCCCGTGCTCATTTCTTTAAGTTCAACCGCTCCGCTAGCAATCTCACTTTCACCAAGAACTATGACGTATGCAGCACCACTCTTATCGGCGGCCTTCATCGAACCTTTCAAAGCCCGATCACCAAAAGATATTTCAACGCGCAAACCTGAATTTCTTAACTCCTGGGCAATAGTTAATGCAGCGATTTTGCTCTCATCTCCAAGTGGAATTATGAACAGATCTGACGTGAACTCTTGATCAAAAGAAATACCTTCAGCATCGGCTGCTAATACACATCGGTCGATTCCAAGCCCAAAACCAATACCTGAAAGCTCTTGTCCACCAAGTTCAGACATGAGACCGTCATAACGGCCACCACCTCCGATGCCTGATTGAGCACCCAATAATTCGTGAACAAACTCAAAAGTTGTGCCCGTGTAGTAATCCAGACCACGTACCATTCGAGGGTTGATGACAAATTCCACATTTAGAGCTTTTAAGTGTTTTTGAACAGATTCAAAATCTTTTCTTGAATCCTCTGATAAATAATCAAGCAATAAGGGTGCTTTATTCATCTGTTTCTTTACTTCTTCGCGCTTGTCATCAAACAAACGAAGAGGGTTGATTTCTGCACGTGATCTTGTAACTTCATCTAATTCCAATTTTTCTATATACGACACTAAGTCAATACGATGTTTAGCTCGTGACTGCGCATCACCTAAAGATGTAATTTCTAATCGATATCTTTTTAGACCAATAGCTTTAAAACCTGCATTTGCAATTGCAATAACTTCAGCATCGAGTGCACTATCTTGAATTCCAATCGCTTCGATACCTACTTGATAAAACTGACGGTATCTGCCCGCTTGTGGACGCTCGGCGCGAAAAAAAGCGCCACTGTAATAAAGTTTTGCTGGCAACTGTCCACGGTCTAAACCATGTTCAATCACTGCGCGCATTACTCCAGCTGTGCCCTCAGGTCGAAGGGTTATCGAACGACCGCCGCGATCTTCGAATGTGTACATTTCCTTAGAAACCACATCGGTAGATTCACCTACACCTCGTGTGAACAATTCTGTGTCTTCGAAAACTGGAAGCTCGATTAACTCATATCCAGCATTTCGTGCGGGAGCGAGTAGCGCTTCTCGAACAGATTCAAATTTCCTTGACTGAGGTGGAACATACTCGCTGACACCCTTAGGGGCTTGAATTTGATTTCGTTTGCTCATCGTTTCCCTGATTTCTTTGCAGCCTCGATGAGATAAGGATTGGTTTTTCTTTCGTGCCCAATATTTGTGTCAGGACCGTGTCCAGGTAAAACACGAAGATCATCAGAGAGTGTTAAAACTTTATTTACTAATGTTTCTTGCATGGATTGCGCTGACCCTGATGGTAAATCCGTCCTACCGATAGCACCAGCAAACAAAACATCTCCGCTTATGAGAATTTCTTGATTAACGTTAAACATTAAAGATCCGCGCGTATGGCCGGGAGCATGAATTGCTTCAAATTTCATTCCTAGCATTTCAACTTCTGCTCCATGCCTTAATTCTCGTACATCTTTGGGTTCAGAAAACTCCATTGCGCTCAATGTCGCTAAAAATTCAGGTCCATGAGCGCGCTCTGGGTGAAGCAACAGAGCTCGGTCTTCGCTATGAATATAAGTAGGAATCTCATAGCCATCGGCGATAGGAACTATCGAAAAAGTATGGTCGAGATGGCCGTGCGTAATAATTGCTGCTACAGGTTTTAACTTATGTTCATTCATAATCATCGAGATGGTGTCAGAAACATCGGGCATGCCAGGGTCAACAATGATGCATTCCCCACCCGGTTTATCAGCGATGATCCAACAATTAGTCGCAAACATTGGGGCCGCAAAGGAGGTGATGAACACGGTGATTTCCCTTCGGCTACGCCTATTTATGGAGCTTGCTACGCGGGAAATTTCGCCGCGCTCATGGGTACAGGGTACCTTTTACCTTCACCAAGCCGCCTGACCAACTCGATATCAATCCCTTTATTGAGAAATAGATGAGATTAAAGAATTGGTCCAATAGCGAAGATCGAATTCGATTAACGCGCTGAAGGGAAGACCATGTCCGATATCAATCCAACATCAATTTCGATTCCAACTTCTGCAGCATCTGCACTGATCGGTGATCCAGCCAAGTTTGGCTATGTAGCTCCTGATGGAACGGTCTTCGTTAAAACTTCAACTGGCGATAAAGCTGTTGGTTCATACCCTGGAAAAAGTTCAGAGGAAGCACTTGCATATTTTGTAAGAAAATTTGAAGCTGTTGCTTCTGAAATAGCTCTCCTTGCCGCCCGTATAACTAGTGGCGCAATGGTCCCATCTGATGCTCTTGCATCAGTTAAGAAATTACGTGAACAAGTAAAAGAGATAAATGCTGTTGGAGATCTTGAAGCGCTTGCTAATTCAGTCGAACAGCTTGAACCTCTTATCGAAGGTCACCGCGGAGCATATGAAGCAAAGAAAGCCGCTGCCGAATCTGAAAAAGCTGCCAAGCGCGCACAGGTATTGGTAGAAAAAGAAAAGATTGTCGCAGAAGCGGAATCTCTTGCTTTATCGGAGAGCTGGAAAACTACGGGCGATCGCCTGAAAGAGTTACTTACTGAGTGGAAGTCTGCACCACGTTTAGATAAAAAAACGGATACTGATTTGTGGAAACGCTTTTCAGCCTCACGTAACAAATTCGACAAACGTCGACGTACACATTTCGCAAATCTTGAAGCAAAAACAGCTGTTGTCACAGATGCTAAGAAAAATTTGGTCGCTGAAGCTGAGAAGCTCGCGAATTCCACAGATTGGGTAGCAACGGCAAAAGCCTTTAAGGCACTTATGGATCAATGGAAAGCTGCTGGACGTGGCAAGCCTTCGGACGATGCAAAGTTATGGGCTCGTTTCAAAAAAGCACAGGATCAATTCTTTGCAGCAAAAGGTGCTGACTTGGAAAAGCGTGAAGTTACTATGACTGCAAACTTGGCAAAGCGTGAAGAGCTCATCATTGAAATTGAAGCTCTTGTTCCATTTACTGATGTCAAAGAAGCTAAGAATAAGTTCAGAGAGCTCGCTCGCTCATGGGAAAAGATTGGAATGACAAATCGCGACAAACGCGCAGCTCTTGATGCTCGTGTGAGCAAGGTTGAAGAAGCGATTAAGTCTGCGGAAGCGGAGATTTGGCGTAAAACTGATCCAGCAGCCAAAGCACGTGCGGCAGAAGTTGTCGCTCAGCTTCAAGGTGCAATTGATAATTACGAAAAAATTGCAGCAAAGGCAACAAGTGCAGGCAATGCAAAGAAGGCAGCCGAAGCTCTTGAATCCGCAGCCGCACGTCGCACATGGCTTGAAGAAGCTCAGAAATCACTCGCTGAATTTAATTAATTGTTTGTAGTGCGGTAAACGTCGTACACACCTTCAATTGAGCGAACAGCTGTTAATACTGCATCCAAATGTGTCGCATCCGCCATTTCGAATGTAAATCGTGAAATCGCTACTCTGTCCTTTGTTGTACTAACCGCTGCACTCAAAATATTTACATGTTGCTCAGATAATGTACGAGTAACATCTGCCAGCAAGCGCGCGCGATCAAGTGCTTCAACTTGAATATTTACCAAGAATAAACTTGACGCTCCGTCTAGCCACTTAACTCCAACAATTCGATCGCTTTGATGTAGGCGAAGATCATCTGCATTAACGCAATCAGATCTATGTACAGATATTCCACTTCCTCTTGTTATAAATCCCATAATCGGATCTCCGGGAACTGGAGTGCAGCATCGGGCGAGTTTTACAAGGACATCATCAATTCCTTCAACTTTAATTGCGCTACTTGAACGCTTTGCAACAGGTGCTCCACCAGGAATAAAGTCCATTGTTGGTTCTGGATGGGAATCTTCAACTCCCATGAAAAGAACCAATTTATCGATGATTGCTGCTGATGATACGTGTCCATCGCCAACAGCTGAATAAAGTGCAGAAATATCTGGATATCTCAACTCGTGCGCAAGTTCTAGCAATGCGTGACCTGCAAATATTTTCTGCAAAGGCAGTCCCGCTTTACGCATTTGGCGTGCAATTGATTCACGACCCGCTTCGATTGCTTCTTCACGACGTTCTTTACTAAACCAAGCTTTAATCTTGGAGCGAGCACGTGGACTCTTTACGAAATTCAACCAATCTCGAGATGGTGCCGCGGAATCACTTTTATTTGTAACAACCTCAACCACATCACCGTTGTTTAGTCGCGTATCAAGTGGAACTAATCGACCATTAATTTTTGCTCCTGCGCATCTATTTCCCACATCTGTGTGCACAGAATAAGCAAAATCAACTGGAGTTGATCCACCTGGCAAAGCCACAACACTACCTTTAGGGGTAAATACGAATACCTCAGGTGTGCCCAAATCAAAACGTAGAGCTTCTAGAAATTCAGATGGATCTTCAGTTTCTTTTTGCCATTCATGAAGTTGGCGTAACCACAACATCTGAGGCGAAGAAGAGTTGGTATCTGTGCCCTGTTTGTATTTCCAATGTGCAGCGATACCAAATTCCGCGCGTGAATGCATTTCAAATGTTCGGATTTGAATCTCAATAGCCTTTCCATCAGGCCCGATAACTGTTGTATGAAGAGATTGATACAAATTAAATTTTGGCATTGCTATGTAATCTTTGAATCGTCCTGGGACTGGCGACCATCGTGCGTGGATTGAACCTAAAACTGCGTAGCAATCTTTTACATCATTTACTAAAACTCGAATGCCAACCAGATCGTAAATATCATTGAAATCTCGACCACGAACAACCATCTTTTGATAGACGCTAAAGAAATGTTTCTTGCGACCCGTGACCGTTGCTTCCACGTGGTCCTTAGCTAAATCTTCCTCAACAGTTTTAATAACTTCAGCCGTAAGGGCATCTCGAGAGGGACTTCGTTCTGCAACGAGTCGAGAAATTTCTTCAAACTTTTTAGGTTCGAGTACAGCGAAAGAAAGGTCTTCTAACTCCCACTTAATTGCATTCATACCAAGTCGGTGTGCAAGTGGAGCATAAATATCGAGAGTTTCTCTTGCCTTGCGTTCTGCACTTTGAGGATCGACATACTTCCAAGTCCGTGCATTATGTAGGCGATCGGCTAATTTAATAACAAGCACTCTGATATCTCTCGACATCGCAACAACCATCTTGCGCACTGTCTCTGCCTCGGCCGTTGGCCCATAACTTAATTTATCTAACTTAGTAACGCCGTCTACAAGAGATGAAATTTCATCACCGAAATCACTCTTGAGTTGTGCAAGTGAGTAAGGGGTATCTTCGACGGTGTCATGGAGTAGTGCTGCAATTATTGTTGAATCATTTAAGCCTAATTCCGAAAGAATATGAGCAACTGCAACAGGATGAGTTATGTACTCGTCTCCGGATTTTCGAAGCTGTCCAAGATGCGCTTTCTTGGCAACCTCAAAGGCTTTTTCGACCTTTATGACATCAGCCTTTGGATCATGCTCCTTTAAGGAGCTGATCAAAGGTTCTAAGAGTGTGTCCATCTGGGACGCAAATAAAGTTACTTGCGACCTTTACGCTTTGGTTGATTACGTGGTCCACGCTTTACATCGGATACAGCTGATACTGATGAAGTTGTTGAAGCCAATACAGGTGATCCTCCACGTGCATTGACTCGCTTAGCAAGTGCCTTCATTGCAGGTTCGCGTTCGCGCATAGATGCAAGCAGTGGTGTTGCAATAAAGATAGATGAATAAGCACCGGTTGCTAATCCGATGAATAGAGCCAGCGAAAGATCCTTAAGTGTTCCTGCTCCAAGCAGACCTGCGCCTACGAAAAGAATTGATCCAACTGGAAGCAAGGCAACAATGGTCGTGTTAATCGAACGCACAACTGTTTGATTAACAGCCAAATTTGCGGCCTGAGAGTATGTCATCTTTGATGTGGATGTGATGGAACGGGTATTTTCGCGGACTCTGTCGAAAACTACGACAGTGTCATAGAGCGAATAACCCAAAATTGTTAAGAAACCAATCACCGTCGCTGGCGTAACATCGAAACCAACTAACGCATAGATTCCAACTGTAATGAAAACATCGTGAACCACAGCGACAATTGCTGCGATTGCCATTTTTGGTTCGAAAGCCATAGCTAGATAAAGAATGACTACTACTAAGAATCCGATGAGTCCGTAGAGCGCTTTACGAGTAATTTCCTTACCCCATGAAGGCCCGATGATCTGCGTGTCAATTGAATCAATACTGACGCCGAAAGTAGACGCTAGAGAATCTTGTACAGCGTTTGATTCAGCTGTTGTGAGAGATCCTGTTTGTACTCGAATCTTGTCATTTCCTACTTGCTGAATGATTTTTTCACCAGTGATTCCAGCTTTCACTAAAGCTGACTCGGCCTGAGCTATTGTGCTTCCTGCTTTTGTTACCGTGTATGAAGATCCGCCTTTAAATTCAATACCAAGGTGTAAGCCCTGTAATGAAAGTGCAGCAATCGAAACAATGATGAGAAGTCCAGAAAGTGCGTACCAACGACGGCGCTTTCCAATGTAATCAATTGACGTTTCGCCTGAGTGTAAGCGAGCACCCAATCCAGAAAATTTAGACATTGATTATGCCTCCTTGATTACATGGGAAGAATTACCGAAACTCTTTGCTGATACCCCTGATAGAGCATGTCCAGCACTAAAGAATTTAAGCTTTGCCAACATCACGGTGAGTGGCTTAGTAAAGGCAAATACAACTAACAGATCGATAAGTGTTGTGAGTCCTAATGTGAAAGCGAAGCCACGAACGCCTCCTACTGCAAAGAAGTAGAGAAGAATTGCAGAAATAATCGAAACAAAGTCGGCTACGACAATCGTTCGACGTGCTTTTGTCCAACCTGTTTCCACAGCGGAACGCAATGAACGACCATCGCGGACTTCATCTCGAATACGTTCGAAATAAACAATAAAGGAGTCCGCGGTGATACCGATTGCAACGATCGCTCCCGCTATTCCCGCAAGTGTCAGAGTGAATCCAATCCATTTACCGAGAAGCAGGAAGGACATATAAACAAGGGCACCCGCCACCAATAATGAACCGACAGAAACAAGCCCCAAGCCGCGATAGTACAAAAGTGAATACAAGAAAATTAATACAAGACCAAGTAGTCCGGCTAGCAATCCAGCATCTAATTGATCTGCTCCCAGCGTTGGAGAAACTTGTTGAACTTCTCCGCGGTCAAAAGCCAGTGGTAGCGCACCATATTTAAGAACGTTTGCAAGGTCTTGCGCTTCTAATTGAGTAAATGATCCTGTGATTTGAGCATTTCCTGAGGGAATGGCTTCGTTAATCCTTGGTGCTGAAACAACAAGGCCATCTAGAACAATTGCCACTTGATTTTGAGGAGATGGTAATGAAGTTACACGTGCTGTTATATCTCCAAAAGCTTTCGTTCCCTCGCCATTAAAGACAAGTGAAACAAACCATGCATTTCCACCTTGTTGATCAATACCGGCCGTTGCCTTTGATACTTGGCGACCAAGCACTTCTGCCTTATCAAGAATATATTTTGCGCCACCACTTCTGTCACAAGCAACGATTGCACTATCAGCATTATCTGATCCAGTTCCTTGAAGATTTTCTGGCTTAGTGCAATCTAAAGCAGCGAACTGAGCATTTAATTCTGGAGTTACCGCCGCAGCAGGTGTAGCAGTTGGATCGGTAGGTGCCGCAGATGGCGTTCCCGCAGCCGTTGCAAGAACCTGCCTAAAGCGAAGTTCTGCGGTTTGTCCAACTAATTCAACGACACGTCGGCCAGTGTCTCCCGGGATTGAAATAATAATTTGGCGGTTTGTACCGCTACCTTGCGCGGCAACTTCACTTTCAGCAACACCGAGTGAATTAACGCGTTGGCGAATGATTGATACGGCTTGATCGATTGCTTCAGTTGTAACTTTGCCACTATCGCCAGGAGCGATACGTGGTTGCAAAGTAACGCTCGTGCCACCTCGAAGATCTAGTCCTAGTCGTACCGCGGTTGCGCCAGTGATAAACACTGTGGCGAGTAGAGCAAGCATCACGAGGGCAAGGATTACAAGGGTGCGTCCCGGACGGGTGGCGCTCTTAACTGCTTTATTCGATGTAGACATAAGTGCAGAGTCTAGGCGTGATTATCTGGTGTGTCGAAAAGGCCCGGAATAGCAGCCAAATCCGCAGGGGGTGTGCGCCCAATATGGGTCCAACCCAACGCCGTTGCAATTCTTCCTCGAGAAGTTCGTGCCATAAAACCGTTTCTAACCAGAAAGGGTTCAGCGACAGATTCAACTGTTTCTGTTTCTTCTCCAACTGCAATCGCCAAAGTCGAAAGACCCACTGGTCCCCCGCTAAATCTTTCAATGAGAGCGGTCAAGACTGCGCGATCAAGTCGATCCAAACCTTTTTCATCTACTTCATACATTTCTAATGCCGACATCGCGTGGTTATGTGAAAGTGAATTACTACCTTGAACTTGCGCAAAATCTCGTACGCGCCGCAATAATCTATTTGCGATACGGGGAGTGCCGCGCGAACGACCCGCAATTTCTTCAATAGCCTTGGAATCAATACTTAATCCAAGCAGCTTGGCACTTCTTGAAATCACAGTGGCTAGATCTTTCTCATCATAAAAATCTAAATGAGCCGTGAAACCAAATCGATCACGCAATGGACTTGGCAAAAGTCCCGCCCTAGTTGTGGCGCCCACCAGAGTAAAGCGCGGTAGTTGTAATGGAATTGCTGTCGCTCCTGGACCTTTTCCAACGACGACATCCACCCTGAAATCTTCCATTGCCAAATAGAGTAATTCTTCCGCTGGACGTGGCAAGCGATGAATTTCATCTAAAAACAAAATTTCACCTTCGACAAGGGATGACAATATGGCGGCTAAATCACCAGCATGTGTAATAGCCGGACCACTTGTAACGCGAATGGGAGTGTTCATTTCGCTAGCTAAAATCAATGCAAGAGTTGTTTTACCTAAACCCGGTGGTCCTGAAAGTAAAATATGGTCCGCAGCACTATCTCGTTTTCTAGCAGCACTTAATAAAACATCTATCTGCTGGCGCACACGATCTTGGCCAATAAAATCTGCAAGTGTTTTCGGACGCAAGGCATTTTCAGCTGCGCCGTCATCACTTCGCAGAGCAGGCGTTACTAAGCGATCATCTGGCGTCATTTTTTGCCACTCTGAAGAGCTAATTTCAATAGCTCACCTAATTCCATTCGAGCTATTTCTTCTTGAGAAACATCTGAGAGAACAGTGTTAATAGCATCATCTGAATCCTTAGCGGAGAACCCGAGAGAAACCAACGCACTAGTTAATTGTTCACGCCATACCGGTTGGTGAGTAGTGCGCGTTGACCCATGAGAAAAGTCATTCATTTTTGATTTTAGTTCGAGTATCAACCTTTGGGCGCCTTTTTTCCCTATTCCAGGAACTTTTTCTATAGCTGAAATATTTTCTGTATTAACCGCGTGTGCTAATTCTGAAGGTGTAAGAGCCCCAAGAATCGATAGTGCGACTTTTGGTCCAATTCCAGAAACAGTTTGCACTAATTCAAAGAGTATTCGGGATGCTTCATCGCTAAAGCCAAATAACGTTAGTGAATCTTCTCGTACAACGAGAGAAGTAAAGAGATGTGCGTGTGCACCGACAGTGAGGGAAGCACTTGTATGCGAATTGATTAATACACTTATGCCAACTCCCCCTATTTCAATGATGGTTCTGTCCGGAGTTAGAAATTTAACAGTTCCGTTTAAAGTCGCAATCATCGAAGGGCGGCCAATCTCTTTTTTTCAACTATCAAAGCTTTCTTTAACTTTGAATCTCCAGAGCCTCGCCAGATGTGACAAATTGCGAGGGCTAGAGCATCTGCGCTATCTGCGGGCTTTGGTATTTCCTCTAAATTCAATAATCTTTTAACCATCTCTGAGACCTGTGCTTTATTTGCACGGCCAGATCCAGTGACGGCTGCTTTAACTTCACTTGGTGTGTGCATAAAAACAGGAACATCGTTTTGGGCAGCAACTAAGAGTGCGATCCCAGCAGCTTGCCCTGTGCCCATAACCGTTCGAACATTATGTTGAGAAAAAACTCTTTCAACGGCCATTACATCCGGAGAGTATTTCTTTACCCACTGCGTTATCTGATTGTGAAGTTCCAGCAAGCGAATATCCAAATCAGAATCAGTTGGAGTCATGATTACCCCCACACCATCAAGGGTCAGAGTTGATCCAGGTGCACCTGAAACGATGCCGACTCCGCACCGCGTTAATCCAGGGTCGACTCCTAAAACTCGCATGGCTCAAGCCTAAGAGGTGGAGCCAAAAAATTAAGCCAGGCTCGCCATTACCTCATCAGATACGTCTGCATTGCTAAAGACATTTTGTACATCATCTAGCTCTTCAATCGCATCGATAAGTTCAAATACTTTTGTTGCAGATTCTGCATCCAGGTCAATAGTCATAGATGGAATAAAGGATGAGTCTGCAGATTCATAATCAATTCCTGAATTTTGTAATGCGGTGCGTGCTCCAACTAAATCACTTGCTTCGCAAATGATTTCAAATGAATCTCCGTTGTCTTTAACCTCTTCAGCGCCTGCTTCTAGCACTGCTTCCAGGATTGATTCTTCAGTTGCACCCGTAGCTTTATTAACCGTGATTAAACCTTTGCGGTGAAACAGATAAGAGACCGAACCTGGATCCGCCATAGAACCACCGTTACGAGTTACTGCAACACGTACTTCTGAAGCCGCACGGTTTCTGTTATCAGATAAGCACTCAATCATGATTGCAACCCCTGATGGGCCGTAACCCTCATACATGATGGTTTCCCAATTTGCTCCACCAGATTCGAGGCCAGCGCCGCGTTTGATTGCACGTTCAATGTTGTCAGCGGGCATTGAATTCTTCTTGGCCTTTGTTACGGCATCAAAAAGAGTTGGATTCCCGTCCATGTCTGGACCACCATTACGCGAAGCTACTTCAATTGCCTTGATGAGTTTGGCAAAATTTTTCGCACGCCGACTATCAATGACAGCCTTCTTATGCTTTGTTGTCGCCCACTTGGAATGGCCGGACATTTAACACCTCACCTGAAAGTTCATCTAACGAATGCCTTACTTTATCTTAATTTAAGGAGATCCCTACTTGCACACTTCCTGAAGAAAATACTGATGAACGCTGAAATCATCCGTTATTTCTGGGTGAAATGCTGTCGCTAGCAAATGTCCTTGTCGAACCGCAACGACGTGATCGAGTCCATCTGAACCTTTGTAATTGGCTAAAACGTGAACGTTCTCACCAACTTTCTCAACCCACGGAGCTCTAATAAACACGGCCCGAATTGGAGAACTAGATATTTCAGGGGCAGAGATATCACTTTCAAATGAATCAACCTGGCGACCAAAAGCATTTCGGCGTACTGTGATATTTATTCCACCGAAGGTTTCTTGTCCCTCTTTAGCTGCAACTATGTGATCAGCCAACATGATCATTCCTGCGCACGACCCATATGTAGGCATGCCTGATGCGATTCGTTCTTTGATGGGATTAAAAATTTCAAAGGTTTTGGCCAGCGAAACAATCGTTGTTGATTCTCCCCCAGGAATAATGAGAGCATCGATTTGTTCTAATTCACTTACTCGGCGAACTTCTGTGGCTTTTACGTCACAATGCGTCAAAGCACTTATGTGCTCGCGAAAATCCCCCTGTAAAGCGAGAACACCAACACGCAAGTTTTTTCCTTACCAGCCGCGTTCAGAGAGTCGATGTGGAGCTGGAAGATCTGCCACATTGATACCGACCATGGCTTCGCCAAGTCCGCGTGAAGCATCTCCAACAATCTTCGGATCGTTAAAGAAAGTAGTTGCCTTTACACAAGCGGATGCACGACGCTTGGGATCTCCAGATTTGAAAATTCCAGAACCAATAAACACGCCATCGGCGCCCATCTGCATCATGAGCGCAGCATCAGCAGGAGTCGCAATTCCGCCAGCAGTGAATAGAACAACTGGGAGCTTTCCATTTGCTGCAACTTCTTTAACTAATTCAAATGGTGCCTGCATCTCTTTTGCAGCCACGTAGAGTTCGTCTTCGCGCATGGAAGTTAAACGGCGTATCTCTCCACCAATTTGGCGCATGTGAGTCATCGCATTAGAAACATCACCCGTTCCAGCTTCGCCCTTAGAACGAATCATTGCTGCACCTTCATTGATACGTCGAAGTGCTTCTCCTAAATTTGTAGCTCCGCAGACGAAAGGCACAGTGAAGTCCCACTTGTTTATGTGATTGGTGTAATCAGTTGGGGTAAGAACCTCAGATTCATCAATGTAGTCAACACCCAAACTTTGAAGAATTTGCGCTTCAACAAAATGACCAATACGAGCCTTGGCCATCACAGGAATTGAAACTGCCGCCTGAATTGCAGCAATCATGTCGGGATCTGACATGCGTGCAACACCGCCTTGTGCGCGAATATCCGCGGGCACTCTTTCAAGTGCCATCACGGCTACAGCGCCCGCATCTTCGGCAATTTTTGCTTGCTCAACATTGACGACATCCATGATGACGCCACCCTTGAGCATTTCTGCCATTCCGCGCTTAACGCGTGATGTTCCGCTTTCCTGTGCCATGAAAACTCCCTGTGTGAATAGGAGCCCAATACTACTTTGAAGTTGGAGATGGCGCGCTCGTTACTTTGCGCGTGAAATCCGGCTCCCGATCCGTCAGCGCCACCCATATTTGTCCCGGTGCAAACTTAATTTCGGCGCCAGTTGCGTCAGCCCACGTAGTGGGTGACAAAGAATCTGGTCGAGTCCATGTTGCGGCAATAACAGCGCCATCGCGTAAAACATACGCTTTCCCAGTTCCAACCGTTTGAGAAAACGGAGTATTACCGCCGAACTTGTCACCATACTCAGATGGTGTAATTGAAACCAATTGGATAACAAGAGTTGTAGGACCAAGATTATTTCCGAGATCTGATAAATCTGGTTCCGAATTAACATTTAAAAACCAGCGTTTTGATGCTGTATCCCACGACGCAGAATACTTCTGCGCCGGCCAGTGAATAGTTACATCAGAAATTTCGAATCCCTTGTTTTCCATTTTTTGCGAAAAATTCCAACCGACGTTCTTTGCTGTGTCAATGGTGGTGCCTTTTTCAACTTCATTAGCCATAAGTAATTGTGCATTGAGAAACATGGCATAGGGCTGAATCCGACTTGGATCAGTTTCATAAAACACTGGTCCCCTGCGCATGGCTCCAACATCAGATAAATTTGCGGCCCGTATAACAGGCAATAATTTTTGTTGAGCCCCGCTGTATGCAAATGCCACTCGACCGTACTGTGCGAACAAATCTATATCGCTAATGCGTGCACTTCTGACTGGACCAATTCGAGAAGGAATCGTGGAGGAAAAAACAGCAGCCAAACGCGTTAAGCCACCTTCAACTTGTTCGATGTAAACGACGTCTGCGAATTCCAATCCAACTTGTGGACGTGCATTTCTTGTGTCATCAATTTTCACAACTAGGACAGGACCATTTGTGCCTTCTCGACCGCTGAGAACATTGGTTTGAATGGGATCAGCAATTAACTGTGTCACCTTTTGCGAGATCGATGCACAACCTGCTGTGCCTAAAATTGCAAGGTATGCAAGAGTAATAAAAAAAATCCTCGATTTAGAGAACATCAGTTTCAAATTCGTAGGTGATTGGTAGTGGCGCCGTGCCAGCTAGGCGAAATAGACGAACAATGAACTTCCGACGAACCAAATGCGTTCTTGTGACGGCATCAACGTGCAAAGAAATCGCGATTCTAATCTTGTCAGTTAATTCGGATAATTCGCGGAGTAAAACAATTTCAGCCGGTCGTTCGCTACTTTGCCCATCGGCAAGTAATAAGCCAAGTGCACCCGATAATCCGCTCTCTGAAGCAGATCTATTTTCGATTCTTGATTCGCGCGCTTGGTATGCGGCCGCCGTTAAGAGCATGGCAGAAGCAGGATCTGCAATTTCGCTGCGGGCAATTTCAAGAGCGATTGCTGCGCGCCGTTGCAGAAGTCCATCTAAGTTTGCCCAACTAGTCTCAACTCGATGATGCAGTCGATCCAAACGCGTTGCCAAAAAGGTTAGATACCAAATGAAGATAAGAATGAGAAGACCGGCTGCTACAAATATTTTCACTTACTCATCACCTCGATGATCGCGTCCAATAAATCTACTCCAAGAACGGTTATCGGATGCAAGACGTACTTTTTCGCCGCCAACTAAAGACATTTCATAGATTGAAAAGATTTGATCCGCAACTACTTTCCAATCGAATTGCTGAGCATGTATCTTTCCTGCTTTACCGAGAGAGATTCGACGATCATCATCTCGGAGTAAATCAATGACCCTCTTAGCAAGATCTGTAGAACTCTCTGATTCGAATAACTCACCGAATTCACCATGATTTAGGAGTGAATCGAATGCTGGAATGTCACTAGCTACAACTGTTGCACCACCAGCAAGGGCTTCAGCTAAAATAATCCCAAAAGATTCTCCTCCAGTATTTGGTGCGACATAGATTGAAATAGATGCCAAAAAATTTGCTTTTTCTTGTTCGGAAATTCTTCCAAGAAAAGTAAAGCGAGAGCGAAGCTGCGGATCGATGGATTCGATGACATCTTTTTGCTCCCCAGGTCCGGCAACAAAAACTCGAACATCAGGTGCAAACCGAGAAATAATTGGTAATGCATCTACCAAAATTGAAAGACCTTTACGAGGTTCTTCAAAACGTCCGATAAATCCCAAAGTATTTCCTTGCCACTGCGCTTGAGGTATACCGTCTCTGTATCGATCCGCATAAATTCCATTAGGAATAACCACTGCATCTGTTTCGAGGTGCTCGGTCAGGGTTGCTCGTGCTGCCTCGCTGACTGCAATTCGCGCTGATAGTTTTTCAATTACTGGTTCAAGAATTGGTCCAATAGCAAAAATTGCTTTCTGCCTTTTCGCTGCGGCATGAAATGTTCCAACCATCGGGCCTTCGGCAGCCCAACAAGCCAATAATGATATGGATGGGATTGCTGGCTCATGTAAATGCAAGAGATCGAAATTTCCTTGAGCAATCCATTGACGAACTCTTGCAAAGGCAATTGGTCCAAATAAAACTCTTGCTACAGCACCGTTATATGGGATTGCGATTGGTTTACCGGCACTCGTTACATAACTCGGAATCTTGGACTCATCTATCACCGGCGCCAAGACAGAAATATCATGACCTGCTTCAATCAAATATTCAGCCAAATCACGAACATGATTTTGTACCCCGCCAGGGGTGTCCCATCCATAGGGGCAAACAATTCCAATCTTGAGAGAACGCGTGAGCATTAGTTTCGCTCCTTGAAGTCGTCATCTATCCAAATTCTTTGAAGCATGTGCCAATCTTGTGGGTAACATCTGATGCCATCTGCAAAGTTATCAGCGGACTTTTGAACTAATTCTGAAACCTTTTCTTCTTGAGTTCCATTAACAGGAACTTGTATTTCATCAAAAGTAATATGGATGCCTCGTTCGGTGTAGTTTACAAACGCAGTAAGAAATATCGCCTCGGTCTTGATTGCCAGCACCGCTGGTCCTGCAGGCATTCGAGCTTTTCGGCCAAAGAAATTAACATCAATGCCAGACTTTGAAAGATCACGGTCGGCGACTAAAGCGACAAGATGTCCTTCCCGTAATCTTTGAGCTAACGTAACAATTGATCTTGAATCAAGTGCTAAAACTTCCATTCCCATTGCCTGGCGATATCGAAGGAACTCATTAAATAAGCGCTCTGGCTTTAGTCTTTCTGCAACCGTGACCAAATGGATACCCTTTAGACAAAAATATGCTCCAGCGTGGTCCCAATTTCCAGCATGCGGAAGCGCAACAATTACCCCGCGGCCACTCTTGATTCCATTTAGCAATAATTCTTCTCGAGTTACGGTCACTGTTGAAATAACTCTTTCTTTACTCCAGTTAGGAAATCGAAATGTGTCACACCAATAACGCATGTAAGACGCCATACCTTTTTCGACAAGGGTGTGCATTTCAGACTCGGAAAGATGCGGATTTACACAACTGAGATTCTTGCGAAATCTTTGGACGCTCTTTCCGTTACGTTTTACCAGCCAGATAGCACCCTTGTTGAAAAGAGTATATGCAACCCTTTCGGGTAGCGCTCTCAATAATTTCCAGGCCACTATGTAAGCCCATGCAACGAAACTATCCTTCATTTTAGATTGCGCGTTTAACTATTAACAATCGCTGACATGTTGTAATTATCCCAAGAATAGCTAAGAGCCAGGCGCTGATTGCCAGCGAATAGCTAACGCCTAAACCGTGAAAACCAGTACCGACTAAAACGATAATTGCTCGTTCTGTGCGTTCAGCAATACCACCACTGCATTGAATAGACATACTCTCGGCTTTTGCTCGAATGTAGG
This sequence comes from Actinomycetota bacterium, assembly GCA_010032875.1. Taxonomy (GTDB): domain Bacteria; phylum Actinomycetota; class Actinomycetes; order Nanopelagicales; family Nanopelagicaceae; genus Planktophila. The sequence goes on along the minus strand of RGSB01000001.1, from coordinate 40,673 downwards.
GAATTAGCATGCCTGTGACAATCGCAACTAAATAAATTATTGAGAGATCATCGTTTTTTTCAATCAAATAAATTGATACGGCAAAGAGAATGGAAGAATCTGAAATTCTGTCTACTGTTGAATCAAGGAACCCACCCCATTTGCTGGCTCCACGCGAACTTATTCGAGCCATAGCGCCATCAAAAAGATCGCTCAACATAAAGAAGGTGATTACTAAAGTCCCAACAAAAAAATTTCCACGAGGAAAGAAATAAATCGCACTTACTACTACACCGAGAGCTCCAATTGCCGTTACAGAGTTAGGCGTGAGTCCAATTCGTAGCAAAAATCGGGCCACGGGCGAAATTATTCGCGTGACCGCTGGTTTTAAAACATCGCTAATCATTAGGTACATCGTAGGCTGAGCGCATGCCATCTCATAGTCCTAATCTGACCATCAGCGTGTACGGACATTCAAGTGCCAATCCCGAATCTGTGGCGGACCTTTTAGGAGCCAAGCATTTAGCGCATGCGGATGGATCCGAAGATGTCGCAATCTTTGTCATCAACCCAAATACCGGTGTGGATGAACAAACAGTCTCCAACTGGAATGCGTTGGATGATTTTCAAACTCCTCGCATTGTGGTTGTTACTGAACTGAACTCGGGTGAAGGCGACTTTGATGATGCAGTATTGCTAGCTAATAGATTATTTGAACAAGTTGTTACGCCGTATTTAGTTCTGCACGATGATTCAGGTGCTCCGTGTGGCTTAATTAGCCTAGAGACACAAGACATCATTGACTACTCAACCACTCCTGCAAAAACGATTCCAAGTGATCCCGAACATAAAACACTAGTTAGTGAGTTCGTTGAAGAATACGCATCTCATTTGGCAATCATGGGAGAAGGCGCCTTTGCTGCTGGATTACTTTTTCCAGCAATACCATTGTTAATCGAAAAGAGAATTGGTGTAGATATTATTAAAAAATATCTTAATGAAATCAGTCTTTAACCCAACCAGAGGCAAGATCACTCCGCGTCTGAGCAAGTAGTTGTGGTAAAACTTTTGTTTGACCAATTATTGGCATGAAATTAGCATCTCCTCCCCAACGTGGAACAACGTGCTGATGAATATGGTCGGCTACACCTGCACCTGAAATAGCACCTTGGTTCATGCCTAGATTAAATCCAGCCGCATTAGAAACTTTTCGAATTGTTTTCATTGCTTGCGCGCTTAAATGTGAGATTTCATTTCGCTCAGATTCTGTGAGATCTGTCAGATCTGCGACGTGTCGATATGCGCACACAAGAAGGTGTCCTGCGTTGTACGGATATAAATTCATAACTACATATGCTTCTTTACCGCGATGAACGATGAGACCATCCTCATCACTTAATGAAGGTATTGAGCAAAATGGACACGCGACGTCATTTCCTTCGAGAGGTCTATTTTCGCCTTTGAGGTACTCCATCCGATGTGGAGCCCATAAACGAGCCCACGCATCCGGAATTCCTGCGCCACCTTCGAGATGCATTAGTTATACCTGAATTCTTTTGCTTACAACTTCTTTAATTTCTTTAATTGCATCAGCAACCGGAATGCCATTTTTTTGTTCGCCATTTCGATATCTAAATGAAACAGCTCCAGCTTTTTGATCATCTTCCCCTGCAATTACCATAAATGGAATTTTTTGCATTTGAGCGTTGCGCACCTTCTTCTGCATGCGATCATCAGAAGCATCCAACTCTGCACGAATTCCGGCTTTCCTCATTTGAGCGATGACATCAGCTAAATAATCTGCGAAGGCATCAGCAACTGGAATACCTACTGCCTGAAGTGGAGCCAACCACGGTGGGAATGCACCTGAATAATGCTCTGTGAGGACACCAAAGAATCGTTCTATTGAACCAAAAAGTGCTCGGTGAATCATTACAGGACGTTGGCGAGTTCCATCGGCTGCTGAGTATTCAAGTTCAAACCTTTGCGGTAATTGAAAATCAACTTGAATGGTCGACATCTGCCATGTGCGACCAATCGCATCTTTTGCTTGAACTGAGATTTTTGGACCATAAAAAGCTGCGCCACCTTCATCTAGCACTAATTCAAGTTTTTGTGCTTCTGCGGCTTTTCGAAGAGCTTCGGTCGCTTCCGACCAATCCTTATCTTCACCTACTGATTTCTCTCGGTTGCGAGTAGATAGTTCGAGATAAAAATCATTTAACCCATAATCACGCAATAAGTTAAGAACAAAAGTTAGGAGTGAATCGAGCTCAGCTGGCATTTGCTCTTTAGTGCAGTAAATATGAGCATCATCTTGAGTAAATCCGCGTGCACGTGTCAATCCGTGCATCACGCCCGATTTTTCATAGCGATAAACTGTTCCAAATTCGAATAATCTCAATGGCAATTCACGATAAGAGCGTCCTCGCGCACGGAAAATCAAATTGTGAAATGGGCAGTTCATCGGTTTCATGTAGTACTGCTGCCCAGCTTTTTTAACTGTTCCATCCGGATGATGTTCTTCATCCAAAATCATTGGTGGATACATGCCTTCGGAATACCAATCCAAGTGACCAGATGTTTCAAAGAGCGCGGACTTAGTTAAGTGTGGTGAATAAACAAACTCGTAACCCTCTTCTTCGTGACGGATACGTGAGTAATCTTCCATAGCTCTGCGAATGATTCCGCCCTTGGGATGAAATACAGCTAAACCTGAACCGATCTCTTCTGGGAATGAAAAAAGATCTAACTCATTTCCGAGCCGACGATGATCGCGCTTTTCTGCTTCTGCCAAAAGCTCTAAGTGAGCGGCTAATTCTTCTTGCGTTGGCCAAGCCGTGCCATAAATTCGTTGCAGCATTGGATTTTTCTCAGATCCTCGCCAGTATGCGGCCGCACTTCTCATTAACTTAAAAGCTGGAATTTGTTTTGTTGATGGTAAATGCGGACCGCGGCATAGATCGCTCCAGACTGCCTGCCCATCTCTTCCTAAATTGTCATAAATGCTCAGTTCTGCGCCACCAACTTCAACGCTCGCATCATCACCTGCGCCAGATTTTAAACCGATGAGTTCACACTTATAAGGCTCGTGAGCTAGTTCTTTGAGAGCATCCGCATCGGATATAACACGACGCTTAAATCGCTGGCCATCTTTAATAATTTTACGCATCGCTGATTCAATTTTTTCAAAATCATCAGGGTTAAAGGGACGTTCAGGATCAAAGTCATAATAAAAACCATCAGTTATAGGTGGACCGATACCAAGCCTTGTGCCCGAAAAAATACTCTGGACTGCTTGCGCCATTACGTGAGCAGTTGAATGTCGAAGAACCGCCAATCCTTCAGGTGAAGAAATTGTTACCGATTCAATTACGTCACCGCTTGCAATATCAGTCCATAAATCCTTGAGTTCACCATTAATTTTGCATACAACTACATCTTTTCGGTCAGCAAAGATATGAGTTGGTTTCTGATCTGCCGCAACAGTGACGGCATTGCCGTCAACAGTGACTGAGAATTCGGACATGCCCCTAGCCTACCGAAGTCCGTATCGCCATTTCTCGGATTTCTTGCGCAAACATTTCGCTGATCTGTATATCCGGCAGTACTCTCCCATCAATACTTCGTACCGGAATAGCAATTTTTAAACTAGAAATCACAATAGCGGCCTGAACATGCGAGAGATCATTGGTATCGATTCTTCTCACTTTTACTGGGAGATTTTCCACAACCAATCCGCGCATTACCCCAGGCAAAACACCTTGAACGATCGGTGGAGTAGTCCACCTTCCCTCGCTATAAAAAATTAGATTTGATACGGCGCCTTCTGTTACTTCGTGCTGGCTGTTAAGAACAATGGCTTCATCACAGCCATGAGATTTTGCTTCTTCTAAGATTGATAGCCGCGATACATACGGAAAAGTTTTACTGGGAACGCCTTTAATATCAACTCGTACAGAATACGTGCATAAATCCAAATGATGAATTAATTCCACGTAGGGATCATGCGTTGCAATAAAGGTTCCATCTTGCTTGAATAGCAAACGTAATCTTCCAATGGGGTGAGGCACTTCTTTTAATAAACTTTCAATTGCAACGCGAACACGATCTTCTTTTGGGATTTCGACGTTAACCCGTGCTCCAGCATCTAAGGCTCGTCTCATGTGTCGATTAAGAGCATAAGGAGTGCCATTGACTGTTTTAATTGTTTCAAAAACGCCAAAGCCTTCAGGCCAATTATCTTCAAGCAATCCCGCTGCCGACGAATTCACTAATGAATCATTAAGCCACACCTTCATGAGATTTCTCCAGTTGCAATTTTAATGAGCCGTTGAGCCTTGAGCTCTGTCTCTTCCCACTCTGCTTGGGCATCACTTGCCCAGGTGATGCCTGCTCCAGTTCCAAATTGCACAGTGCTTCCGTCTTTCCAAAAAGTTCTGATGGCAACAGCTAATTCGCATGAATCCCCTTGAATCCAACCGATCGCTCCACAATAAATTCCGCGTTTTTGTTCATGTTCGGCAATTATTTGTACAGCAGAAGATTTAGGTGCACCGCTAATTGATCCCGGTGGTAACAACGGAGTGATGATCTGGTGCCACAGCAAATCATCTTTTAACTCTCCAGTTACATCAGACACCAAGTGATCTAAACCTGGATGACTTTCGACTCCAAGTAATCGTGGAACATCGATGGATCCATCTTTACAAATTTGACCGAGGTCGTTTCTGATTAAATCTACGATCATCACATTTTCAGCTTCGTCTTTGCTTCCAAATGCCGCGCCCCCTGTTGGACGAGTGCCTTTGATAGGTGAAGAAGTGACGTTTGCGCCCCGTCGCTTCAGGAATAACTCAGGGGAAGCGGATGCAATTTCAACTCCAGGAAGACGTAAATATGATGCGAAGGGGGCTGGATTACTCTTTAAAATACCAGCGAATAAAGGTGCAAGTGAAAAATCAAGATCAACCTCTGCTTTCAAAATACGGCAAGCATTTACTTGGTAAACCCATCCTTCGGAGATCTTTTGTTGAATATCTAAAACATATGAAAGATATTCTTGATGACTCATTGACGAAATAAACTCTGAATTTACAAATTCAGAATGCTCTACTGCGAATTCCGAATCGCGAACTTCAGAAAATTTCGCGCAGGTCCATTCACCTTCAAATGAAATGGATACCGCCCAGAATCCATCTTCAGTAATTTCGCGAGGGTCATGTGTCACCACCTGCAAACCAGTTGCACACCTTTTGCCCATCCAAAAGATCGGCTCAACCCCTGCCTTCATGCGGACAACTTAGTCGCTGCCGACTCGCTTTGGCTCTTACCCACTCATGCGATAGATTTTGCCCTGCAATACGCGGAAAGTGGCGGTCTTTCTATGGTGGAATGGCCGAGAGGCGAGGCAAGGGACTGCAAATCCCTCTACACGGGTTCAAATCCCGTTTCCACCTCCATTATTTTCAGGCATGTCATTTCGCATACAACAATGAAAGAATCCAACAATGAATGCACATGATGAGTCACAACGACCTTGGGGTCGATATGAAATCTTGCAGGAGAGTGCAATTCATAAAACTAAGTGCATCTATGTCCAACCTGGAAAACGTCTTTCCTACCAGCGTCACCAAAAACGCGCAGAGCATTGGTTTATTGTTCAAGGAAATGCTGAAGTAACTCTTGAAGGTAAAGTTTCTCAACTTTCATCTGGTGACGCGATATCAATAGGCAAAGGTCAACTGCATCGCATCGCAAATATCGGTACAAGTGAAGTGATTTTCATTGAAATACAAACAGGAACATACTTTGGTGAAGATGATATTGAGCGTGTTGAGGACGATTTCGGTCGCTAATTTTGCTGTTGTATAGTTCTGCTACCTAAGGACGATTGGCTCAGCGGTAGAGCACCACATTGACATTGTGGGGGTCACTGGTTCGATCCCAGTATCGTCCACTTCACGTTTACTTTTTATCTTCCGGGCGCAAATATTCAACTTCACCAGCAGCATCGTTTCGATTGTCTGCACGTAATCCTGCAATAACACCATCAAGATCGGCTTTTGTTTTGTTCTGGCTCATTTTGAATGAAACTTCTAAACGCGAAACCTTTAATTCAACACCAACGATTGCCCGTAATTGTCCCGCTACATAATCTTCCGGCGCATCCTCTACCTTCCAAGGTTTTTCTCTTCCGGATTCAAAGGCATTCGTTAAATCGGAAACTGCTGTACGAAGCCATTCCACCTCATCATGAATGATCAATTCTCCATAAACGTGGGCCAAGGTGTAATCCCAAGTTGGAACCACTTTTCCGTGTTCCTTTTTTGATGCATACCAACTCGGAGAAATATAAGCTTCTACAGGTGCGCTTATGAAGAGCGCTTCCTGGCTCGTAGGTTCTGACCATTGCGAATTTGCACGAGCAAGGTGGCCAATTATTGATAGCCGCGTTTCATCAAAAGTGACAGGTATAAGTGTGGACAAAATTCCACGGCTGGTATTTGTAACTAAATGACCACTCTTTATGTTTCTTAAGAAACTTTGTGAAACCTGATCTTCAACAGCAAAATGTCGAGGGATATACATTTAATGACTAACTCCCCCAAGGTTCATGATTACAACTCCAGCAATAATGATAGACATTCCGATGATATTTAATTTGGTTAATTCTTGATTGAAAAAAATCATGCCACCTATGGCTGCGCCAATAATTCCAAAACCTGACCAAATGGCGTAGGTAATTCCAACATCAATTTTCTTCAATGATTGAGACAACAGCGCAAAAGCCGTTAAGTAGCCAACCGCAACACCTACTGAAGGCCAGAACTTGGTAAATCCATTACTTAGTTTGAGCAATAAAGTGCCCACAATTTCAGCAGCAATAGCAATCGATAGCAAGAACCAAGTCATGAACTAATGGTATCCGTAATAGTATTTAGGCATGCCCTCCAAAGATCCGAGCCGTGAGGCACATTTTCCACTAATAGAAAAGAAATACGGCGAACCAATGAAATATTGGTTCAAGGTGATGGCGACGATAAAAGATCAGAAATATCCAGAACAAATTGCGCACCTACGTGAGAACTTTGGATTTTCTCAAGCACATGCGAATGCCCTAGTAATGTTCACTCGAGGTTCAACTACAACGCGAAAATTTGAAACTCACAGCGATTACTTCAAGTCAATAGATCCGATTCAAGCTAAAACCCTGCGAAAAATCTTTAGAGTCCTAAAGTTGAAGTTTCCAGACCTAGAGCACGTTACCGCGTGGAACCAACCTATGTTGCGAAAAGGGACGCAGTACGTTTTTGGAGCATCGGTCACCAAGAATTACATTCTCATTGCACCTTTTAACGCTGATGTTTTGATCAAAATGAAGGCAGATTTGAAGAATTACAAAGTCAATAAGAAAACAGTTGCTGTTCCAAGTGATTGGAAAGTGGATGAAAAGTTACTGATAAAGATGGTTAAGAGCGTTCTTTCACAAAAGTAAGAGATTTTTCAAAAATTATCTCCATGTCATGATCCAGGGTCGCAACGTGGTAACTATTTGTCAGCTCTACGCGCTCTTTATCCTTTGAACGTATCCCTTTGAGAATGATCTCAGTATTTGACACCGGAAGTACATGGTCTTCCGTGCTATGAAAAAGAAGTGTTGGAATGCTTATTTTTTCCAAATTCTCGCGAGTTATTTTGAGCATTTTCGTTAATTCATAAATTCCAACTAATGGATTTGCATCGTATGCGTATTCGGTAACATTTTTCCGCTTAATATCATTGCCGACTGCTGAACGCATTTTCTTAAAACTGGAATAGATCTTGGCAACGGTAGGAGTGACAAGAGGAATGTGGATCATCGGATTTACTAGAACTATTCCGCTTATTTTCTCTTGATGATTCTGCGTTGTATACAGAGTCAATCCGCCGCCCATTGATAATCCAAAAACAAATATTTTTGTGCAGCTTTTCTGTAATTCCCGTAGTTCGCTTTCAACCTTGCGTGGCCATTCTTGCCACTTCACATTATTTAAATCTTCAGGTTTTGTGCCATGACCCGGCAAACGTGGAACACGAACTGTGTAGCCCTGTTGATGCATAAATTCTGCCCAAGGGCGCATCGAAGAAGGCGACCCAGTGAATCCATGAACTAACAGAATGCCAATTTCTTTAGTCGACCCATTTCCTGTTGCGGAATAGTCTTCTAAATATCCAGCTGGCGCACCTTCTACTCCCATGTGCGAAAGAGTACGCCGCAGATTAATCAGTGGCTAGATTTTGCGTCAGTGTTGCCCATTCGTTTAACAAATGTGTGGCTTTACCCGAATCAATCGCGTTTGTTGCGCGCTCTAAAGCCAATTGCAATCGTTGATGAATACCTGAGTTCGCATCGCCCTCGTAAGCAGCTATAGCTGCAGCTGCGTTGAGTAATACGGCATCACGTGGTGCGCCATGTTCTCCATTAAAAATTGCACGAGTGATTCTTGCATTTTCCTGTGCGTCGCCTCCGACTAGTGCCGAAATGGGAGCGGTGGATAAACCAAATTCTGAAGGCTCAATCCGATCACTCGTAATTTCGCCATTTCCAATTGATAAAACTGAAGTTGTGGTAGCTAGAGTAATTTCATCTAAACCATCATCGCCTCGAAAAACAAAACCGTCCACTCCTCGGTCGCCCAATACTTGTGCCATCACTAAGTGCATGCGTTCATTTGCAACACCGATTGCTGCAGCTTGGGGCTTCGCAGGATTTGCAAGTGGGCCCAGAATGTTAAAAATTGTTGGCACACCTAGCTCTTTGCGAACTGCAGCGGCATTCTTCATTGCAGGATGGAATTTTTGTGCAAAACAAAATCCAATCCCTAGATCGTTGACTGTTTTCTCTACTCCAGTACCGTCGAGCGAAATGTTTACGCCCAATGCTTCAAGTAAATCAGCGGCTCCAGATTTAGATGAGGATGCCCGGTTGCCGTGTTTCACAACTCGAGCACCTGCCGCTGCGGCAACAATCGCAGCGGTGGTTGAAATATTTATCGTGTGAGCCCCGTCTCCACCTGTTCCGACAGTATCAACGGCTCTTTTGGAAATTGATATTGGCGCACTGTGATTAAACATCTCCGAAACAAAAGCCCCAACTTCCTCGGAAGTTTCACCTTTATCTTTTAGTGCGATTAAGAATTGTGCGAGATCGGAATTCTCAGCACGGCCTTCGAGAATTTCACGCATGAACCACTGCGCTTCGTTGCTAGATAAATTTAGCCCCGAACCAAGGGCTGTAATTGCGTCTTTCCAACTCGTACTCATGAGTGGGTTGTTCTTAAAAATTAAGCCGAAGTAAGTGAACCTGTGCGCAACAAATCCGCAACAGTTTGTGCAAGTGTGAATGGATCGATTGGATGATTCACGGAAGCTTCAACTTTTGACCATGCTGCCAACCATGCATCCTCTTTGCGGCCTGTGATTGCCAGGACGGGCGGACAGTTAAATACCTCATCTTTTAATTGACGTGCCAGACCAAGGCCACCTTCAGGTGTGGCTTCTCCATCAACAATAAATAGATCAATCTTGAAAGTTCCATCTTGAGATTTGCGGTCAATGTACTGACGTAACGCAGGACCGGTAGCGAATTCATGAATTTCGTGTTCTGGTAAATCCGCAGCGATTCGATTTCCAAGGGCAAGAATGACGGCCGAACGAACCGAACTATCATCTGAATAGATAGCTATCTGCTTCTTTTTTTCCGAGGAACCTGCGTGGGAAACCATGGCCTTATCTTATTCATTTAATCCCGGTTTTCAGAGCAAGAATTTGTAGTGACCTGTTTCACCCGTATCTAGCAAAAATGCTGAGGGCAACTAGGTCGTTGGCGGTGGAAGTAAGGCGCCAATGCGGGAATAATCAGCCCTATGTCCACTGAAGCCCCAGCCCACAAAATCTCGCGCCCGAACCTGGTCGCGGTCGGAACCATTGTTTGGCTTTCGAGTGAGTTGATGTTCTTTGCAGGTTTGTTCGCAATATATTTCACAACTCGCGCAGTTCAAGGGCCAACAATTTGGACGCAGTCTTCAGAACTTCTCAATATTCCATTTGCTGCTTTTAATACAACTGTTTTAGTTCTCTCTTCCGTTACATGTCAGTTTGGTGTTTTCGCCGCGGAACGTTTCCAGAACAAACGAACTGGATCAATGATGCAAATCAGTAAATGGGGAATGCGTGAATGGTTCGCCCTCACATTTCTGATGGGTGCATTCTTCATCGCGGGTCAGGTATACGAATACGCACTCTTGGTGACAGAAGGCCTGACTCTGTCCTCGACTGCGTACGGATCAATTTTTTATGTTGCAACAGGTTTCCACGGACTACACGTAACTGGTGGCTTAATTGCATTTCTCATCGTGATCTTGCGCGTTGCAAAGGCGCGACGCTTCACACATTCTCAAGCAACCACCGCAATAGTTGTCTCGTACTACTGGCACTTTGTTGATGTTGTTTGGATCGCACTCTTTTCCGCAATTTACTTAATCAAGTGATTTTGAAGATAACGAAAGGCATACAGTGAAGCGACTATCCCGATACCGCAGACATCGCGCTGCGGCACCAATGTTATTGATCATGGCATTGTTAGCAATCGGTACAACTTTTTCTGTTGCAAGTGCAACACCAAATAAGTCAGCACTCGCTTTGGCTCGCTCGGCCGTCATAGAAGAGGGAAAACAACTTTTCTTGAAGGGTTGTTCGTCATGTCACGGGCTTAACGCCGAAGGCGGTGCGGTTGCACCTTCTCTGATTGGAGTCGGCGCAGCGTCTGTTGATTTTCAAGTTGGAACTGGTCGTATGCCAATGGCAGATATGAGCACACAAGCTATGCGCAAAAAACCTGTCTACACACCAGAACAGGTCGCAGCACTTGCCGCCTACGTTGCATCCCTTGCACCAGGACCTGCAATTCCAGGGGATGAATATCTGAATTACGAACGTGACGGAAGCGTTGCAGAAGGCGGAGAGCTATTTAGAAATAACTGCGCGATGTGTCACAACTTCGCAGGTCAGGGTGGAGCACTGACACAAGGTAAATACGCGCCTACAGTGATGGGCGTAGAACCTGTACACATTTATGAAGCGATGATTACTGGACCGCAATCAATGCCAGTTTTCTCTGACAAAACAATTACTCCTGAAGAAAAATTATCAATCATTAAATGGATTAAATCCGCTGAAGCCGAACCAGCACTTGGTGGAGCATCACTTGGCCGAGTTGGTCCCGTTACTGAAGGGTTGCTCATCTGGACTCTCGGTATTGGAATGCTCATTGGTGTTGCGGTCTGGCTTGCAATGAAGGCGAGATAAGGAAAATATGTCGAACGAACTCGAATCAATTTCAGATCCTGGTATTCCGCCACACGTTCATCGCAAAGCTGATGAAGATCCCATCGCTGCTAAAAGGGCTGAACGTCAGGTAGCAATTCTCTTTTCGCTGTCAGCTCTTGGAACTCTTTTATTTATTTTTTCCTACATTGCAATACCTGACGATCTTTTCGTCTTCTTACCAATTATGGGAAATACCAATGCGCACCAATTATTCCTTGGACTCGGCTTGGCCTTTTCGCTTTTCTTTATTGGAATGGGAGCCATCCACTGGGCTAAGACACTCATGCCAGATAATGAAGTTACCGTCGAACGTCACGAATTCCGTTCCTCGGATGAAGATCGCAAAGAGTTTGTAAAGACCGCAAAAGATGGTGCGGCCGCGGCTGGGCTTGGTCGTCGTTCTTTGATCAAGCGATCACTGGGTTTATCACTCGGTTTGGTTGGTTTATCGCCGCTTTTGCTACTTCGCGATTTGGGTCCGCTTCCAGAAGATTCACTGACAAAAACTAGTTGGAAAGCCGGCACTCGATTAGTAACTGATCCAGGTGATCGCCCAATTAAGCCAGAAGATTTAGAGGTTGGCGCGGTAGCGCAGGTACTTCCTGAACTTGCTCCCGGTAAAGATCACCACACACTCAGCGATATCGCCAAGGATGCTGTTCTGTTGATTCGTTTACGCCCAGAAGAGTTCAATCTAGATGCGGAGCGTTTGTCCTGGACTCACGAAGGCATCATCGCATTCTCAAAAATTTGTTCTCACATGGGATGCGCTGTTGCTCTATATGAGCAACAGACCAAGCACCTGCTCTGTCCTTGTCATCAATCAACATTTGATGTAACTCGCGCCGCCAAGGTCTTATTTGGACCTGCAGCCAGACCACTTCCTCAATTAGCATTAGCACTGGATTCAGAAGGCTACTTGATTGCAAAACAACCATTTACTGAACCAGTTGGACCTAGTTTTTGGGAGCGCTCATCATGACAGCACGTGAACGTATTGCCGGTAACGTCGCAAATTATGTAGACGAACGTACGGGCGCAGCAGCGTGGATGAAGAAGAACCTGAACAAAGTATTCCCTGATCATTGGTCTTTCTTGCTGGGAGAGATTGCTCTCTACTCATTTATTATTTTACTGCTCTCTGGAACATTTTTAACATTCTGGTTTGACCCATCACAACGCGAAGTTGTTTATGAGGGTTCATACCAACCACTGGCTGGACTGGAAATGTCAGCCGCGTACGCATCTACTCTTCATATATCTTTTGAAGTTCGTGGTGGTTTGTTGATGCGCCAAATCCATCACTGGGCAGCCCTATTTTTCATGGTTGCAATCGTTGTTCACTTGATGCGCGTTTACTTCACAGGCGCATTCCGCAAGCCACGTGAATTTAACTGGATCATTGGAGTTGGATTACTAACACTCGGAATTGTTGAAGGATTCCTTGGATACTCACTTCCCGATGACTTGCTATCAGGAACGGGAATTCGAATTGCTGAAGCAATCATTCAAGCAATTCCGGTAGTTGGTACTTACTTGGCATTCTTTGCCTTTGGAGGGGCTTTCCCAGGTGAAGCATTTATTCCAAGAATCTTTATTGTTCACGTTTTAATTTTGCCAGCAATTTTCTTAGCGCTTATCACCGTGCACTTAATGTTGGTGTGGTATCAAAAGCACACACAATACCCAGGACCAGGTCGCACGGAAAAAAATGTAGTTGGCTATCCCCTTTTGCCGGTTTACATGGCTAAAGCTGGAGGATTCTTCTTTGTTGTATTTGGAGTAACAACTTTTATCGCAGCGGTTGCTTCAATTAACCCAATTTGGTTATACGGTCCTTACACACCGGGACAGATCTCAGCAGGTTCACAACCCGATTGGTACATGGGTTGGCTAGATGGATTAGTCCGTATGTCGCCTCCAATTGAGACATATCTCTTTGGTTACACAATCTCGTGGAACATTCTTATTCCAGGCTTAATTATTCCTGGTCTCATGTTCACTGGACTTGCGTTATATCCATTTATTGAGAGTTGGATTACGGGAGATAAACGCGAGCATCACCTCCTTGATCGTCCGCGCAATGCTCCCAATCGCACTGCTATTGGAGCTATGGCCCTTACGTTCACATTAGTCGCTCTGATTAACGGCGGTAACGACATCATTGCGCAGCAATTCCACTTAAGCATTAACCAAATTATGTGGTTTAGCCGAATTGGAATCATCGTGCTTCCTCCAATCGCATTTGTGATTACTAAGAGAATCTGTATCTCACTACAAAGGGCAGATAGAGAACTCGTGCTACACGGCAAAGAAACCGGTCGCTTGGTACGTCTTCCTCATGGCGAATTCGTTGAAATTCATGAAGAGCTAACTCCGGAGAAGAAGTGGCTGCTTACTTCTCACGAACAAAATGGTCCACTGGAGTTACCTGAAATTGATAAAGCCGGTGTGCGTCGCACAGATGCCATCCGAAACAAATTACGTTCACGTATGAGTGCCGCAAATGCAGAAGTAGCACCAAAGGTGACGAGCAAAGATCTCAATGAGATCGAGCACCACTAAAAAATATATATAACAACAATAGCCAGAGCAATTAATCCAATTGCTACGGTAATTGATCCACGTCTACCTAGTTGTTGAGGCAACCCGCGTATGTCGCTCTCCCGATCCTGATCCATATCTTTAATCACATTTATGAAATGCGCAGCGCACCCAAGAAGTGCTCCCCCAAGCCACATCCACGTTGGTGGCGTGATTGATTGAGAAATTGCAACACAAGAGGGCAAGATTGCAAACGCGCACGCATATGGCAAAGGAGAAAGAACTGTAAATTTAAAGTAGAAATTATAAGCAACCCCGAAGCCAATCCCTAACCAATAGAGCAAGCCGCCTCTGATACCCAATGGACCTAAGATATTTGCGAGAAACGAAAATGCAACCATAAAGGTCAACCATGAACGCAAATATTTCTGTGAAATCAATCCTGATACGAGTGGTTTATTCTGGCGTTGGTGCTTCTGATCATCTGCAAAATCATAAAGATCGTTACTCCAACCAACTACTAGTTGGCCCGTAAATACAGTGAAGGCAATTACGTAAGCCGGACCTTCCCACCAGTAATAGGCACCGAATACAAATGCGATCGTTGAAACGATCAGTGTTGGTATGAAGTGTGAAGCTTTGATGAGTCCGCGGACTTTTTGCATTGAGCGCCGGCTTTGTGAAGCGAAATTAGTGAGTTGAAGCTGGAAGAGGTTTCTCGTACTCAGTAACCCAACCAATCACACTAATGATTAATCCAGTCACGGCAATGAGTGTGAACCACCAACCAATAATTAAACCTAGACCAACTGCCACGGCGGACATACCTGTGGGAAGAGGCCACCATGAGTGGGGGCTAAAGAAACCTAATTCGCCGGCACCATCTGAGATTTCTGCAACAGTGTTATCTTCAGGAAGAACACTTCCAATTCGCTTTTGTGTGAACCAAACATAAAAGCCAACCATTCCTGCAAGGCCCGCAGATAGGAGTAAGCCGGTAATGCCAAGTGGCTCTCCATCTACTTGCCAATAAACAATTGTCATAATCACATAAAAAATCGATAGTCCAACAAAGAGCATCCAATTAGTTTTCATGGAACTTAGTGCCCTTCAGTTTTGATATGTGGGTGATGCAAATCAAATGCTGGTCGTTCACTTGAAATGCGTGGCATAGAAGTGAAGTTGTGACGTGGCGGTGGACACGAAGTAGCCCATTCGAGTGAAGAGCCATATCCCCATGGATCATCGACGCCCACCAATGGGCTCTTGCGTGTGATCCATACGTTAACGAAGAAAGGAATCATAGAAAGCGCCAACAAGAAGGAACCGATAGTTGACACTGTGTTCATGAAAGTAAAACCGTCGGTAGGTAAATAATCTGCATATCGACGTGGGAATCCCTTGATTCCAAGCCAGTGTTGAATCAAAAATGTTAGGTGAAATCCAAAGAAGAGTGTCCAGAAGTGAATTTTTCCTAGACGTTCGTTAAGCATGCGCCCGGTCATCTTTGGCCACCAGAAATAGAAGCCTGCGAACATCGCGAAGACCACAGTTCCAAAGAGTACGTAGTGGAAGTGAGCAACTACGAAGTACGAAGCTGAAACCGCAAAATCAAGTGGTGGCGAAGCCAAAATGATTCCGGTTAAACCGCCAAACAAGAATGTAACAAGGAAGCCCATAACCCACAGCATGGGAGTTTCGAAAGTAACGTGACCACGCCACATAGTTCCGATCCAGTTAAAGAACTTCACACCCGTCGGAACTCCGATTAAGAATGTCATAAATGAGAAGAAGGGCAGGAGTACTTGTCCACTTGCAAACATGTGGTGCGCCCACACCGATACGGATAACGCAGCAATCGCGATGGTTGCAGCAATCAAACCTTTGTAACCAAAGATTGGCTTGCGGCTAAAGACCGGCAAAATTTCCGTGGCTATTCCAAAGAATGGAAGCGCCAAGATATAGACCTCGGGATGGCCAAAGAACCAGAAGAGATGTTGCCACAACATGGCTCCACCATTGGCTGGATCAAATAGATGTGTTCCATAAAGTCGATCAGCTTCTAAACCTAAGAATGCAACCGCAAGTGGTGGAAATGCTAAGAGAACCAAAATTGAAGTTAGTAATACGTTCCAAGAGAAGATCGACATTCTAAACATAGTCATACCTGGAGCACGCATTGTAAAAATAGTCGTGATGAAGTTAACCGCTCCCAAAATTGTTCCAATACCGCCAACTGCAAGACCTGTGATCCACAAATCCGCACCAATGCCAGGTGAATAAACTGAGTTAGAAAGCGGTGCATACGCGGTCCATCCGAAAGACGCTGCACCACCTGGTGTTACGAATCCTGCAAAAACCATAATTCCTGAGAAGAGATAGAGCCAGTAAGAGAGCATATTTAAACGCGGAAATGCAACGTCGGCGGCACCAATTTGCAAAGGCATGATTACATTTGCGAAACCCACAAAGAGTGGTGTTGCAAACAAGAGCAACATAATTGTTCCGTGCATTGTGAATATTTGGTTGTACTGCTCGTTACTTAGAAACTGTAATCCTGGACGTGCTAATTCTGATCTTAAAAGCAGGGCGAGAAATCCACCGATAAGAAACCATGCAAAAGTGGTGAATAGATACAAGTAGCCAATGCGCTTGTGATCAGTTGTCGTAACCCACTTTACAAAGGCATTGCCTTTACGCGTTGGCTTCAACTCTTGCGTAGGAAGTGTCAGAGATGGACGCTCTGCAAATGTTGTCATGCTGCGCTCGCCTTCAGGGTTTCTAGGTAATTCTTGTACTCAGCTGGAGTAACTACTTTGACCGTGAAAATCATTTGCGTGTGATTTCTTCCGCACAAAATGTTGCAGCGACCAGGGTAAGTTCCCAACTTATTTGCAGTAAATTCCAACTTATTGGTCACTCCTGGAAGATTCTGCATTTGAATCATGAAAGCCGGAATCCAGAACCCATGAACTACGTCATTAGATGTAATTGTAAAACGTACCTTTTCGCCTTGAGGCAAGTACAGAGTCGGTGGTTGTGCAGGCGTTCCGGTAACGACTGCATTTGGGCCAGCATCTGAATATCCGAACTGCCATGACCATTGAATTCCTTCAACGGCAATCTCATGTGCAGGACCAGTTGTTTTGGCCGTGATTTCATTTTGAGCTCTTAATGTATATGCGAAAAGAACTGCAACGATAATAAACGGAATCACTGTATACAGAATTTCAACTGGAACGTTGTACTGAGTTTGCTTCGGAAATTCTGGTGACTCTTTCTTAAGGCGATGGAAAAAAGCTGGCCACAAAATAAGAATTAACGTAATTACTCCGACAACACCTGCTGCAATCCAAGCGCCTTGCCACAACGAGAGCGAATGATCATTGACACTAGTGATGCCCTCTTCAAAACCTAATCCAGAGACCTCTGAACATCCGGACAAGAAAAACGTGGAAGGAATTACTAGCCCTGTCAGGGATAAGACTCGCTTCATACGTGCGGACATAGGCTTAAGAATAGTGGGGCATTTCCAAAACGCACTCACCAGCCAGTAGCGTTCATCCGGTGGTACGTGTCACAGGAAACTTCCAGAGCGAAAGCCCTCTTGATCCCAAGGCTTTTGAGGTACTCCATGCCGCTTTTGAAAGTGGCTGGGCTAATCCTGGAAAACTTTCTCAATCCGGTGCGCGAGCACATCAACTGCGAAATCAAGCCCTGGAATCAATTGCCGCATCACTTGGTGTAGCAAAGGATTCAATTCTGCCGTTCTCATCACTGTCTATGGGCTATTTCCTTGGAATCCAGGGTATCTGCGACAGATCAAGCACTTTGATTCATGGAGCAACGGATCGAAAAGATGTCTTCGCTATTGCAGCGACTATGGACCACGAAATTTTACCCTCTGACCTACACGGCAAAATTCTTGCGCCAAAAGCACAATCGCCCACCTCAGTATTAGCACTGCATGTCGCAAACGCTGAAACAGGTGTAATTCAAGATTGTGCCGAAATAGTTGGGCGCGTTAACTCTGATCGAGTTTTTCTAGATGCCACAGCGAGTGGAATACGCAAGCCAATTAGTTGCGAGTACTCCACCGCAATCTTTGATAGTCGCTCTTGGTACGGCCCTGCCGACATTGGTTTTTTAGTTGTTAATAAAGCCGCCCAGTGGCATAACCCGTTTCCCCATCTAAATGCTGCCAAAGTAAATTTTGATGCGCCTTTGCCGCTAATAATTGCTAGTGCTGTCGCGATTGAAAACTTTTCTTCGCGCGTTACTGAAGCAAGAATTCAAGCTCAAGTATTTAATGCCCAATTACGACAAGCCTTCTCGCAAATTCCAAATGTTGACATTGCCGGGTCTCTCGATTCAACACTTGAACACATGCTTAGTGCCTCTTTCATGAATTGCAATGGCGAAGAACTCCTTCGCGGAATTCAAAATGATGGCTTCAGTGTTGATTCTGGTTCGGCTTGTACTGCAGATGATCTAGAGCCGAGCCACGTTTTGGCCGCAATGGGAATACTTACTCACGGCAATATTCGAATCACGCTCCACCCTGATACGACCCAAAGTGAGGTAGATGGATTGATTTCCTCCGTTAAAAGTAATGTGGATCGCTTAAGGTCATGAAAGAAATCGATGCTCGAGGTTTGCGGTGCCCCTTGCCAATAATTGAACTAGGTAAACAGATTTCTACATTGTCTAGTGGCGAAGAAATTACGCTTTATTCAGATGACCCAGCAACTGAACCAGATTTGAATGCATGGTCTCGTATGACAGGAAATAAATTTGCAAAGCTCGCAGAAGAAACCTATTTGATTACAAAGAATTAACTTAAATTCGCGCTAACTTCTAGAGCGGCGTTTTCGCCATAAGCGGCTCTAAATCGATCAACAAATTGTTCAGGTGTGAACCTGTATTCTTGAGTGCCCTTAGTTTCAATCACATACGTTGCAATCATTGCGCCAAGTTGTAAACATCTTTCATGTGAAAGTCCCCACGCTAAACCGGCGATAAAACCTGATCTAAATGAATCGCCCACTCCGGTTGGATCTACCTTGCCATTTTCTTTAGGGCATGAAATTTTGATGAGCTCTCCACCTTTTGATTCAATTCGTGCGCCTTTTGAACCTTGTGTAACCACTCGATGTTTAACACGTGACAAAATCTCCGCATCGCTCCACCCGGTTTTTTGAATCGCTAGGGCTAATTCGTATTCGTTCATAAACAAATATGCAGCGCCATCAATAAGGGTTTTTATCTCTTCACCTTCCATGCGAGCCATCTGCTGGGATGGATCGGCCGCAAAGGCTATTCCCCGATCTCGAGCTACTTCGCTATGTCGCATCATTGCTTCTGGATCATCAGGTGAAATAACAATGAGATCTAATTCGCCCGTCTTTTCCATAATTGGAGCTAATTCAATATTTCTAGCTTCACTCATTGCACCTGGAAAAAAGGAGGCGATCTGATTCAGCTCTGTATCTGTCGTAACCATAAAGTGTGCTGTAAACAAATCTTTCGAAATGAGCACATGAGATGTATCTACACCATGACGTGAGAGCCACGCTTCGTAATCTGCCCAGTCTTTACCGACGGCCGCAATCAAAATTGGATTGAGACCGAGCATTGCCATTCCAAAACATATATTCGCAGCACATCCACCGCGACGAACGTCTAAATCATCAACCAAAAATGAGAGCGAAACCTTTTCAAGTGAGCCAGCAACGAGTGAATCAGTAAATTTTCCAGAAAAGGTCATCAAATGATCTAGACCTACTGAGCCAGCTACACCAATTCGCATGGCGTGATACTAGTTAGAGAAAGGCTTAGTTAAAAGAATCGCCACAGGCGCATGAGCCCTGAGCATTTGGATTATCAATTGTGAAGCCTTGCTTCTCAATTGTGTCCACAAAATCAATTGTCGCACCTGACAAATATGGATCACTCATTTTGTCGGTAATAACTTTGACGCTTCCGAATTCACGGACAATATCTCCGTCAAGATTACGATCATCGAAATAGAGTTGGTACTTCAAGCCAGAGCATCCACCAGGTTGTACCGCAACGCGTAGGTTTAAATCATCGCGACCTTCTTGCGCCAAAAGTGCAGCAACTTTCGATGCAGCATTATCGGTAAGCAGGATTCCTGTTGTTGTGCTTGTCTCTGTGCTCATGTTTTCTCCCTCTCGAGTACGGACTAAGCCTAGCGACCTGTTCGAGGATGCGCGACACGGACACTAAATATGAGAGAGAATGACACTGTGAATTTGAGTGATCTATTGCTACTTGGTCAAGGAAGCGACCTCGCCAGTGAACGTGGCGTCTCCTGCGATGGTCAACTACCCCCAGCGAGTGATCCTGATTTGCTTTCTCGTGCCCGAGCAGCCCGCAAAACACTTGGGACTGATGCGTTGATCCTTGGTCACCATTATCAACGCAATGAAGTAATCGAATTCGCCGACATAACTGGTGATTCATTTAAATTGGCACAAGAGGCAGCGAATCAAAGTTCAGTTGAAAACATCATTTTCTGCGGTGTGCACTTCATGGCAGAAAGCGCTGACATTCTTACCTCTGAACGTCAAAAAATTATTCTTCCTGACTTAGCAGCAGGGTGTTCGATGGCAGATATGGCAACTGCAAATCAAGTCACACAATGTTGGAGTGATTTGCAAAGTATCGGTGTAGCAGATCAGGTCATACCGGTGACATATATGAATTCGTCTGCAGCAATAAAATCTTTTACTGGCGAACACGGTGGAACGATTTGTACGTCATCTAATGCTGAGGCGGCCATGAAGTGGGCTTTTTCTCAAGGTGAAAAAATACTTTTCTTACCAGATCAACATTTAGGTAGAAATACAGCAGTCCTTTCCCTCGGATTAACTCTTGAAGATTGCGTACTTTGGAATCCTTGGAAACCTATGGGTGGTCTAACTGAGGAACAGATTAAAAGGGCGAAAGTACTTTTGTGGCGTGGGCATTGTTCAGTGCATGGTCGTTTTTCAATCGA
Organism: Actinomycetota bacterium; assembly: GCA_010032875.1. Lineage (GTDB taxonomy): Bacteria > Actinomycetota > Actinomycetes > Nanopelagicales > Nanopelagicaceae > Planktophila. Next base: position 19,759 of record RGSB01000001.1, on the reverse strand, counting down.
AAGTGTGAACGAAATTCGAAGCCGTGTCGCAGGAGTCCAAGTTTTGGTGCATCCTGAATGTACGCATGAAGTAGTCAGCGCTGCAGACAAAATTGGCTCAACTGAAAGAATTATAAAAATAGTTCAGGAATCCCCTGCTGGGTCTAAGTGGGCCATCGGGACTGAACTCAATTTGGTCCAAAGAATTTCTCAGAACAATCCGGATAAGGAAATATATTTCCTTGATAAGGACATCTGTTATTGCTCAACTATGAATCGCATTGACCTGCCCCATTTGGTTTGGGCGATGGAATCACTCGTCAATGGCACCGTGGTTAATCAGATCCGAGTGGCCCCAGAAATAGCAAAATATTCAAAACTCGCACTAGAAAGAATGCTCGCTCTATAGTTATCCCTATGTCAAAACAAAACGAATCATCTTCGAAAAAGGGTCGCCCAACCCCTAAGCGCAAAGAAGCACAATCTAAGAGAATAGTTTCATCTCTTGCGCCTGCATCTTCAAAAGAGGAGAAAAAGCGAGCTCGCGAACAATCTAGGGCGGCGCGTAATGCAGCACGCGCGGCTTACTTGCGCGGAGAAGAAAGTGCAATGCCTTTGCGAGATAGAGGTCCAGCCCGACGTTTTGTTAGAAACCTAGTTGATTCTCGTAAATCTATTGGCGAGTATTTCTTGCCAATTATTTTTGTTGTCCTACTGCTCTCAATTTTCCCAGTTGCAGCTTTGCAATACGGTGGAATCGCACTTATGTACGCGGTTCTTCTAGCTGCCGTTGTTGATGGAATTTTCTTATCTCGCAAAATAAAGCGAGAAGTTCGTAATCGATTCCCGGATTCCCCAACAAAGGGGCTTGGTCTTTATGGTTGGTTACGTTCTACTCAGATGCGTCGACTTCGTACTCCACATCCGCAGGTCAAACCAGGAGATTCTCTGTAATTTCCTGTTTTTCTAGCGCACGTGTGATTCAACAAAAGGCAGAGAAACTACTTCCGCCTGTGATGCGCGTCCGCGTACGTCAATTACAACCATCGTGCCTAATGAAACCGATGAATCAAGAAGTGCCAGAGCAATTCCATTCTTTAAAGTTGGCGAAAAAGTGCCCGAAGTAATAACTCCGACTTCGATTCCATCTGAATCTTTAACTGACATGCCAGCTCGGGGAATCCCGCGATCTAAGGATTTCAATCCATGCAAAAATCGTCGCGGACCGTTGGTTCGTTCGCCACGCAAAACAGAATCACCGGCAAATTTATCTTTTTTCCAACCAACTGCCCATGAAGCACTCGCTTGCACAGGAGTTATATCTAGGGAAAGTTCGTGCCCATGTAATGGATATCCCATTTCGGTTCGCAATGTATCTCGTGAACCTAATCCACAAATTAATCCATCAAATGCAGCTATAGCCAGAACAAGTGCATCCCAAACTTTTTCGGCATCTTTCCACAGTGGCAATAATTCAAATCCAAATTCGCCCGTATAACCAGTGCGACACAAGATGACATCGCAGCCAGCAATTTGTACGTGCGTAAAATTCATGTAATCAATAGAAGCGCCAACGCCTACTGAATCGAGAACACGTGCTGTGGCAGGTCCCTGCAATGCCAGGACGGCATATTCGTTATGTAAATTTTTGATTTCGATGCCCGGAATTAATTGAGCTTCCAACGAGGCCACAACATCTGCGGTATTCGAAGCATTTGGCACCAAGAAAATATCATCGGCTGAATTTCTGTACGCAATCAGATCATCGATAACGCCACCTTGGTCATTACACAGCATTGTGTACTGCGCCATGCCATCTGAAATTCTATTTAAATCATTTGTAAGTATTGAGTTGAGGAAATCTAATGCCCCGCTACCTTTGACACTGGCTTTTCCTAAATGTGAAACATCAAAGAGTCCAACTCTTTCGCGCACGGCTGCATGTTCAGCTAGAACCCCAGATTGCGGGTACTCGATTGGCATTAGCCAGCCACCAAAATCAGCCATCTTGGCGTTCATCGCGAGGTGCTTTTGATGAAGAGGTGAATTTTTCACAATCACAACCTACTGCTAGTCCAATAAAAGTTGCTACTACCGATAACCTGTGCGCCTTAGTTCTTTTAGGGATGAATCAGGCAGAAGGAGCTGTATGTCCACAATGAAACTCACCGATGGCGCCGTCACCGATGGCGTTCTAGTCCTTGGACTCTCCTTTAATCCCAGCAAAGATTCAGCATTAACTATTGAATCTGGAAATCTCTCAATAGATTCCAAATCGCTACTCACGCAACTCAAAGAACTAGGTGCCACTGGCAAGTTTGATGAAGTTATCAAAATTCCTGGTAGCCGAACAAAATTGATTCTCTTTACAGGGTTAGGGCCAGTACAAAAGCAGTATCCACACGAAATTCTTCGTCGCGGGGCAGGTGCCGCCGCGCGAGCTCTCGCTGGAAGTTCGCAAGCAACATTCGCCCTGCCTGCTCCTGATCTTGCATCAGTTGCTGCAATCGCTGAAGGAGCATCACTAGGTGCATACGCTTTTGATGAATTCCGCGGTTCAACAAAATCTGAACGGAAATTGCCCCTAGCAACTATCGCTATTCACTCAAAATTTAGCAAGAATGCTGAAGCTAAAAATGCACTTAAGCGTGCACAAGTTATTGCTCAGTACACACATCTGGTTCGAGATTTAATTAATACCCCGCCATCACATTTAACGCCAGATACTTTTACTAAGAAAATAGCGGCAGCAGTGAAATCTCTTGGCGGATCATCATCGGCGCTCAAAGTAAGTGTTCTCAATGAAAAACAATTAAAGAGCGGTGGCTATGGCGGAATCATTGGCGTCGGCCAGGGCTCAGCAAACCCACCACGTTTACTTCACATTAAATACTCGCCTAAAAAATCTCTACGCACATTTGCCTTTGTTGGAAAAGGAATTACCTTTGATACAGGTGGTCTTGCACTCAAACCTGCTGCGGGTATGGAAGCGATGAAGTCTGACATGAGTGGAGCAGCCGCAGTTTGTGGGGCTATTCTCGCAATTGCCTCTCTCAAGCTTCCTGTAACAATCGAAGCATGGGCGCCACTTGCCGAAAACATGGTTAGTGATAATGCAACTCGTCCAAGTGATGTCATCACAATTTATGGTGGCAAAACGGTTGAGGTTCTTAATCCTGATGCAGAGGGTCGACTCGTATTGGCTGATGCACTTGTAAAAGCACAGGAAACAAAATCTCTCGACGGTCTCATTGACGTTGCAACACTTACGGGTGCCCAAGTGGTTGCACTTGGAACTCGCACGAGTGCAGTCATGACAAATAATGAAGACTTCAGCTCACGTTTTCTAAGCGCGGCATCTGAAAGCGGCGAAGCATTTTGGCCAATGCCTTTGCCACAAGAGTTACGTGCTTCTCTGGATTCACCAGTTGCAGATCTCGCCAACATTGGTGAACGCATGGGTGGCATGTTGGTTGCGGGATTATTCTTAAAAGATTTCATCAAACCTGAAGTGCCATGGTTGCATCTAGATATTGCAGGGCCGGCGTATAACGAATCTAAAGCCCACGGATATACGCCCGTCGGTGGCACGGGTGTGGCACTGCGCACACTTCTGCGCTTGGTCGAGAACTCCATAATTCGGTAACTAGCCCGAAGGCTGGCAAGATAGAGCCAGTGTTCAAGAAAGCTTGTGGACTTGGAACGATTTTTGAAAGGCGTGCTCAGTGGCTCAATTTGATCTAGTGATACTCGGCGGCGGAAGCGGCGGTTATGCCTGTGCCCTACGTAGCGCGCAACTAGGTCTCTCAGTTGCTTTGATTGAGGCAGACAAACTTGGAGGCACATGTCTTCACCGGGGTTGCATTCCCACTAAAGCGTTATTGCATTCAGGTGAAATTGCTGATGGTGCGCGCGATGCAAATCACTTTGGCGTTAACGCACAATTTCTCTCCATGGATATGCCGGCAGTTAATTCTTACAAAGACGGCGTAATTGCTCGACTTCACAAAGGCTTACAAGGTCTGGTTAAGTCCAGAAACATCACTTACATTGAAGGTCACGGGCGCCTAGTTTCGAAAGACACTGTAGAAGTAAATGGGGAAAAGTACACCGGTAAAAATGTTGTTCTAGCGACTGGTTCTTACGCAAAAACTCTTCCTGGCCTTGAAATCGACGGAAAGAAAATCATCACATCTGATCACGCCACTAAATTGGAATACGTACCAAAAAGTGTCATTGTTCTTGGTGGTGGAGTTATCGGCTGTGAATTCGCATCAGTATGGAAATCATTTGGTGCAGAAGTAACAATTATTGAGGGCCTCTCCCACTTAGTTGCTCTAGAAGATGAATCTTCAAGTAAGCAACTCGAACGCGCATTTAGAAAGCGCGGCATTAATTTCGAACTCGGTGTGCGCTTCCAATCCGCATCAATTAATGGTGATTCCGTAACGGTGACCCTTGAAGATGGAAAAACATTCACTGCAGACGTACTCCTTGTGAGCGTTGGCCGTGGTCCTGTTTCGGCAAACCTTGGATATGAAGAACAAGGTGTTTCGATGGATCGTGGCTATGTTTTAGTTGACGATAAGTGTCGAACAAATGTCCCTGGAATTTGGGCAGTTGGCGATCTCATTCCAACTTTGCAACTAGCTCACGTTGGCTTTGGCGAAGGAATTTTAGTTGCTGAAGAAATTGCTGGACTTAATCCTCGTCCAATTAATTATGACGGTGTCCCTCGTGTGACTTATTCAGAGCCTGAAGTTGCATCCGTCGGTCTGACAACTGCTGTTGCAAAAGAGCGCGGATTCGATGTCGTTGAACTTAATTACGACCTTGCAGGTAATGGTAAGGCCCAGATTCTTCGTACTGCTGGTTCGGTAAAACTTGTTGCGCAAAAAAATGGACCGGTCTTAGGAATACATATGGTTGGTTCTCGAGTTGGCGAATTACTTGCTGAAGCGCAGTTAATCTTTAATTGGGAAGCAAGTGCCGATGATGTTGCACCACTTATTCATGCGCACCCAACTCTTTCTGAAGCCATGGGAGAAGCACACATGGCACTCGCCGGTAAACCGCTTCATGCTCACGGATAATCTAGGGAGATCACAATGACATTTTCATTAACTATGCCAGCCCTTGGCGAGAGCGTGACTGAAGGAACTGTTACGCGTTGGCTTAAAGCCGAAGGCGATCACGTTGAAGTCGATGAACCTTTGCTAGAAGTTTCTACGGACAAAGTAGATACAGAAATTCCTTCACCGGTTGCCGGAACTTTACAAAAAATTGTCGTCGGCGTTGATCAAACTGTTGCAGTTGGCGCCGAGCTAGCAGTCATTGCAGATGGAGCCACCGCTCCAACCGCACCGGTTGCAACACCTGCACCGGTTGCAACACCTGCTGCGAAACCAGCGCCAACTCCCCCACCTGCTGCACCGGTGGTTACACCTGCTGCTTCAAATAATTCAGGAACTGTTATAACGATGCCTGCACTCGGCGAAAGTGTCAGCGAAGGCACTGTTACTCGTTGGTTAAAAAATGTTGGTGATTCAGTTGCAATGGATGAAGCACTTCTTGAAGTTTCAACGGACAAAGTTGACACAGAAATTCCATCTCCTGTTGCAGGAACTCTTCTCGCAATCGACGTTCCGGTTGATTCAACAGTTCCAGTTGGTGCACGACTAGCGTTGATTGGTTCATCAGGTGGAGCAGTTGCCTCGCCTGTTCTTACACCTGCTGCGCCGGTGGTTCCAGCTCCCGTTGCCCCTGTCGTTGCAGCGCCTGTTGTCTCTGCTCCCCCAGTTGTTGCGCCAGTTGCAGTACCTGCTGCTGCGCAAGCTGATGCATATGTAACTCCAATCGTCAGAAAATTAGCTGCAGAACTCGGCGTAAATCTTGCGACAATTCAAGGTAGCGGAGTTGGCGGACGAATTAGAAAAGAAGATGTTCAAGCAGCTGCAAAACCTGTTGCACCTCACAGTGCTCCTGCAGTGCAGAGTTCTACTCCTGCAGCTGCAAAATCCTCACCAGTAGCAGCATCTCCTCTTCGCGGAACAACAGTGACAATGTCGCGCTTGCGCAAAGTTATTGCGGCGCGCATGGTTGAATCCCTCCAAGTAAGCGCGCAACTAACAACTGTTATCGAAGTTGATGTAACAAAGATTTCTCGTTTGCGTGATCGCGCAAAAGCTACATTCGAAGCTCGCGAGGGTGTGAAACTCTCCTTCCTTCCATTCTTTGCCGTTGCAGTATGTGAAGCACTCAAGGTGCATCCAGTTCTTAATTCTTCTGTTGAAGGTGATCAAATTACTTATCATGGTGCCGAACATCTTGGTATTGCCGTTGATACAGAACGTGGTTTGCTTGTTCCAGTTATTCATAACGCTGGAGATCTCAATATGGGCGGTATCGCACGCAAGATTTCTGATCTAGCTGCTCGCACACGTGATAACAAAGTTTCACCAGATGAATTAGGTGGTGGAACTTTTACTATTACGAACACCGGAAGCCGCGGTGCATTATTTGATACTCCAATCATCAATCAACCACAAGTTGCAATTCTTGGTTTAGGCGCAGTTGTTAAGAGACCCATGGTTGTTCGTGGCGAAGATGGTGGCGAAACTATTGCGATTCGTTCAATGGTTTATCTAGGTCTCTCATACGATCACCGCGTTGTAGATGGAGCCGATGCCGCGCGGTTCTTAGTAACACTCAAGGAACGTCTAGAACAAGGTGCATTTGAATCGGACCTAGGACTCTGATGCCAACAATGCAACGAGTTGCGATTACCGGTTCTACCGGTCTCATCGGAAATGCGTTAGTTGGATATCTAAAATCTGAGGGTTACACAGTACAAAGATTAGTTCGCAGACCGAGTCGCTCTGCAGAAGAAATTATGTGGGATCCGCAAGCCGGAACCGTTGATCTCGAAGCTCTTGCTGGTGTGGATGCAATTATTCACTTGGCGGGAGCCGGTGTTGGAGATAAACGTTGGACAAAAAAATACAAAAGCGAAATCCTAAATTCACGACTTCTTGGTACAACAACAATTGCTAACGCCGTAAATACCGTTAAGCCTTCTGTCTTCATCAGTGCCAGTGCAATCGGTTGGTATGGCGAAACTGGAAACCGAGCAGTTATCGAATCGGATCGCGCAGGAGATGATTTTCTAGCTGCTGTTTGTCGCGAATGGGAAGGTGCCGCAGATTTAGTTCAGGACGTGAGAACCGTAAAACTTCGCACAGGATTAGTTCTTGAACCAACAGGAGGCGCACTAGGTCGCATGCTTCCACTTTTTCGATTTGGATTAGGTGGAAAATTAGGTAGCGGAAAACAGTGGTGGTCATGGATAACACTTCATGATCAAATTCGAGCGATAGTTTTTGCACTCGAAAGTAAAATTGAAGGTCCGATAAATCTAACTTCGCCAAACCCGGTTACAAATCAAGAATTCACTGCTGGACTAGCTCGTGCACTTCATCGCCCAGCTCTATTTCCTGCGCCGGCAATTGCTCTAAAGATTGCTCTTGGCGGTTTCTCAAGTGAGATTCTGGGTTCTAAAAAAGTTATGCCACAGGCTCTTTTGGATGCAGGTTTTGTCTTTGACTATCCACATATTGCACCTGCACTTGCAGCGCTAGTCGACTAAAACTGAGAGAGCCGCCAGGCGCCCTGAAAGCAATGCACCATTTTGCGATGGCGCACTCTTGTAATCACCTGCAATAAAAATTGAATCTTTCACGTGCGAACCTGACGCAATCTTCGTTTCTAATCCGGATAAAGGCAAAGCGCTAGGTATTTCGTACTTTGCCACCAACTTCCAATTGCGTGTATCTGTTCCATACATCACTGATAAATGTCTACGCACTTCGGATTCTGTTGTTGGGAGAATGCTCGTACTTGAAATTAAACTCTTACCTACTGGCGCATAGTCAGGCATCATGTTTGAGATAACAATCGTATTTACAACTGGACCACGATTTTGGCTATCAACAATTAATGACTTGCTTGTAGTTGGGCTATCTTTTGTTGAGTGATACCAGGTGGTGCAGCCAACTAATTTAGGCACCTCTGTGAGATCTAAAAGTTGCGCCGCGGTTGTCGCATCAGTTGCAACAATAATTGCATCGGCTTCAAAACTGCCTTTGGAAGTCTTAACCGTATTTTTCTTTATAGAGTTCACTTGCACCCCATAGCGAATATCACTTACTCGAGATGCAAGAACTTCCGAAAATACTTTGACTCCCCCAACGGGCAATCCTGAATTTCCTGTAGCAAAATACTTAATTGCAGTGCGACCGTACTCGGCACTGACAAGTAAAGGGTCAGCTAAGAAAACGCCGGTCAAGAAAGGTCTAAGTACTCGCTCATAAGTTTTACCCAAGCCACTATTTTTAAGCTCTTCCCCAACGCTCGCCGCTGGTTTACTTTTTAGAAGATACTTAACAAGCCGAAACTTCTCGAGTAGTGAGCCGGTTTCTGGATTAAACACTGAAAAGAATGCCGAACGAGGGTCGCCAATACGGATTCGACGATCATCCCTTGCAACTTCGATAACTGATGATGCTGAAATGAAATCTATGTTCTTGATTAAACCAATACGTTTTATCTCTGGATAATTCGCATTGATTAATTGAAATCCGCGATCGCATATAAATCCGTCAACGACATCACTGCTGACACGACCACCTGGGCGATCGGAACTTTCCAGTACCGTAACGTAAACGCCCTCGTTCTCTAAAGTAATTGCGGCACTGAGTCCAGCCAATCCCGCACCAATGACCACGACCTTCTTAACCATGCGTATTTATCTTTCGAGCATGGTCAATGATTCGCGCAACGGCGAGTATCTCTTCTGAACCTATAGGCATCCCTGTTTTATTTACAATCGCATCATGAACTAAAGAGTAAAAATGAGAATAGTTACCTGGATCAGATTTAAACTCTTCAACGGAGTCACCTCTATGAATAAATGCCTTTGAGGCTGTGTCCTCATTCCACTTACCATCTTTAGGTTTCTTGCCTGATCTTAAAAGTGCTTCTTGAGGGTCGAGTTCGTTGACTACAAATGCGCCATCGCTTCCGATAACGCGAAGGCGAGGACCGGGTGAACCAACTACGGCGCTTGCAGACAAAATTGACTCAACTCCTGAATCATGTCCGAGAAGTAAAACACAATCATCATCTGCGCCACCCCGAACACTTCTGATGGAAGCTGACTTCAATTCGGCGTGACCGAAACAGTCTATTGCGGTTGAAATCAAGTGTGGAGCCAAATCCAATAACAATCCACCACCATCTTGCGGTGAATTATTCTCACGCCATGACTGAGGATTTAACTGTGGTCTAAATCTTTCAAAACGTGAGTCCATACGAATCACTCTTCCGATGTGACCATCGCGAATCACTCGTTTGAGAGTCAGTGTGTCGCTATCCCATTTACGATTGAAATAAGTTGTGACAGGAACGCCAGCGCTAATTGAAGCGTTTAAAATTTCTTCAGTTTGGGCAACATTTATACCCATAGGTTTATCAACGACTGTTGGAATTCCCGCTTTAATTGCGGCAAGTGCCTGCGATAGATGAACTTGATTTCCCGATGCGATCACAACAAGGTCTAAACCCTGCTCGCATAACTCTTCAATATTTGAAAGTATTTTCGCAGCAGGAAAATCTTCTTTTGCATGGCGCTTTCGAACATCATTATTTGTAAGAATTGCAGCGATATCAAAATTCGTAGCCGACAAAATTGGAGCATGAAAACTTCGGCCGGCTAATCCATAGCCTGCAATGCCAACTCGAAGTTTCATGTTACTTACTTTTTAAGGCTAGAAGGCCACCAAATTTTTGGTCCAATTTCATGTACCAGAGCCGGAACCAATATGGAGCGAACAATTATTGTGTCAAGGAGCACGCCGAAAGCAACAGCAAAGCCCAACTGGGCTAGTGGTACGAGCGGAATAAGCCCGAGCACTGCAAATGTTGCTGCAAGAACAATTCCCGCAGATGTTATTACGGCGCCAGTAACAGTTAAACCTTTGATAACTCCCTGACGTGTTCCAAGTTTGATGGATTCTTCTCGCACTCTTGTCATTAAGAAGATGTTGTAATCAATACCCAGCGCTACCAAGAAGATGAAGGCAAATAATGGGAAGGATGTATCTCCCCCTGCAAAACCGAATACGTGATTAAAGACAAGGGCGCATACTCCAAGTGTTGCAAAATAGGAGAGAACGACAGTGCCTAGCAGTAATGCTGCGCTCAAGATGCTGCGCAGCAGTAATCCGAGAATCACCGTGATAACCAATAAAATAATCGGAATAATAGTTTTATTGTCTCGATCGTTTGCAGTGCGAACATCGAAATAAACTGCACTAGTTCCGCCAACTAATGATGTTGGATCAGCTTTATGTGCAAGTGTGCGAATCTCTGGAATGTCATTTGCTGCCTCAACACTGTCAGGTGCTTTATTCAAAGTTACGTTTAAAATTGCTCTGTTATCAACAATCTTAATTTGAGGAATAGGACCACCTGGAATAGCAAACCCATCCAGTAGAGGTTCAACTGAAGTAACACCCGGTGCATTTTTAACAGCTTTCGCAACTGCGTCCAACTTATCGACATCAACAACAATTTGAGTTGGATCACCTTCTCCGCCTGGAAAATGCTTAAGTAATAACTTCTGGCCAACTACTGATTCTGGATTGGTTGTGAAGGTATCAACTGTTCCAATTCCGTCTGCTTTTAACGTTGGTGAAGTAAAAGCAAGAGCCAACAAAACAATTCCCGTAATTACCCAAGCCTTGCGCGGATTACGCCCAATCCCGGCTCCCACTTTTGACCACACGCCTGAAAGAACATGATCATCTCCATCAAAGTTTGGGCGGCGAGGCCAAAAAATCCAACGACCGAAAATCAAAAGCAGGGCTGGCAATAAGGTCAAAATTGTTAGGACAGAGCATGCGATTCCAATGGCTCCGATTGGTCCAAGGCCAGCAGTATTTGTTAATTGGCTAAACAAAAGGACTAGCAGTGAAATCGCGACGGTAGATCCAGATGCAAGTATCGGTTCCCACACACCTTTGTAAGCCGCGCGCATTGCATCAAATCTGCTCTCGTGCAGATGTAATTCTTCTCGATACCTTGCAATAAGTAGAAGCGCATAATCTGTTGCTGCACCAATCACCAATACGGAGAGAATTCCCTGTGACTGTCCATCGACATCGATAATGTCATTTTTTGCTAAAAGGTAAACAATTCCACCAGCCGTTGACAGAGCAAAGAGCGCGGAGAGTAAAGGAATAATCCAAAGAATTGGTGAGCGATAAACAACAATCAAAATCAGCGCCACAACACCTAATGTGGTTAACAAAAGAGTTGAGTCGATTGAACCAAATGCACCGAATAGATCTCCTAGCAATCCGCCAGGACCCGTCACATAAGAAGTGAGATTATTTGCTTTTGCTATTGGTCCGAGATCTTCCCGTAAAGCCTCAACAATTGCAGGCAGAACGGGTTCATCGTTAGGCAAAATTTTTGAAATTGCATTTCCATCGAGTGGAACATTGGCCAAAATTGCTTCTCCATCTGCTGATGGAAAAGCTGTGATTCTCTGTCCGGGTGCTAAGTAATCTGAAATCTTTGCGCTGGTACCAGCGAGTGTTAATTCACCTACGGCTTCGAGATGGGAATTGATCGCTTGTAGTTTTTCAGGAGTAGCCCCACCGTCAAACAAGACCAATGCTGGAAAATTAAATGAGTCTTTGCCTGAAAAGGTTTGAATTAATTCAGAAGCTCGTGTCGCTTCAGCGCCCTTTGGTAAGAAAGAAGAGTTGTTATTTTCCTGTACCGAGGTGAGTTTGCCAAAGAGTGGTCCGAACACTCCGGTTAACAAGAACCAGATCAGCACTACGAGCATTGCTAAAGCAAAGGGTTTACGAGATTTCACAGAAGTGCTAGACGACACGGCAGTTGGTACCTTTCGTACGTGTTTAGGCGAGGATTCGCGACTGGGCAAGCCTACCTTTAGGCTAAGTCCGTGGCAGCCACTACGACACTTGACCCCACAATGGTGGTGAAGAATCTTCATCAACTCGATTATGAAGAAGCCTTGGTAATTCAGCGTCGCACTCATGAGCAAGTCAGCGCAGGGCGAATGTCAAACACATTAATTTTTGTGGAACATCCATCTGTTTATACCGCAGGAAAAAGAACCTTAGAAATTGAACGTCCTGTCGATGGAACACCAGTAATTAATGTCGATCGCGGTGGAAAAATTACATGGCATGGTCCTGGTCAAATAGTTGGATATCCAATTTTGCGACTTGCGAAACCGACTGAGTTAGTTGGCTTTGTCCGCGAACTTGAAGGGGCTCTCATTGATACATGTGCGGAGTTTGGATTACTTGTGCAGAGAATAAAGGGCCGTTCAGGCGTGTGGATCAATGATGAATTGGCACCAAGAAAAATTGCAGCGATCGGAATACGTGTGGCGAAAGGCACAACCATGCATGGCTTTGCACTAAATGTTAATCCTGACTTATCAGCATTTTCACAGATAATTCCTTGCGGTATTGCAGATGCAGAAGTGACCTCAATGGCGAAGGAATTAAAGCGAGAGATCACATCTGCGGAAGTTATTCCGGTTCTGGAACGCAACCTCATTGCAACATTAGTTAGGGTGAGCGCATGACAATCGCATCAGATGGTCGAAAGATGATTCGAATTGAAGCTCGTAATGCGCTGACCCCAATTGAACGCAAACCTGAGTGGATAAAGACGCGTGCGAATATGGGTCCCGAGTACACACGTTTACGTGCGTTAGTTAAATCTGAAGGTCTTCACACTGTGTGCCAAGAAGCAGCATGTCCAAATATTTTCGAGTGTTGGGAAGACAAAGAAGCAACATTTTTAATTGGCGGAGAAAAATGCACACGCAGGTGCGACTTTTGTAATATCGATACAGGTAAACCAGATCCGATAGATCGGGAAGAGCCACGTAAAGTTGCTGAATCTGTAAAGGCTATGGGTTTGAAATACGCAACAATTACAGGTGTAACACGTGATGATCTCGAAGATGAAGGTGCTTGGTTATACGCTGAAACAATTCGACAGGTCCACCAATTAAACCCTGGTTGTGGCGTTGAAATGCTTGCTCCTGATTTTCACGCAAACTCTGATTTGTTAAACCAAATTTTTGAAACTCAACCGGAAGTTTTTGCGCATAACTTGGAGACTGTTCCACGTATTTTCAAGAGTATCCGACCAGCCTTTACTTACGAAAAATCCCTGCGAGTAATCACAATGGCGCGAGATTTCGGATTAATCACCAAATCAAACTTGATATTAGGGCTAGGCGAAACCCGCGAAGAGATTTCCCAAGCTCTCATTGATCTGAGAAGCGCTGGCTGTGATCTCATAACAATTACACAGTATTTAAGGCCAACAAATCGTCACCATCCAGTAGAACGTTGGGTAAAGCCAGAAGAGTTTGTTGAATTAGCAGCAGAAGCAAAAGCGGTGGGCTTCTTGGGTGTGATGAGCGGTCCTTTAGTTCGCTCAAGCTATCGTGCTGGACGTCTGTACAAAGACGCGATGGCAGCAAAAACTGGTGCATCTCGTGGCTGACTTTGTTTACCCACCGGTTGTCGTATTTATCAAATCAATCTGGAAATATTTGGATCTACGTTTCTCATTTTCCGGTCAAGATAATATTCCGCAAGAAGGCGGAGCAATCCTTGCCATGAATCACATTGGTTACTTTGACTTTGCAATTGTTGGCACCGGTGTACTTCCAAAGAAGCGCTATGTGAGATTTATGGCAAAGAAAGAGATTTTTGACAATAAATTAGCAGGCCCTCTGATGCGCGGCATGCATCACATAAGTGTTGATCGTGGAAATGGTTCCGCATCTTTTGTGGCAGCACTTCGTGCGTTACGAAAAGGTGAAATTATTGGGATTTTTCCTGAAGGAACAATTTCAACTAGTTTTGAAATCAAAGGACTTAAATCCGGCGCGGTTCGTCTGGCTATGGCTGCAGGTGTACCGGTAATCCCGACAATCATTTGGGGAAGCCAGCGTATTTGGACGAAGGGTGTTAAGAAAAACTTAATGAGACAGAGTGTTCCAATCACGGTTAAATATTGTGAGCCTCTTTATTTTGCTAAAGATTGCGATGTCGAAGCAGGCGAAAAACAACTCAGAGATGCGCTCATATCTGCCCTGCATAAAGTTCAAGATGATTATCCAGATAGTCATCAAGGCCAGCGTTGGGCCCCTGTACGTCTTGGTGGTACAGCCCCTGCCCCACTAAACTTATGAGCATGTTCAAGCGAAATAAGAAAAACAAAGAAGCGTCGATCAAACCGCGACGTTTTCAAACTTTCAGAGATGCCTATTCCGTAACCAAGAGCGTTAAGCCATGGATTGCTTTTGCGCTGATTGCTGTATTCCTAGTTGTTTGGGCAGTGGGTATCGCAATTGGTATTGCTATAGGTCATCCAATTTATTTAGCCTTTGTTTCGCTTCCTATCGCACTTCTTGCAGCGATGTTTTTCTTCACTCGCCAAGCTTCTACGGCTGCATACTCATCAATTGAAGGTCAGATTGGTGCAGGCGCATCGGTATTGATGGCAATTCGCAAGGGTTGGACAACAACTCCTGCAGTTGCCGTTGCTCGTAATCAAGACATGGTTCATAGAAGTGTTGGTCGTGCCGGAATTGTTTTGGTCGGAGAAGGTTCACAAGGTGTAAAACAAATGCTGACAGAAGAACGTCGTAAGAGTGAGCGTTTTGCACCAGGAGTGCCGATTACTGAAGTCATTGTTGGAGATTTAGAAGGTCAAGTATCCATACGTAAATTGCAGAAACATTTAGCGAAACTTCCAAAGAAGTTATCTGCTCATCAGATGCGTGAAGTACGTGCGCGATTGAAGGCAGTTGGCGGAATGTCTATGCCAATTCCTAAAGGTCCACTACCTAAAGGCGTAAGAATTCGCTAATTTACTAAAACGATTTTCGTTCTACTTAGTCGTTCGTGAATTCCTCGTCCATTTTCGTCATATGTAATTGCCGTAATCACAATCACCATAAGCACACTTCGTATCAGAGCTTGAAGAATTGTGGGGCGGCCGCCATCTTCAAAATTAACAATGCGCATGCGACAAACCCTGTGACCTGCCGAAGCGCCTTGTAGGGAAATGAGCAAAAAATATTCGGTAAAAAATATGATCAACGCTGGGAAGCCTGCCTGCGGGGTCCGGTCTAAGAAAGTACCCGTTCCACTGAAAAAGACGATTGCAATAAGGTAGCTAGATAACCAATCCAGGCTAATAGCGGCAAAGCGTCTACCCAAACTCACCTCGGAGTGCATGCGCTAAGCGTAGTCCGAGCCTGAAAACCCGCAATTTACTTAACATAGATGTAACACGTGGGTTATGCCTTTTTCATGGAAAACTCGTAGCCTTTGCACATGCGCCCTCGATGAAGCGGTGCGCAAAGCTTGAAATACCATCACGTGGGAGAAAAATGTTTAAGAACTCTGCAGAAATTTTTGCATTCATTAAAAAGGAAGACGTCAAACTAATTGACGTACGTTTCATTGACCTTCCTGGAATTCAGCACCACTTCAATGTTCCTGTTGAATCTTTCGACGAAGCGGTTTTCACAGATGGACTCATGTTTGATGGTTCATCAATCCGTGGCTTCCAAGCCATTCACGAATCAGATATGAAGTTGCTGCCAGTACCTGGTTCAGCGTTCATCGATCCATTCCGCAAAGAAAAAACTCTTGTTATTTTGTTTAGCGTTCATAATCCAGTTGATAACTCTCCATACAGTCGCGATCCTCGCGGCGTTGTTGGTAAAGCCGTTGAGTATTTGAAGTCAACAGGGATAGCAGATACAGCATTCTTCGCTCCTGAAGCAGAGTTCTACGTCTTTGATGCCGTTCGATTTAAGACTGATATGCACGAGTCTTATCACCACATCGATTCATACGAAGGTGCATGGAATACCGGCGCCGAGTACGACGCTGATGGAACACCTAACCGCGGATACCGCACTCGAATCAAAGGTGGATATTTCCCAGTGTCACCTACTGATCAGTTCGCAGATCTTCGCGACGAAATGGTAATGAATCTTGGCAAGGTAGGACTTCTGGTTGAGCGCGCTCACCACGAAGTTGGAACAGCTGGTCAGATGGAAATTAACTATCGCTTCAGCGACATTCTCAACGCCGGAGATGATGTGATGAAATTTAAGTACATTATCAAGAACACCGCTTGGGAAAATGGCAAGACTGCAACATTTATGCCTAAGCCTTTATACGGTGACAACGGTTCTGGAATGCACGTGCATCAATCACTTTGGAAAGATGGAAAACCATTGTTCTTCGGTGATGGTTACGGCGATTTATCCGACATGGCTCGTTGGTACATCGGTGGCTTGTTAAAGCACGCACCGTCATTACTTGCATTCACTAACCCAACTGTTAACTCTTATCACCGCTTGGTTCCTGGTTATGAGGCACCAGTAAACCTTGTTTACTCTGCTCGTAACCGTTCTGCGTGTATTCGTATTCCAATCACTGGTTCGAATCCAAAGGCAAAGCGCATTGAATTCCGTTGCCCAGATCCATCTTCAAATCCATACCTAGCATTCGCTGCAATGTTGATGGCAGGACTTGATGGAATTCAAAACAAGATCGAACCACCAAAGCCAGTAGACAAGGATCTCTACGAACTAGAAGGAGCAGAAGCTGCTGCTATTCCACAAGTTCCGGGTTCACTAGAAGCTGTTCTCAATAATCTTGAAGAAGATCATGAGTTCTTGCTTAAAGGTGGCGTCTTCACAAAAGATCTCATTGATACGTGGATTGCATTCAAGCGAACACAAGAAG
Source organism: Actinomycetota bacterium (assembly GCA_010032875.1). Classification (GTDB taxonomy): domain Bacteria; phylum Actinomycetota; class Actinomycetes; order Nanopelagicales; family Nanopelagicaceae; genus Planktophila. Next base: position 2,885 of record RGSB01000001.1, on the reverse strand, counting down.
TTGATTATGTTCGCTTGCGTCCGCACCCAGCAGAGTTCGAGCTTTACTTCGATCTCTAAGAATTACTCTAAATAAACCCCGCTACAGATGTGGCGGGGTTTATTTTTTTGCAAACAATTTGAAGAGCGCTAATGAAAGCAGTGCACTTACGACGGATGCAACAATTACTGCGAGTACAGCAATGTCCTGTTCTACCGAATCTTTGAAGGCAAGATTGGCAATAAAGATTGCAACAGTAAAACCGATGCCCGCGGCACTTCCTGTTGCTAGCAATGAAGATCTATTCATTCCATCAGAAAATTCAGCAACTTTTAGCTTCCTAGCCATAAGCGCAGCAAATAAAACTCCTAATGGTTTACCGATTACAAGACCGAAGAAAATACCCCACGCAATAAGAGATTGAGATGCGCCTTTGATTGAATCTGAGGTTATCGCCACTCCAGTATTTGCAAAAGCAAAAATTGGAACAACAAAGAAGGTGCTAAGTGGATGAAACTTGTGCTCGAGCCATTCAATTACTGATACAGATCCATCATCAGAATCTTCTATCTTTGTGCGCTCGTGCACAATATTTGGAGTCATGAGACCAAGAATTACACCGGCTAGTGTTGGATGAACCCCTGTTTTATACAACGAGAACCACAGAGTGAATGCAAAGAGCGAGTACACAGCCAGCGAAGTAACTCGAGTCTTTTTTAATAACGCAACAAATCCGATACTGATAATGGCTGCAGCAAGCCAAGAAAAACTTATGCCTGTTGAGTACACAAATGCGATTATCAAAATTGCGCCAATATCATCGATTACGGCCAGTGCCAGCAAGAAAGATCGCAGTGATGCTGCCACGCTAGGCCCGAGCATTGTTAACAAGCCAACGGCTAATGCGATATCCGTTGCAACTGGTACTCCCCAACCTGCTGGTGCAACTGAAACTGCAATAGCCAAATAGATAAGCGCAGGGAAAAGCATTCCACCAAGTGCTGCAACAAAGGGCAACATAGCTTTTTTCATGGAAGCTAAATGTCCTGACGTTAGCTCGCGTTTAATCTCCAAACCAACAACAAAGAAGAAAATGCTCATCAGTAAGTAGTTGATGACTTTAAGAATTGATAGTTCTAAGAGGTACCAATCGGATCCAACCGCGACTTGAAAATCTAGGGCAGAAAAATATCTGTTCGAAAGCGGCGAGTTTGCAGTTATCAATCCGAGCGCGGCAGCCACAAGGACCAACAATCCACTTGTTGATTCGCGCCCCAAAAAATCCGATAACGAGTGCAAATATGACACCAACGCTGGAATATGCCCATGGACCTTCTTTGCCACCAATTAATCCCAGAAAATATCCTTGCCAACTCAACCACGTTGCAAATGAGTTTGTTACAAATCCCCACCCGATAATTGTCGCAACCAGTACACATCCAATAGATGACCAATTAACTGACCCGTAAATACCTTTTGGCGTAAAGAGATCCTTCTCCTGATAACTCTTTTTACGCATCAAAACATCTGTTACAAAAACTGCGCTCCAAGCCGCAACGGGCACCCCCAATGTGATTAAGAAACCTTGAAATGGAATGAAGAAATTATCTGCTATCCAAACCATATAGATTGTTCCAATCAGCATTAACGTGCCATCGATAGTGGCCGCAATGTGGCGTTTGATGGGCACACCTAAACTGACAAGCGTCAAACCTGATGAGTACAGATCTAGTATCGCTCCTCCAACCAAACCTAAAATCGCAACTAAAGAAAAAATTACTAGGTACCAGGTTGGTAGCAGAGTTGTTAGTGCGCCAATTGGATCCATTGCAATTGCATCAAATAACTTTTGATCACTTGCCGATAACGCGGAGCCATAAATAACTAAAATTATTGGAACAATTGACGCTCCTAGAACTGTCCAAGCAACTACTGAAGAACTCTTGACCGTTCTTGGTAAGTATCGTGAATAATCGGCAGCCGCGTTTACCCATCCCAACCCTATTCCCGTAATTCCAAAAATTAATGCACCTATAAAACTCTGAACCGATCCAGATGGTTTCTCAAGTACGGTACTCCAAACAACAGAGTCAACTGTCAAAGCTATGTATCCGAGAGTTAAGAAGATTGTGACAAGAGTTAAGTATTTTTGTAATTTCATGATTACAGCAAAGCCAAGTACTCCCCCAACAAGAGTCAGGGAAACTGCAATCAAGAATCCAATAACCATCGCAATATTTCTATCTATGCCACCGACACGTTCAAAAACTGTTCCGGTTGCCAATGTTGCCAAAGAAACCAGAACGGTTTCCCATCCAACAAAGAGCAAATAGGACAAGAAACCGGGTAAAACATTTCCCTTAACGCCAAAGGCAGCTCGGGAGAGAACCATTGTTGTGGCGTTGGAACGCTTACCAAAATAAATCATGCGCTTTCCCACGGCGTTCATTTTCGGCTATAACATTTGTTGAATTCAATTCATATACAGGCATTGATGATGCTCTCTTTTTAATCTAAGAAAAAGTCGAGTAAGAAATCCTTAGTTCCCGGCGTTACTGAATACTTTTCAAGATCAGTAATTCCCTCACTGGCAAGAACTAAATCGTCCACAAAGAAATTACCGGTGCACTCTTTTGCATTACGATTAAAGATGATGTGAGCTGCATCCGCCAAAATTTCTGGCTTTCTTCCAGCTAGTGCATCAATGCCGGGAATCATCTGAAGTGCTGCAGTATCGATAACCGTGCGAGGCCATAGAGCATTAACAGCTATGCCATCACGCTTAAACTCTTCAGCCATACCAAGTACGCACATACTCATTCCGTACTTTGCCATTGTGTAGGCAACATGATTTTTAAACCAAACGGCCTTCATCGATAAAGGTGGAGAAAGATTCAAGATATGCG